>DAOPXW010000001.1:0-19236 GCA_035352555.1 Oscillospiraceae bacterium
ATGGCGCAGATCCGCCAGCTGGCCGGTATGCGCGGCCTGATCGCCAACACTTCCGGCAAGACCATCGAGATCCCCATCAAGGCCAACTACCGCGAGGGCCTGACCGTGCTGGAATACTTCGTCTCTTCCCGCGGCGCCCGCAAGGGTCTGGCCGACACCGCGCTGCGCACCGCCGACTCCGGCTACCTCACCCGCCGCATGGTGGACGTTTCTCAGGACGTCATCATCCGCGAGGAGGACTGCGGCACCACCGAGGGCGTGTGGGCATCCACCGTGTATGACCGCGGGCAGGTTGTTCAGCCCTTCGGCGTCAGCATCCACGGCCGCTATCCGGCCAAGCCCATCACCGATCCCAAGACCGGCGAGGTCATTTTCGATACCGACCATATGCTTCTCGAGAGCGACGCCGCTGTTCTGGAGGCGCGCGATATCCACAGGGCCTATGTTCGCAGCGTGCTGAGCTGCGCGGCGAAAAGCGGCGTGTGCGCGAAGTGCTACGGCATCAACCTGGCGCTGGGCAAACCGGTCAACGCCGGCGAGGCTGTCGGCGTCATCGCGGCCCAGTCCATCGGCGAGCCGGGCACCCAGCTGACCATGCGTACCTTCCATACCGGCGGCGTCGCCGGCGACGATATCACCCAGGGCCTTCCCCGTGTGGAAGAGCTTTTCGAAGCCCGCCGCCCCAAGAAGATGGCTACGCTGTCCGACACCTCCGGCACCGTCACGGTGGAGGAAGCCAAGAAGGGCGCCATGCACACCATCACCGTCACCAACGAAAAGGACGGCGAGACCTTCGTCTATGCCGTGCCCCACGGCGCCGGTATCCTCATGCACACCGGCGACCATGTGGACAAGGGCCAGGAGCTTACCGCCGGCGCGCTGAATCCCCACGATGTGCTGCGTATCCGCGGCATCAACGACGATGAGTTCGGCCGCCCCGGCGTGCGTACCTATATCACCCAGGAGGTTCAGAAGGTCTACCGCCAGCAGGGCGTCGATCTGAACGACAAGCATATCGAAGTCATCGTCCGCCAGATGATGCGCAAGGTCCGTGTGGAGGAACAGGGCTCCACCAAGCTCATCTCCGGCTCCACCGTGGACATCGGCGACCTCAAGGCCGCCAACCGTGAGGTGGCCGAGCGCACCAAAGCGGGGGAGGAGGGACTTATGCCCGCCACCTACACCCAGCTGCTCATGGGCATCACCAAGGCCTCCCTTGCCACGGACAGCTTCCTGTCCGCCGCCTCCTTCCAGGAGACCACCAAGGTTCTCACCGACGCCGCCATCAAGGGCAAGGTGGATCATCTGGTGGGCCTGAAGGAAAACGTCATCATCGGCAAGCTCATCCCCGCCGGCTCCGGCCTCGATATGTACCGCCATTTCCAGTCCCGCATGGACGAGGAGAAGGCCTCCGCGCCAGAGAGCTACGTCGATCTGTCGGCGCTGGTCACCAAGACCAACGCGCTCTGATCTGCCGCGTTTTCCGGGAGACGGACCTGGGGTTCGCCTCCCGGATTATTTCGCTTTATTGTCGCTTTATTGTGTCGCTTTATTGTCGCTTTATTGTTAGAAATTCCTTGACTATATTTGTGAAATATGCTAAAATACATTTTCGCATGGGCGTTGTGCGCCCATTTGTGTCAAACTGGCTGAAAATTCCCTGTTTTCAGGGGTTTTTGGATATTTTATTTTCTTAGGAAAGGAGGAAAACAATGCCTACTTTTAACCAGTTGGTAAGAAAAGGCAGAGAGCAGGTGACTTACAAGTCCACGTCCCCCGCCATGCAGAAGGGTCTGAACACGCTGAAAAACTGTGAGACCGATCTGAGCGCTCCTCAGAAGAGAGGCGTGTGCACCGCGGTGCGTACCTCTACCCCCAAAAAGCCGAACTCCGCTCTGCGTAAGATCGCCCGTGTGCGTCTGACGAATGGCTATGAAGTCACAGCTTACATTCCCGGCGTGGGCCACAATCTGCAGGAGCACTCTGTGGTGATGATCCGCGGCGGCCGTGTCAAGGACCTTCCCGGTGTTCGTTACCACATCATCCGCGGTTCTCTGGATACCCAGGGCGTGGACGGCCGTATGCAGTCCCGCAGCAAGTACGGCGCGAAGAGACCGAAGGCCGGCAAAAAAAAGTAAATTTCAACAGCAAGCCCTGTTGTTTACCTATATAAATACGTAAACCTCGGGGCGCAGACGCAGGAACGCGGTTCCCGCGTAGTACCCGTGATATCATTTTTTAATGAAGGAGGGAAGCATAGTGCCCAGAAGAGGTAATGTTCCCAAAAGAGATATATTGCCGGATCCTATCTATAACAGCGTGCTGGTGACAAAGCTCATCAACACCGTTATGCTGGACGGCAAGAAGGGCGTGGCGCAGAAGGTCGTGTATGATGCTTTTGACATCATCAAGGAGAAGGCCGATAAGGATCCCCTTGAGGCTTTTACGACCGCGATGGACAACATCATGCCCAGCCTGGAGGTCAAGGCACGCCGTGTCGGCGGCGCCACCTATCAGGTACCTATTGAGGTCAGACCCGAGCGCCGTCAGACCCTTGGTCTGCGCTGGCTTGTCGGCTATGCCCGCAAGCGCGGTGAGAAGACCATGAAGGACAGACTGGCCAACGAGATCATGGATGCGTGCAACAACCTCGGCGCAGCCGTCAAAAAACGCGAGGATACCCACAAGATGGCAGAATCCAACAAGGCTTTTGCGCACTTCCGCTGGTAATCCCGACAGGAGTCAATATTTATGCCTAGACAGTTTTCCCTTGAAAACACAAGAAATATCGGCATCATGGCCCATATCGATGCCGGCAAGACCACAACGACGGAGCGTATCCTGTTCTATACGGGCGTTAACTACAAGCTTGGTGAGGTGCATGACGGCAATGCCACCATGGACTGGATGGAGCAGGAGCAGGAGCGCGGCATCACCATCACGTCTGCCGCCACGACCTGTCATTGGAAGGGACGCCGCATTAACATCATCGATACCCCGGGCCACGTCGATTTTACCGCGGAGGTCGAGCGTTCCCTGCGGGTGCTGGACGGCTGCGTGACGGTTCTGTGCGCCAAGGGCGGCGTGGAGCCCCAGTCCGAGACGGTTTGGAGGCAGGCGAACCACTATAACGTTCCCCGGATGATATACGTCAACAAGATGGATATCATGGGCGCGAATTTTTACCATGTCATGGACATGGTAAAGGACCGCCTCAAGTGCAACGCCGTCCCAATACAGCTCCCTATCGGGGTCGAAGATTCGTTCCGGGGCATTGTTGACCTGGTCGATATGAACGCCGATGTCTATTATGATGATCTCGGTAAGGATATGCGCACGGAAGAAATTCCCGCGGATATGATGGACGAGGCCCGGGAGTACCGGGAAAAGCTGATCGACGCCGTCTCCATGTTTGACGACGAGATCGCCGAGCTCTACCTCGAGGGCCAGGATATCCCTTCGGAGATGATCCGCCGGGTGATCCGCAAGGCCACCGTCGCCAACGAGCTCGTCCCCGTTACCTGCGGCACATCCTACAAAAACAAAGGCGTACAAAAGCTGCTGGACGCCATCGTCGATTATATGCCCTGTCCTCTGGACATCCCCGCCATCAAGGGCACCAATCCCAAGACGGACGAGGAAGAGGATCGCCATCCTTCCGACGATGCGCCGTTCTCGGCGCTGGCCTTCAAGATCATGACGGACCCTTACGTCGGCAGACTGAGCTTTTTCCGTGTTTACTCAGGCACTGTACAGACGGGCTCCACCATTATGAACTCCACCAAGGGTCAGCGTGAGCGTCTGGGACGCATCCTGCTGATGCACGCAAACCACAGGGAGGATCTGGAACAGGTCTGGACCGGCGATATCGCCGCGGCCGTTGGCCTGAAGAACACCACCACGGGCGACACTCTCTGCGATGAAAAGAACCCTGTTATCCTGGAATCCATGGAATTTCCCGAGCCGGTCATCCGCGTGGCCATCGAGCCCAAGACCAAGGCCGGCCAGGAAAAGATGGGCATCGCCCTGCAGAAGCTGGCCGAGGAAGACCCCACCTTCAAGACCTATACCGACGAAGAGACGGGCCAAACCATCATCGCCGGCATGGGTGAGCTGCACCTGGAGATCATCGTTGATCGCCTGCTGCGCGAGTTCAAGGTCGAGGCCAACGTGGGCAAGCCCCAGGTCTCTTATAAGGAGACCATCCGTAAATCCGTGGAGCAGGAGACCAAATATGCCCGCCAGACCGGCGGCAAGGGCCAGTACGGCCACGTCAAGATCCGTATTGAGCCCAACGAGCCGGGCAAGGGCTATGAATTCGTCAATGCCATCGTCGGCGGCGCCATTCCCAAGGAATATATCCCGGCCGTCGATCAGGGCATCCAGGGCGCGATGAACGCAGGCGTACTTGCGGGTTATCCCGTCGTCGATGTGAAGGTCACCCTGTTTGACGGCTCCTATCACGAGGTCGATTCCTCGGAAATGGCGTTCAAGATCGCCGGCTCCATGGCCTTCAAGGAGGCTATGCGCAAGGCTGATCCCACGCTGCTGGAGCCCATTATGAAGGTTGTGGTCACCTCGCCCGACGATTATATGGGCGACGTGATGGGCGACATCAACGCCCGCCGCGGCCAGATCGCCGGAACCGACGTGCAGAACGGCGGCTGCGAGGTTAGCGCCAAGGTACCGCTCTCCACCATGTTCGGCTACGCCACCGACCTGCGCTCCAAGACGCAGGGCCGCGCCAACTACAGCATGGAACCCAGCCATTATGCGGAGCTGCCCAAGAGCCTGCAGGAGACGCTGATGAATTCCCGCAGAACCGATTCTGCGGTGTAAGTTTAACAAACAACAAATAACACGACATTATTTTGAGGAGGATTTTACAATGGCAAAGCAGATGTACAACAGAACCAAGCCCCATGTGAACATTGGCACCATCGGCCACATCGACCACGGCAAGACCACGCTGACCGCTGCCATCACCAAGTACCTTGCTTTTTACGGCGACGCCGAGTACACCGACTATGCTTCCATCGACAAGGCTCCTGAGGAGCGCGAGCGCGGCATCACCATTAATACCGCCCATGTCGAGTATCAGACCAACGACCGCAAGGGCCACGACTACAAGACCGGCGAAGACAACGCCGATATCAAGGGCCGCCACTATGCCCACGTCGACTGCCCGGGCCATGCCGACTATATCAAGAACATGATCACCGGCGCCGCTCAGATGGACGGTGCTATCCTCGTTATCGCCGCTTCCGACGGCCCCATGGCCCAGACCCGCGAGCATCTGCTGCTGGCCCGTCAGGTCAACGTGCCTTCCGTGATGGTCTTCCTGAACAAGTGCGACCAGGTCGACGACCCCGAGCTGCTTGACCTCGTTGACATGGAAGTCCGCGAGCTGCTGAGCTTCTACGGCTTCCCCGGCGACGACACCCCGCTGATCCGCGGTTCCGCGCTGAACGCTCTGGTTTCCGAGTCCACCGACCCGAACGCCCCCGAGTATGAGTGCCTGAAGAACCTGATGGAGGCTGTCGACACCTGGATTCCCACTCCCGACCGCAAGGCCGATCTGCCGTTCCTGATGCCCATTGAGGACGTGTTCACCATCTCCGGCCGCGGCACCGTCGTTACCGGCCGTGTGGAGCGCGGCAAGGTCAAGATCAACGACAAGGTCGAGATCGTCGGCCTGAAGGACGAGATTACAGAGACCGTCGTCACCGGCACCGAGATGTTCCACAAGACCCTCGACTACGCCGAGGCCGGCGACAACGTGGGCTGCCTGCTTCGCGGCATCGCAAAGAAGGACGTGGAGCGCGGCCAGGTTCTGGCGGCACCCAAGTCCATTCACCCCCACACCAAGTTCACCGGTCAGGTCTACGTCCTGAGCAAGGATGAAGGCGGCCGTCATACCCCGTTCTTCAACAACTATCGCCCCCAGTTCTATTTCCGCACCACCGACGTCACCGGCGTCATCACGCTGCCCGAAGGCGTTGAGATGTGCATGCCCGGCGATAACGTCGATATGAAGGTCGAACTGATTACCCCGATCGCCATCGAAAAGGGCCTCCGCTTCGCTATCCGCGAGGGCGGCCGTACCGTCGGTTCCGGCGTCGTCATCGAGATCAACGAAACCATCTGATCCGTCAGACGGTTTGAATTACAAAAAAATCCCGATCGGTAAAACCGATCGGGATTTTTTTCCCGCAACTTTTTGCCGGGAAAATACGTCCTGTGTTCAGGGGACGCTGGTCAGGGTGTGCATGAAACCGTCCATCCGGGCGGAATGGATGTCGCCGCCGATGACCTGCCGGCCCCGCACATACAGCGTGACCAGTACGCCGTCCTCTCCGGGGTAGTTTGTCACGCGGTAGGTGTACTGGTCGCAGTTCTGTCCGGCGAAGGCCGACAGATCAAAGCCCTGCTGGAGCTGTAATTGATTATACTGCGCCATCACGCCGTCGAACTGTGCCGGCAGCGTCACTTCTCTGGCCTCCTCGCTGCTTCTGTCGATCTCCCAGCCCAGGGCGGACAGGTACTTTTCCCGCCCGTCTGCGGTGGATGTGTCCAGAAGGGAACGCAGACCGCTCTGGGCGCCGTCCGGCATTCCCCGCACCAGAACCGCCGCCGCCAGCAGAATGGCGGTGACCGCGATGATCAGCACGGCGGTGCCTTTGGTCAGGCGAAACCTTGTTTTTTCCATGGCGTTTTCTCCTTTCACCAATGTTTCTCTCAGCTTCCAATCATTAGTATTCAAATTTCCGCCGGGATATGCTATAATGCCAGTCATGCGAATGATGAGATTGGACAAGTTCATAGGCGATTTGGGCATTGCCGGCCGCGGCGAAGCCCGCCGGCTCATCCGCGAGGGCCGCGTTGCGGTGGACGGCGCGCCGGTGACGGAGTGCGAAAAAAAGCTGGACGCGGACACTGCCGGTGTGACGGTGGACGGGGTGGAGGCGGTCTACCGCCGCTTTCATTATTATATGATGGACAAGCCCGCCGGCGTACTTACAGCCACGGCGGACAGACACGCCGCCACGGTGGCGGACCTCTTACCGCCAAAGCTGCGCCGCATGGCGCTTTTTCCCGTGGGTCGGCTGGATAAGGACACCACCGGCCTGTTGCTGCTCACGGACGACGGCGATTTTGCCCATCGGGTTATCTCGCCCAAATCGGAGATCCCCAAGCGCTACCGCGCCCAGGTGGAAGGCATCCCGGATGCGGCGGACGCGGCGGCTTTCCGCGCCGGACTGACGCTGGGCGACGGGACGAAATGCCTGCCGGCGGAGCTGGAGATCACCGGCACCGATCAGTGCTGCGTCACCGTGCTGGAGGGGAAGTACCATCAGGTCAAGCGGATGCTGGCCTCCCGGGGCAAGCCCGTGGTGGCCCTTCGGCGGCTGTCCGTGGGCGGGCTGTTTCTGGACGAGGATCTGGGACCCGGCGGGGTCCGGGAACTGACAGAAAATGAATTGTGCATTGTGATGAATGAAAAATGACTAAATTCAGGGGACAAAAAAGCCCGGTTTTTTACGCTCTGAGGAAGAGATTCTAAAAAATTCACAAATTCTGCGCATATTTCTATTGAAAATCGCACAAAAATGGCTTATTATGTAAAACTGTGAGTACCATGCTTATGGACAATAAGCCATGTCGTAATGCGGGAGGAAGATTTATGTCCAGTAGAATTTTTCAGAGCGTGATCATCCAAATGAAGGAAGCCACCGACCGATGCATCGGTGTCATCGACGATCAGGGCTTTGTAGTGGCGTGCAGCGAGCTGAGCATGATCGGCTCCAGGCTGGAGGATTTCCATCCCGTGGAGCGGGAGGCTATGGAGCAGGTCATTTTATCCAGCGTGCGCACCTATAAGCTCATCGGCGTCAACGGCGGCAAATTCGACTACGCGGTGTTTGTCGAGGGAACGGACGAGATGGCCCGCAGCGCCTGTGTGCTGGCCGCCGTCGCTTTCAACGAGGCCAAGACCAACTACGAAGAGAAGCACAACAAGGCCGCCTTCGTCAAAAACATCATTTCCGACAATATCCTGCCCGGCGACGTCTATGTCCGGGCCAAGGAGCTGCATTTCGTCACGGACGTGCCCCGCGCGGTGCTGCTGGTGCGTCAGTATGACCATCCGGAGATCGTCTCCGTGGAGGTCATCCAGAATCTTTTCCCGGACAAGCAGCATGATTTTGTCCTCAGCGTCAGCGAGACGGACATCGTGGTGATCAAGGAACTCACCACGCCCGACAATCTGGACGAGGTCATGGCCATCGCCCGGAACGTCGAGAAGACCCTGCACGACCAGCTGCAGGTCAAGTGCGTCGTGGGTATCAGTACCACGGCCCGCCATCTGCGGGAGCTGGCCGACCGCTATAAGGAAGCGCAGGTCGCCATCGACGTGGGCCGCGTGTTCGACACCGACAAAAACATTATCAACTACGAAAATCTGGGTCTGGGCCGCATCATCTATCAGCTTCCCACCACTCTGTGCGAGATGTTCCTTCAGGAAGTCTTCAAGAAGAATCCCATCGAATCTCTGGATGAGGACACCCTGGAGACCATCAATAAGTTCTTTGAAAACAATCTCAATGTCTCCGAGACTTCGCGGAAACTGTACGTCCACCGGAATACGCTGGTATACCGGCTGGAGAAGATCAAAAAGCTCACCGGTCTCGATCTGCGGGAATTCGACCACGCCATCGTGTTCAAGGTGGCGATGATGGTCAAAAAGTATCTGGATTCCTTAAACCAGACAAGGCATTGAGCGCAGCCATAAATCGGCAGCTATAACCGGAAAAACCTTTCACAGCGATTTGGAGGAAAATACTCTATGGTTCAGATGAACGACGTAACGATGGTGTATGAGAGCAGCGGGGCCACGGCTCTGCAGGATGTGGACATCACCATCAACGAAGGGGAGTTCGTTTTTCTGGTGGGCCCTTCCGGCTCCGGCAAGACGACTCTGATCAAGCTGTTAACGGGCGAGATCCAGCCCTCTGAAGGGGAGATCACCGTCAACGGCTTCGACATGTGCCGTATGAAGCGGCGCAAGGTGCCAAAAATGCGGCGCACCATCGGCGTTGTGTTTCAGGATTTCAGGCTGATCGACAACATGACCGTCTACGACAACGTGGCCTTCGCCATGCGCGTCGTGGGCACGTCGGAAAAGCTCATCCGCGAGCGCGTGCCTTACGTCCTCAACCTTGTGGGGCTGGACGGCCGGGAGAAGCGCAGGCCCCAGGAACTCTCCGGCGGCGAACAGCAGCGCGTGGCCATCGCGCGGGCGCTGGTTAATTCGCCCCGCATGATCATTGCGGACGAGCCTACCGGCAACCTCGACCCCGTGCGGTCGCTGGAGCTGATGCTCCTGCTGGAAAAGATCAACGAGCTTGGCACCACGGTCCTGGTGGTGACCCATGAAAAGGAGCTGGTCAACGCGTTTTCCAAACGTGTCGTCGCCATCGACAGCGGCCGCGTGATCAGCGACGGAATGGACGGGTACTACAGCTATGAATAAATCCGGATATCTGATACGAGAAGGCTTCCGCAGCATCCGGACGCACCGCTTCATGTCCTTCGCGTCCGTCACCATTATTATGGCCTGCCTGCTGATCATGGGCAGTTTTTCCCTGGTCGCGGTGAACATAAACAGTCTTATCAAAGACCTTGAGAGCCAAAATGAGATCGTCGCCTTTGTAAACGAGGATTATTCGGAGAGCCAGGCCAAGGCCCTGCAGCCCAAGATCGAAGCGGTGGACAATGTAGCCTCCGCGGAGTTCGTCTCCCGGGAGCAGGCCATGAAAAACTTCATGGCGGATTACAGCAAGGACCAGATGGAGGGCATCGACGAGAGCGTGTTCCGCGACCGGTATGTGATCCATCTCACGGACATCAGCCTGATGGCGCAGACCAAGACCGCGCTGGAGTCTGTGACCGGCGTGGCCAAGGTCAATGCTCATGTGGATTACGCCAACGATATGATTACCGTGCGCAACATTGTCAGTGTGGTGACGCTGGTGCTGATCGTCATCCTGGTGATCGTCTCGTTCTTCATCATGACCAACACCATCAAGCTGGCCACCTTCAGCCGACGCGAGGAGATCGCGATCATGAAGATGGTGGGCGCCACCAACGGCTTTATCCGGCTGCCCTTCGTGGTGGAGGGCCTGGTGCTGGGCCTGATGGGCGGCGTGCTGGCATTCTTTGCCGAATGGGGCCTGTATTCGCTGGTGACGGGCAAGATCATGGAAACCATCGCCGGCAATTTTGTAGAGGTCGTTCCGTTCGCGTCCGTGGCCACGCCCGTACTGCTGGTCTTCCTGGGCGTCGGCATTCTGGTGGGCGCCTTCGGCGGCGTCAATGCCATTCGGAATTATCTCAAGGTCTGATGATTCTAGGAGGCTGATATGAGCAAGAAATTTGTATCCATACTGTGTATCATTCTGGCGGCCCTTTTCGTCATCTCTCTGGTGGTCATGGTGCTGCCCGGCTCCGCGCACGCGGTGTCCCAGTCCCAGATCGACGTGCTGCAGGAGCAGAAGGAGGCGCTGGCCGCGAAAAAGAAGGCCGCGTCCGACCAGATTTCCCAGCTCAAGAGCCAGCAGGCCGGATATCTGGAGCAAAAAGAGGCGCTGGACAATAAGTGTGAACTGATGCGGCAGGATATCGATCTGCTGGAAAAGCAGATCAAACTGTACGACGATATGATCGCGCAGAAGGGCGCGGAGCTGGAGAAGGCCGAGACCGACCGGGACGAGCAGCTTGAGCGCTACCGTACCCGCGTCAGAGCCATGGAGGAAAACGGCAGGTACAACTATCTGGAAACTCTGCTCACCGCCACCAGCCTGTCCGATCTCCTGACCAAGATGGATGATGTCGGCGAGATTATGAGTTCCGACAAAGAGCTGGAGGACAGCTACAAGGCCGCCGTGGCCGAGTGTCAGGAGCTTAAGACCGAGTACGAGAAAACCCAGGCCGACATGAAAGAGAATCAGACCGAGCTGAAGAGCGAGAAGGTCGAGCTGGAGGCCCAGATCACCGAAGCCACCGACATGATCGCGTCTCTGCAGGGCAATATCGACACCTTCACTGCCGCCTACGACGAAAATGCAGCCGCCGAGAAGAGCGTCATTTCTCAGATGAATCAGCTCTCCGCCCAGCTGGCCGCGGAGGCTGCGGCCGCCAAAAAGAAAGCGCAGCAGACAGGAACCCCGTCAACCGCTGTCACCGGTTCCGGGTCTTTCCAGTGGCCCGTGTCGTCCTGCACTTACATAACCAGCAAGTACGGCTACCGTATCCACCCCATTTTCCATACCAAGAAATTTCACTCCGGTCTCGACATCGCGGCTTCCGCCGGGTCCACCATCGCGGCTGCCGACGCCGGCACCGTAGCCGTGGCGACCTATTCGTCCTCTTACGGCAACTATGTCATGATCAACCACGCCAACGGGTATACCACGCTGTACGCGCATATGAGTTCGCTGGCCGTCTCCGCGGGACAGACCGTCTCCAAGGGGCAGACCATCGGCTATGTGGGCTCCACCGGCTGGTCCACAGGCCCCCATTGCCATTTTGAGATCCGCTATAACGGCGCCACCGTTGATCCGGCCCAGTATTTCAGCGGCCTGACCTATTCGGCCGACGCGTGATGATGGTAGCCAGTGTTAACGGATGCCGGGCAGTCCTTTGACTGCCCGGCACCTTGTGTACCAAATCGATTTTTCGGAGGATACGCCTGTGGACGAAAAACCTGAGAATGCCGGAAAGCCGCGCCGCAAAGGCCGGATAAGACCGCTGCGCCCGTCGTGGGTGCTGCTGCTGTGCGTGATTTGTGCCGTGGCCGGTGTGGTTGTCACGCTTACGTCGGTGTACGCCCGTTTCGGCGGCAGGGCCGAATATAAGAGCGCGATCAAATATGTCGAGGTTGAAAAAGCCATCGCGGACAACTACATCGGCGACTATGACAGCGCCTCGCTGAAGAACGCGGCGGCGGCGGCCATGGTCACCAGCCTGGGCGATAAGTGGAGTTATTACATGACCGCCGACGAATACAGCACCTACAAGCTGCACTCCGCCAACGAATATGCCGGCATCGGCGTCACCGTCTCCAAGGACAAGAGCACCGGCGGCTTCAAGCTGACCTCCGTCACCGCCGATACGCCCGCCGCGGACGCTAAGCTGACCGAGGGCATGATTATCATGACCATCGACGGGGAGGATGTGACCAAGCTTTCGGTGGACGGTATCCGCGAGCTGATCCAATCCAAGCTCAATTCCACCATTGTGCTGGGAATGTCGGTGGACGGCGGTAAGCCCACGGACTATAAGGTGGACTGCTCCATCATCCATACCAATCCCGTGAGCTACGAGCTGAAAGCCGGAAATATCGGCTATATCAAGATCGCCAACTTTGATTCCGGCAGCGGCGCCGCCGCCATCGCCGCCATCGAGGACCTGCTGTCTCAGGGCGCGACCTCCATTTTGTTCGACGTGCGGGACAATCCCGGCGGTTTCCTGTCCGAGCTCATCAAGCTGCTGGATTACATCCTGCCCGAGGGCGATATCTTCGTCTCTGTGGATCAGAACGGGAAGGAGACCGTCACAAAATCCGACAACGTGTGCCTGCAGATGAAAATGGCCGTGCTGGTCAACGAAAACACCTACAGCGCGGCGGAGTTTTTCGCGGCGGCCCTGTCGGAATATCACTGGGCCACCGTGGTAGGCGCGCCGACCACGGGAAAGGGCCGCAGCCAGACCACCATCGAGCTGTCCGACGGCAGCGCCGTGCATATTTCCAGCCGCAAGTATCTCACGCCCAACCGCGTGGATCTTTCCGAAAAGGGCGGCATAACGCCGGACACCGTCGTATACAATACGGATGCGGGGGTTGATTCCCAGTTGAACAAAGCCCTCAATTTATTGTCTTGACAGCGGCGGGCATTCTAAATATAATAGCAAAACAGGCAATCGGTTGTTTCCGTTATTTTACATTGAAGGAGACTAATTATAATGGCAGACAGCAGCAGATACAAAATGAGTCAGGAACGCCTGGACGACCTGAAAAAAGAGCTGGAATATCTGGAGACCGTCCGGGAAAAGGAAGTATCCGAGCTCATCAAGGAGGCCCGCAGCTTCGGCGATCTCAGTGAGAACAGCGAATATGACGAGGCCAAGACCGAGCAGGGCAAGCTGTATTCCAAGATCGCGGAGTATAAAGACCTTATCGAAAACGTCGAGATCGTGGACAAGGTCGTGGAAGTTGTCGTGAAGGACGCCGTGGTGCTGGGCAGCCGGATCAAGCTGCACGACGCCGAGGAGGGCTGCGACGAGGACTTTGAGATCGTCGGCTCCCAGGAGGCCAATCCCATGCACGGCCGCATTTCGGATGATTCCCCTCTGGGCCGCTGCCTGATCGGCCATCGCGCGGGGGACACCGTCAGCGTGGAAAACCAGTTTGGCACCCAGCAATTCAAAATACTTGCCGTTACCAACGACTGAATAATCAGGAGATAGAATGAGCGATATTGACAACAGAGAAGAGACCCAGGAAATGACCGCCGAGGAGCTTTCCGAGCTGCTGCAGGTGCGCCGGGACAAGCTGAAGTTTTTCCAGGACGAGGGGCGCGACCCCTTTGCCCAGACCCGCTTCGATCGTACCGCGTGGTCCAGGGAGATCGCGGATGATTTCGACGCTTTCGACGGCAAGACCGTCTCCGTGGCGGGCCGCATCATGTCCAAGCGGGGCATGGGCAAGGCCATCTTCTGCCACATCAGGGACGATAAGGGCCGCATCCAGGTCTATGTGAAGATTGACGCCGTCTCCGAGCAGGAGTTTTCCGACTTCCGCAAGTATGACGTAGGCGACATTATTGGTGTCACGGGCTATGTGTTCAAAACCAAGACCGGGGAGACCACCGTCCACGCCCAGAGGGTCGTCCTGTTGGCCAAATCCCTCCGGCCCCTGCCGGAGAAGTTCCATGGCATGACCAATGTGGAACTCAAGTATCGCCAGCGCTATGTGGATCTTATCATGTCCGACGATTCCCGCCGGAACTTCGAGATTCGATCCAAATTTATCAGCTACATCCGCCGCTATCTGGAGGGCCGGGGCTACATGGAAGTGGAGACCCCCGTGCTGAATACCGTCTCCGGCGGTGCCACGGCCCGTCCCTTCATCACCCACCACAACACGCTGGATATCGATATGTACCTGCGCATCGCCACGGAGCTGAACCTCAAGCGGCTGATCGTGGGCGGTATCGAGCGCGTCTATGAGATCGGCCGCATTTTCCGCAACGAGGGCATGGATACCAGGCATAACCCCGAATTCACCACGGTGGAGCTCTACGAGGCCTACGGCGACCTCTATACGATGATGGATCTGTTTGAGGAACTGCTCTCCGGCGCGGCAAGGGATATTCTGGGCACCTATGCGCTGGAATGGCAGGGAGAGCGGCTGGATCTCACCCCCGGCTGGCGGCGCATGACGATGGCCGAGGCTGTGAAGGAATACGCCGGCATCGACTTTATGGCGATCGGCGACGATGCCGGGGCTGTCGCCGCGGCGAAATCGGCCGGCGTGGACCTGACCAAAAAGGAACCTACCTGGGGCAACGCCCTGTATGAGACCTTCGACCAGAAGGTGGAGGAGCGGCTCATTCAGCCCACCTTCATCACTTCTCACCCCGTGGATGTCTCCCCGCTGGCCAAGCGCAGTCCCAGCGACCCGCGCCTGACCGAGCGTTTTGAGCTTTTCATCTGCCGCAGCGAGATGGGCAACGCCTTCTCCGAACTCAACGACCCCATCGACCAGAAGGCCCGCTTTGCCAAGCAGATGGAGCTGCGCGCCGGCGGCGACGACGAGGCCGGCATGATGGACGAGGACTTCATCAACGCCCTGGAGTACGGTATGCCGCCCACCGGCGGCCTCGGCATCGGCGTCGATCGCTGCGTCATGCTGCTCACGGGCTGCAATTCCATCCGGGACGTGATTCTGTTCCCGACGATGAAGCCATTGGATTGACAGGAAAAAACTGTGACGGTGCTTTTCGCCCCGCCACAGTTTGTTTTGCTATGGAAACGATAACATCAAGAAAAAATTCCTATATCCGCCACCTGCGCCGGCTTGCCGCCGACGGCGATTATCGCCGCGGGTGCGGCGAGTACGTGTGCGACGGGGACAAGCTGCTGGGGGAGGCGCTGCGCTTTGCGCGGGTGACCTCCATCCTCTGGCGGGAGACGCCGGGGGAGGCCCCGTGCGGCGCGCAGTATACCGCGCCGGCGGAGCTTTTTGAGTACGCCTCGCCCTTAAAGAGCAGCGGCGGCCCGGTGTTCACCGTGGCGCTGCCCGCGCCGGGAGAGACGCCCATCCGGCGCGCCATTGTGCTGGAAGGGGTGCAGGACCCGGGCAATGTGGGCGCCGTCATCCGCACGGCCAACGCCTTCGGCGTTGACGCCGTGGTTCTGACAGGGGAGTGCGCCGACCTCTACCATCCCAGGACCGTCCGCGCCACCATGGGGGCGATCTTCCGTCAAAACGTGCTGGAATGCGCCGAGCTGGATGCCTTTTTGCGCGATACCGGGCTGCCGCTTTACGGCGCGGCCCTGTCCGACAGGGCGCGGGACATCCGCGAGGTGGACTTAAAAAATGCCGCCGTCGCCATCGGCAGCGAGGGGCGCGGTCTCTCGCAGGCGCTGCTGGCCAGATGCGACGGGACCATCATCATTCCCATGCGGCCCGATTCCGAATCCCTGAACGCCGCCGCGGCAGCCGCGGTGTGCCTGTGGGAAATGGCCCGATAAAGAGAGAGGGGCGAGGGCGTTGCCCGCGATCCAATACTGGCTGTGGCTTTCCTCGGCGGTCGCCGCGCCAAAAACGAAAAAGCTGATCCTGACCCATTATGACGGCGACCCCATGCGGGCTTTCTTTGCCCCGCCGGGGGAATTTGCCGCCATCGAGGGCGTGAACGCGAACGATCTGGACGATCTGGAGCGCCGCGATCCGGCGCGGGCCGACCGCATATTGGCGGAGTGCGACCGGCAGGGCATCACCGTTTTGTCCCTGCAGGACGCGCTCTACCCCCAGCGGCTGCGGAACATCTATGCCCCGCCGGCGGTGCTTTATGTAAAGGGCCGCCTGCCGGACGTTGACAATGAGGCCGCGATCGCGGTCGTCGGCACCCGAAAAGCGACGCCGTACGGCATCAAGATGGGCCGTCGCCTGGGCTATGAACTGACCAGATGCGGCGGGCTGGTGGTCTCCGGCCTCACAGCCGGCATCGACTCCGCCGGCGCGGAGGGCGCGCTGCGCGCGGGCGGGGGCTGCATCGGCGTGCTGGGCACGCCCCATGAGTGCGAAAAGGGGAGGCTGGCCCAGGACGTGGCCGCCGTGGGCGCGGTGGTCAGCGAATACCCGCCCGGCACCGCGCCCGTCAACAGCTATTTCCGCGCGCGCAACCGCATCACCGCAGGCCTCTCCGTGGGCGTCGTGGTGGTGGAGGCCCCGGAAAAAAGCGGCACGCGGCTGTTCGCGGCGGAGGCCGCCGAGCAGGGGAAGGAGCTGTTCGCCGTCCCCGGCAACGCGGACGCGGAGAACTGCGCGGGCTCCAACGCCATCTTGAAGGAGGGCGCCAAGCCCGTCACGGACGGGTGGGAGATCCTGTGCGAATTTGAGGGCCTTTTCCCGGGAAAGCTCCGCCGGCCTGGCAAAACCGCGCCGGAGCCGGATTTTACGCCGGAAGAAAATGCCGCTGATGCGCCCAAAATTCGACAAAGCCCGCCAAAAAAAGTCGTTGACAAGGAAAAGCCCTCAGATTATATTGACTTGCAGACGCAATTAAAAAATCTGAACGAAGATCAGCTTAAGATTATCTCCGCCATAACTACCCCGCAGACCCATGTGGACGATATCATTGAAAAAACGGGGCTTTCTCCGGCCAGGACCCTGGCGGGACTGACGCTGCTGCAGCTGCGCGGCTTTGTCCGGCAGGAGAGCGGCAAGCGGTTTTCGCTGAAGATCAAAATCAAGTAAGAGTGAGGTTCCGTAATGTCTAATACCAAGACTGACCTTGTGATCGTGGAGTCCCCGGCAAAGGCCAAGACCATAGAAAAATACCTGGGCAGCAACTACAAGGTCGTCGCTTCCATGGGCCATCTGCGCGATCTGCCCAAGAGCACGCTGGGCGTGGATATCGAGCATGACTTCGAACCCAAATATATCCCCGTGAAGGAGCGCTCCGACGTGATCGCCGATCTGAAAAAGCGCGCCAAATCGGCGGGTACCGTCTATCTTGCCACCGACCCCGACCGCGAGGGAGAGGCTATTTCCTGGCACCTGAAGGAACTGCTGGACCTGCCGGACGACAAGGCGCGGCGGGTGACCTTCAACGAGATCACCAAAAAGGTCGTCACGGAGAGCATTCAACGGCCCCGGGATATCGATATCGACCTGGTCAACGCCCAGCAGGCGAGACGCGTGCTGGACCGCATCGTGGGCTACAAGCTCTCACCGCTGCTGTGGAAAAAGATCCGCCGGGGCCTGTCGGCGGGCCGCGTCCAGTCCGTGGCCACCCGCATGGTGGTGGACCGGGAGCGGGAGATCAGCGGCTTTGTGAAAGAGGAATACTGGCTGCTGGACGCCTGGCTCAACTGCGCCCGGCCCGACACCACCTTTTCCGCCCGCTTCTTTGCGCTGGACGGCAAAAAGGCCGATCTGCGCTCCGAAGCCGAGGTCAATGCCGTTGTGGCGCGGGCCAAGGACGGCCCCTTCAGGATCAGCACGATCAAGCGCGGGGAAAAGCACCGCAGCCCCTCGCCTCCGTTCATTACCTCCACGCTCCAGCAGGAGGCTTCCCGCCGCCTGGGCATGACGCCGAGACGCACCATGTCCATCGCCCAGCAGCTTTACGAAGGCGTGGAGATCGCCGGACAGGGCTCCGTCGGCCTGATTACCTATATGCGTACCGACTCCCTGCGCCTCTCGGACGAGGCCCTTGCCGCCGCGGGCGGCCTTATCCGCGACCGCTACGGCGACGCCTATTATACCGGCGCGCGCAAATACAAGACGAAAGAGGGCGCGCAGGACGCCCACGAAGCGATCCGTCCCACCAACGTGTATCTCACGCCGGAGGATGTGCGCAAGGATCTCACCGGCGAACAGTACCGGCTGTACCGCCTGATCTGGGGCCGCTTCACCGCCTGCCAGATGGCCAACGCCTCCTATTCCAACGTGGCCGTCGACATCGACGCCAACGGCTGCGGCTTCCGCGCCAATTATTCAGAGATGAAATTTCCCGGCTACACCGCCGTCTATGAGGAATCCCGGGACGAGGACGGCGAGGATACGCGCCGGCCCCTGCCCAACATGGAAGAGGGCCAGACCGTTTATCTGGAGAAAATGAGCCCGGAGCAGCAGTTCACCCAGCCCCCGGCCCGCTATACGGAGGCCACGCTGATCCGCGCCATGGAGGAAAACGGCATCGGCCGCCCCTCCACCTACGCGCCCACCATCTCCACCATCACCGCCAAGGAATATGTCGTCAAGGACGGCAAATATCTCCGCCCCACGCCCCTGGGCGAGGTGGTCACGCAGCTGATGGAGGATCGTTTCGCCGACATCGTGAATCTCAAGTTCACCGCCGGCATGGAAGAAAATCTGGATGACATCGAAGCCGGCAAGCGCCGGTGGCAGGACGTTCTGGCCGATTTCTACAGGGATTTCGACAAGGAGCTCACCGATGCCGAGACCGCCATGGAGGGCGAGCGCATCAAGGTGCCCGACGAGGTCACCGACGAGAAGTGCGACGTGTGCGGCGCCAACATGGTCATCAAGACCGGGCGCTTCGGCCGTTTCCTGGCCTGTCCCAACTATCCCGAATGCACCTTCACCAAGCCCCTGGTGATCGAAATGCCCGGCAGCTGCCCCCGCTGCGGCGGACGCATCCTCAAGCGCACCTCCCGCAAGGGCTACACCTTCTACGCCTGCGAGCGCGGGCAGGAATGCGGCTTCATGTCCTGGGAGGTCCCCACGGCGGAGAACTGTCCCAGCTGCGGAAAGACCCTGTTCAAGCGCAGCGGCAAGGGGAAGCGCAGGCCCTTCTGCATCAACCCGGAATGCCCGGATTTCCTGCCGGAGGACAAGCGCGGCTATCACCGCAAGGCCAGCGCCGACAAGCCGGACGTGGGCACCCCGCCGGAGGGCGAGACCGCCGCGAAGAAGCCGGC
>DAOPXW010000001.1:19336-34465 GCA_035352555.1 Oscillospiraceae bacterium
AAAACAAAATAAATCGGCAAGGGCGGCTTCTGCCGCCCTTTAGCCGGTTTTTGAGATAGGAATGCGCTATGGAAAAAGTTACCGTCATCGGCGCGGGCCTGGCCGGCAGCGAATGTGCCTGGCAGCTGGCCAAACGCGGCATCGGCGTGCGTCTGGTGGAAATGAAGCCCGCGAAAATGACCCCGGCCCACGTCTCGCCCTATTTTGGCGAGCTGGTCTGCTCCAACTCGCTGCGGTCGGACGAGCTGACCAACGCCGTGGGTCTTTTGAAAGAGGAATTGCGCCGGCTGGACAGCCTTATCATGGCCTCCGCCGATCAAAACCGCGTCCCCGCGGGCGGCGCGCTGGCCGTGGACCGCGAGGGCTTTGCAAGGTACATCACCCGTCAGCTCCGCACGGACCCGAATATCGAGATCGTGGAGGCCGAGGCCGACGCCATCCCGGAAGGGGAGTGCGTCGTCGCCTCCGGCCCGCTGACCAGCG
This sequence comes from Oscillospiraceae bacterium, assembly GCA_035352555.1. Lineage (GTDB taxonomy): Bacteria > Bacillota > Clostridia > Oscillospirales > Oscillospiraceae > UBA2922. Next base: position 19,820 of record DAOPXW010000001.1, read on the forward strand.
ACGCCCTGGCCGACGCCATCGCCGGGCTGTGCCCGGAATTCGACCTGCACTTTTACGACGCCGTGGCTCCCATCGTGACGCTGGAGAGTGTGGACATGGCTTCAGCGTTCTTCGCCAGCCGGTACGGCAAGGGTACGGCTGATTATGTAAACTGCCCGCTGACCAGGGACGAGTATCCGGCCTTCGTGACGGAGCTGGTGTCCGCCCGGCAGGCCGAGATCCACGGCTTTGACGACGCGAATGTGTTTGAGGGCTGTATGCCGGTGGAGGTCATGGCCCGCCGGGGCGTGGACACGCTGCGCTTCGGGCCGCTGAAGCCCGTGGGGCTGACGGACCCCCGCACGGGGGAGGAGCCCTACGCCGTGGTGCAGCTGCGCAAGGACAATGCCGACGGCACCCTCTACAATCTGGTGGGCTTTCAGACCCACCTGACCTGGGGCGAGCAGAAGCGGGTGTTTTCCATGATTCCGGCGCTGAAGGACGCGGAATTCGTGCGGTACGGCGTCATGCACCGCAACACCTACCTGAATTCGCCGGGGCTTCTCGATCGGTATTACCGACTGAAAACCTTGCCACGGGTAAGTTTCGCCGGGCAGATGACCGGCGTGGAGGGCTACGTGGAATCCTGTGCCTCCGGCGCGCTGGTGGGCATCGAGACCGCGGCGAGACTGCTGGGTCTGCCGCCGGCGGATTTCCCGCGGGAGACCGCCATCGGCGCGCTGGCCGCCTATGTTTCCGGCGGCAGCGTGGGCGATTTTCAGCCGATGAACATCAACTTCGGCATCCTTACGCCGCTGGACCACAGGGTCCGGGGCAAACGCAATAAAAACGCCGAGATCAGTCAGCGCGCGCTGACGGTGATCGAGCAGATAAAGACCAAGGAGGTTTTTGGGATATGAGAATCATCATCGACGCCATGGGCGGCGATAACGCCCCGGGCGAGATCGTCAGGGGCGCGGTGCTGGCCCATCGGGAGCTGGGCGTGGACATCACGCTGGTGGGGCAGAAGGAGCGCGTGGATGCGTGTCTGAAAAATGAAAACTGCGCCGATGTCGAGGTCGTGGACGCCCGGGAGATCATCTCCATGGAGGACGATCCCAGTACCGCCACCCGGCGCAAGAAGGATTCCTCCATGACCGTGGCGCTGAATCTCCTGCGGGACGGCAAGGGCGACGCCGTGGTCTCCGCCGGTTCCACCGGCGCGCTGCTCACGGGCGCCACGCTGATCGTCAGGCGCATCCGCGGCATCCGCCGCGCCGCCATGGCCCCGGTACTGCCCTCCGGCGATTACGGCACCATGCTCATCGACTGCGGCGCCAACGTGGAGTGCTCGCCGGAATACCTGCTGCAATTCGCTTTCATGGGCGGCTACTATGCCAAAAAGCTCATGGGCTGCCCGGCCCCCCGGGTGGGTCTGCTGAACGTGGGCACCGAGGACACCAAGGGCGACGGGCTGCGCCGCGAGACCTTCAAGCTGTTGCAGAAGGCCTCGGATGAGGGCCGCATCAATTTTGTGGGCAATGTGGAGGGCACCGGCGTCTATGGCAATGTGGCCGAGGTCGTGGTCACCGACGGTTTTTCCGGCAATATCCTGCTGAAGACCACCGAGGGCGTGGCTAAATTTATGATGGGCCTGCTCAAGGAAGTGTTCTATAAAAATCTCGGGACCAAGCTGGCCGCCGCCGCCGTCAAGGGCGGCCTGAAGGATATGAAAAAGAAGCTGGACTTCAACGAGGTGGGCGGCACGGCCCTGCTTGGCATTTCAAAGCCCGTCATCAAGGCCCACGGCGCGTCCAAAGCCACGGCCATCCGGAACGCCGTCGGCCAGGCCGTCTCCTTTGCCCAGTCCGGCATCATCGGCGATATCGTTGCCAATATCGACGCGATGAAGCTCAATGGGGAAGCGGGGGACGAAGCGTGATGGAGCTGGAAGAGAAGCTCGGCTACGTCTTTCGTGACAAGAGCCTGCTGGCCAGCGCCCTGTCCCACAGCTCCTACGCCAACGAAAGGAAGGCCATCGGCTACAACAGCAACGAGCGGCTGGAATTTCTGGGCGACGCGGTGCTGGGCTTTGTCACGGCGGACGTTCTCTACAGGGTGGACCCCGCGCTGCCCGAGGGCCGCATGACCAAGCTCCGGGCGGAACTCGTCTGTGAAACCGCGCTGCATAAGACCGCGCTGGAGCTGGAGCTGGGCAGGTATCTGCGTCTGGGCAAGGGCGAGGAGCATACCGGCGGGCGGGAGCGCCCCTCTATTCTGGCCGACGCGGTGGAGGCCGTTATTGCCGCGCTGTATCTGGACGGCGGCTTCGACGTGTCCAGGCGGTTCATCATGGCGCACGTGCTGGCAGGGGCGGACATCGCCTGCGAGCCCACCGGCGACTGGAAGACCGAGCTGCAGGAATTCATCCAGCAAAAGCCGGGGCGGACGCTGGCCTATGAGCTGCTGTCCGAATCCGGCCCCGATCACGACAAGCTCTTTCAGTTCCGCGTTTTGCTGGACGACACGGAGATCGGCAGGGGACAGGGCCGCACCAAAAAGGAGGCCGAGCAGTCCGCCGCCAGCGCCGCGCTGGAGGCGATGAAAAAGTGAGCCCCAGGCAGAGCGTCATTCCGGTTTTCGTGCCGCATCTGGGCTGCCCGCACAGGTGCGTGTTCTGCAATCAGAACCGCATTTCCGGCGCGCAGGTTCCGGCCACGGCACAGTCCGTTCGAAGCGCCGTTGAAAAGGCCGCCGCCCTGACTCCGCTGGAGACAAAACGGCAGCTGGCGTTTTACGGGGGCAGCTTCACGGCCATCCCCGCGGCCCGGCAGGAGGCGCTTTTGTCCGCCGCCGCGCCGTATCTGGCGCGCGGAACCATCGTCTCCATCCGCCTGTCCACCCGGCCCGACGCCATCGACGATGAGACGCTGGCGCGTCTGGCGCGCTACGGCGTGGAGACCGTGGAGCTGGGCGCGCAGTCCATGGACGACGGGGTCCTGCGCCTGTCGGGCCGGGGCCACACCGCCGCCGATGTGGCGCGGGCCGCGGCGCTTGTCAGGACCCGCGGCTTTCAGCTGGTGCTGCAGATGATGACCGGCCTGCCCGGCGATACGGACGAGAAGGCCGTGGAGACCGCGGAGAAGCTCATCGCGCTCTCCCCGGACGGCGTGCGGATCTACCCCACCGTGATCGTGCGGGACACCGCGCTGTACGAGCTGTGGCAGGCGGGGGAGTATACCGAGCACACCGTGGAGGACGCGGTGCGCGTGTGCGCCCGGCTGCTGCCGCTGTTCGACGGGGCGGGCATCCCGGTGATCCGCCTGGGGCTCAACCCCACGGAGGAGCTCTCCGGCGGGGATGCCGCGGGCGGGGCCTACCACCCGGCGCTGGGTGAGCTGGTGCGTTCCCGGGTGCTGCTGGAGAAGGCCCGGACACTGCTGGCCGGGGTCGGGCCCGGCAGCGCCGTCACGCTGGGCGTGGCGCAGCGCGCCGTCTCCCAGATGATCGGGCAGCACCGGCAGAATCTGGCTTCGCTGAAAAGCGGCCTTGGCCTGGCGAATGTGCGGGTGCGGCCGGCAAATGTGAAAAATGATGAAATAATCCTGCTCAGCGTTGATAAGCCCCGGGATATGGTATAAAATAAATTGTTTACGAGTTTATCGAGAAGCCGAGGTAGAGAATTTGTACTTAAAGGCACTGGAGATTCAGGGCTTCAAATCGTTCCCTGAAAAGACCGTTCTGACCTTTGAAAACAGCATAACCGCCATCGTGGGTCCCAACGGCTCCGGCAAGTCCAACATCGCGGACGCGCTTTTGTGGGTCATGGGCGAGCAGCGCAGCAAGACGCTGCGCGGCGCCAAGATGGAGGACGTGATCTTCGGCGGCACTGAAAAACGCGGGGCCATGGGCTTCGCGCAGGTGACGCTGATTCTGGACAATACGGATCGCTCCATCGCCATCGACGCCTCCGAGATCATGCTCACCCGCCGGTATTACCGCTCCGGCGAGAGCGAATATTACATCAACCGCGAGGCCGTGCGGCTGAAAGATATCAACTCGCTGCTGATGGACACCGGCCTTGGGCGGGACGGCTATTCCGTCATCGGACAGGGCCGCATCAGCGAGATTATCTCCAATAAAGCCACCGACCGGCGGGAGGTCTTTGAGGAAGCCGCCGGCATCTCCCGTTTCCGCTACCGCAAGGAGGAAGCGGAGCGCAAGCTGGAAAAGACCGAAGAAAACCTGGTGCGCATCAACGACAAGGTGGAGGAGCTGGAGCTGCAGGTCGGGCCGCTGAAGGAGCAGGCCGAGGTAGCCCGGCAGTACCTTCTGCTGCGCGACCGGCTGCGGGTGCGGGAGATCTCCGTGTGGATGGCCACGCTGGACAAGCTCCACGCCTCCGCCCAGGCCGTCAGCGACGAGTACGACGACGCGCACCGCGCGCTGGACGACGCGCACCGCGCGCTGGACGCGCTGTACGCCTCCTCCGACAGTATTCTGGAGCGGATGCACCGCAAGGATACCGAAGCCGAGGAGACCCGCGCCCGCCTGTCCAGAGCCGAGACCCAGGCCGCGGAGTGCGATTCCGCGGCGGCGGTGATCCGGGCCAATATCAAAAACAGCGCCGACAGCGTGGACAGAATGCTCGGCGACATCGCCGACGCCGAAAAGCGCGCGGAGGATGTCCGGGGCCGCATCAGGGAAAACGAGCGGCGCGTGGCGGAGCTGGAAGAAGCGCTGAGCCAGCTGCGGGACAGGGAGACCTCCGCCCGGAACGTCATCGCGGGCTGCCGGATGAAGACCAAAAGCCGGGAGGACGCCGTGGCGCTCCTCACGGAAAAATTCACCAGGCTCACCGTGGACTGCCGCAGCATGGATTCGCGCATCGAGCTGCTCGCCGCCATGGAGAAGGAATACGAGGGCTTTTCCAAGGCGGTAAAGACCGTCATGCGGGAAGCGTCCCACGGCGCGCTGAAGGGCGTCCACGGCCCCGTTGCCAATCTGCTGCGCGTGGATGACGAATACGCTCTGGCCGTGGAGACCGCCATCGGCGGGGCCATGCAGAACATCGTGGTAGACACCCAGTACGACGGGCGCGCCGCCATCGAGCTGCTGAAACGGCAGGACGCCGGGCGCGGCACCTTCCTCCCGCTGGACGTGATCGGCGGCGCCGTTCTGGACAACGTCCCCTCGGAGGACCCCGGGTTTGTAGGCGTGGCCTACGAGCTGGCCCATTTCGATGAAAAATACAGGGGTATTTTTGCCAGTCTGCTGGGCCGCACCGTGGTGGCCGAGACCTTGTCCGACGCCGTGCGTCTTTCCAAAAAGAGCAATGCGCGGCTGCGCATCGTCACGCTGGACGGCCAGCTCATCAACGCGGGCGGCTCCATGACCGGCGGCAGCGCCGCCAGAGGCACGGGCATGCTGTCCCGGGCCAACGAGCTGTCAAGGCTCAGGGAGCAGCGCGGGACTTTAGACAATGAAATGGAAAACTGCCGCCGGGAGCTGGACGAGGCCAAGCGGGAGCTGGCCAAGGTGGGTTATCAGCTCACCGCCGCCACCGACGAGCTGAACTTGCTGCACAGCGACACCGCCGCGCAGGAATCCGAAAAACGCGCCACCCAGGGCGCGGCCGATCAGCTGCGCGCCCTGCTGGACGCGCTTAGCGGTGACGGCGCCAGCCGCAGGGCCGTCATCGCGGCGGAGGAAGCCAAGGCCGAGCGCCTGAAAACCGAACTGCGCGGAAGAGAAAAGCAGCTGGAGGAGATCAACGCCCGGGCGGCGGGCATCCGCGCGGAGATCGCCAGACTCAACGAAGCCCGGCTGGAGCTGGAGGGCAGGCGCACCAAAAACGACAGGGACGCGCAGGACCGCAACAAGGAACTGCTGAACATGGAACGCAGCGTGGCGAGGCTGGAGCAGAAAAAGCTGGCCTCCGATCTGGAGGAAAAGCAGATTCTGGACAAGCTGTGGGAGAATTACGAGCTCAGCCACACCGCGGCGCAGGCCGTCCGCCGGCCGGTGGAGAACCTGCCCAGGGCCGCCAAGGAGATCAATGAGCTGCGCCGGGACATTTCCGCGCTGGGCACGCCCAACATCGGCGCCATCGACGAATACCAGCGCGTCAGCGAGCGCTATGAATTCCTCACCGCCCAGCGGGACGACGTGCGAAAGGCCAAGAAGGAGCTGACGGACATTATCGGCGATATCACCGCCGAGATGCGGGACGTATTTCTGCGGGAATTCCGTGCCATCAACGACAGCTTCAAGGAGACCTTCCTGGAGTTTTTCGGCGGCGGCAAGGCCGATCTGGTGCTGGAGGACGAGGACAATGTGCTGGAGTGCGGCATCGAGATCAAGGTCCAGCCGCCCGGCAAGGCGCTGTCCAGTATCAGCCTTCTGTCCGGCGGCGAAATGGCCTTCGTGGCCATCGCGCTGTATTTCGCCATTATCAAGGTCCGCCCCACGCCGTTTTGCGTGATGGACGAGATCGAAGCCGCGCTGGACGAGGCCAATGTCATCCGATACGCGGAATATATGCGCCGGGTGTCGGATAAAACGCAGTTTATCGTCATCACTCACCGCCGGGGCACCATGGAGGAAGCCAACCATCTCTACGGCGTCACCATGCAGGAAAAGGGCGTATCCAAGGTCATCGCGCTGGATCTGGCCGAAGCGCAGAAAACGATTGAAGCGGCCAAACGCTGACAGGAAAGGGTCATCTATCGATGGGATTGTTTGAAAAAATGTTTGCCGGGCTGTCAAAAACCCGGAACAATATGGAAGAGCTGGAAGCGCTCTTTCAAAACTACAAGCCGGACTCAAAGACGTTTTACAACGATCTGGAGGAGCTGCTGGTGCTGGCCGACGTGGGCGCCGCCACCGCCGCCCGGGTCTGCTATGAAATGGAGCGCATGACCTGGGAGCGCCGTTTCCGCAAGGGAAATGAAGCCCGGGACGGACTCATCGAGATCCTCTCTAAAATGCTGGCGGTGAGCGATTCCGCGATGAAGCTGGACACCAGGCCGTCGGTCGTCCTGATGGTGGGCGTCAACGGCGTGGGCAAGACCACCACCATCGGAAAGCTGGCCGCCCGTCTGAAGGCCGACGGCAAAGACGTGCTGCTGTGCGCGGGGGACACCTTCCGCGCCGCCGCCGCGGAGCAGCTGACTATCTGGGCGGAGCGCGCCGGAGTGGATATCGTGAAGCACGGGGAGGGCAGCGACCCCGCTGCCGTGGTGTTTGACGGCATCAACGCCGCCAAGGCCCGGGGCAAGGACGTGATCGTGGTGGACACCGCCGGCCGCCTGCACAACAAGCAGAACCTCATGAACGAACTGAACAAAATCACCCGGGTCATTTCCCGGGAACTGCCGGGGGCCGATACGGAGACCCTGATGGTGCTGGACGCCACCACCGGGCAAAACGGGCTGGAGCAGGCCAGGCAGTTTCAGGAATTTGCCGGCATCACCGGCATCGTCCTCACCAAGCTGGACGGCACGGCCAAGGGCGGCGTGGTGTTTGCCATTGCCAACGAACTGAAGCTGCCGGTAAAATATGTGGGTGTCGGCGAGGGGCTGGACGATCTCATCCCCTTCGACGCGAAAAACTATGTCGAGGCGCTGTTCAAATGATGGAATTGATCCTGGCATCCAACAATCAGAAAAAGATGGCGGAGCTGCGGGCCATCCTGTCCGACCTGCCGGTGACGCTTCTGAGCCAGCGGGAGGCGGGCTGTGATTTCGAGGTGGAGGAGACCGGCGCTACCTTCGAGGAAAACGCGTACCTGAAGGCGGCGGCCGCGGCCGGGGCCACGGGCCTGGCCGCCATCGCGGACGATTCCGGCCTGATGGTGGACGCGCTGGGCGGCGAGCCGGGCGTCTACTCCGCCCGCTATACCGGCACGCACGACGCCACGGACGGGGAGCGCTGCGCCTATCTGCTGAAAAAGCTGGGGGACGCGCGGGACAGGAACGCGCGGTTCGTCTCCTGCGTCTGCTGTCTCCTGCCGGACGGCAGGCGTATCGAGACCCGGGGCGAATGTCCGGGCATTATTCTCGCCGCCCCGAGAGGCGAGGGCGGCTTCGGCTACGATCCCGTCTTTCAGCCGGCGGGCTGCGACCGCTCCATGGCCGAACTGGGCACGGCGGTCAAAAATACCATCTCTCACCGCGCGCGGGCGCTGGAAAAGTTTAAGGAACAACTGAAGGAGTATCTGAATGGCACTGACAAGTAAGCAGCGCGCCCAGCTCCGCGGCATCGCCGCGGGGGAAGACACCATCGTTCTGGTGGGCAAGGGCGGCATCACGGAAAACACCGTCACGGAGATGAGCAACGCCCTGCGCGCCCGGGAGCTGGTGAAGGGCAGGGTGCTGGAAAATTCCCCGCTCACCGCGCGGGAGGCCTGCGATTCCCTGGCCGCGTCCTGCGGGGCGGAAGCCGTGCAGGTCATCGGCAGTAAATTTGTCCTGTATAAAAGGAACCCCAAGACGCCGAAAATAGAATTGATAAAGGAAAAGAAGACAAAATGAGGATTGCCATCTTCGGCGGCAGCTTCAATCCGCCCCATCTGGGCCATCTGGCCGCGGCACGGGCCGTGCTGGAGGAGCTTTCGCCGGATAAGCTTATCATCGTGCCCGCCAACATCCCGCCCCACAAGGCCATGGAGGAGGGCAGCCCCGGCGCGGAGGAACGCCTGACGCTGTGCAGGCTGAATTTCGCGTCCCTGCCGGATACCGAGGTCTCCGATATCGAGCTGCGCCGGGAGGGTAAAAGCTACAGCGCCGACACGCTCGACGAACTGATGACGCTGTATCCGGGGGCGGAATTCACCTTTGTGCTGGGCACGGATATGCTGTTGACCTTTGAGGAGTGGTATCGCTATCGTTTCCTGCTGGAGAACCTGACGCTGGCCGTGCTGGCCCGCAGCGAGGGCGACGAGACGGAGATCCTGGCCCACGCGGAGTATCTGCGGCGGGAGTACGGGGCGAAGATCGTCTTTATCCGGCGGGAGCCCACGCCCATGGCCTCCACGGATATCCGCGGACTTCTGTGCCGCCGGTCGGGCGCTTCCTGTCTGGACGACGCCGTCTATTCCCGCATCGTGAGGGTCCGGGATTACGACACCCAGGTGGAGCTCTACTGGCTGCGGGAGAAGGCCTACGCCATGCTCAAGCCAAACCGCGTGGCCCATGTGGCCGGGGTGGAGAGCGAGGCCGTGAACCTGGCCCGCCGCTGGGGCGAGGACCCGGAGCGCGCCGCCGAGGCGGGCATCCTCCATGATATCACCAAAAAACTTTCCCTTGAGGAACAATTGATATTGTGCGATAAATATGGTATCATAAACGACAATGCCGAAAAAGAGAATGTCAAGCTGCTCCACGCCAAGACCGGAGCGGCGCTGGCCAGAGACTTATTCGGCGTCAGCGACGCCGTGTATGACGCGATCCGCTGGCACACAACGGGAAAACCGGACATGACTTTACTGGAAAAAATCATTTACCTCGCGGATTATATCGAGCCCAACCGGGAGTTCCCGGGGCTGGAGGAGCTCCGCGAAAAAGCCTATGAAGAAATTGACGCCGCCATGGCCCTGGGCCTTAAAATGAGTCTTGAGGATATCCGCTCCTACGGGCGGGAGCCTCATGCCGTCACTGCCGAGGCCTACGCGTGGTATAGCCGAAAGGAATAAAAAGATATGCAGCTCTTTGGCAGCAAGAAACACGGCAAACATCAGGGCAGTTCCGCCGCCCGCTCCGATGCGGACACGGGTGATGCCATAGAAGTTGACGGCATTGACAGTACCACGGGCGAGGAGATCGCGAGTCAACCGCCGCAGAACAAGCCGGCACCGCCCCCCAGAAGGAAGAAAAAGAACAGGGCATTGAAAATCATAGGCCTTGTTTTTCTGATTCTTCTTATCCTCGTTGCCGCAGCGTTTGCCTACTGGCATTTTACAACGAAGCCCCCGGTGGTCTCCAATCCCAACCCCACCGCCACCGCCGCTCCGAAGGATTCGTCACAGCCTTTGGACGGGACGGGCGGGGACAACCGTTACTATACGCTTCTGCTTGTCGGTAAGGATGCCATCAACGCCAATACCGACACCATCATGCTCCTGCGCTACGACACTGTGGATCATAAGGTCAATGTCTACTCCATTCCCCGCGACACCCTTGTGGACGTGCCGTATTCGGTCAAGAAGATCAACAGTGTCTATTACCAAAAGAAAGACGGCAAACAGGGCGGTATCGACGCTTTAATGGACGAGGTTAAGGATATCTGCGGCTTCCGCCCGAACAACTATGCCGTGGTGGACATCAATATCGTGGCGAAGGTTATTGACACTCTGGGCGGCGTGGATTTCGACGTACCTGTCGATATGAATTACGACGCGCCCGATCAGGGCCTGCATATCCACATCAACAAAGGCATGCAGCATTTGAGCGGCGAAAACGCGGTCAAGGTTTTCCGTTTCCGCTCGACCTATACCATGGGTGATATTGACCGGCTGAACGTGCAGCACGACCTGCTCAAGGCCTGCGTGGAACAGTGGATTAAGCTCGGCAACATCGACAAGCTCTTTGCCGCCGGCAAGATCGTGACGGAGAATGCGGAAACCGACCTTACCTACGGCAATATACAGTGGTATGCCAAGGAATTTTTGAAAATGAGCGCCTCCGATATCAGCTTTGCGACGATGCCCGGAAACTACACCCTCTCCTACCACGGCGGCTCCTATGTGGGCATCGACGTGGATGCATGGCTGAAGATTGTCAATGAGCAGCTCAGTCCAACCGACAAGACCATAGAAAAGAAAGACTGCAGAATCGTCTATCAGACGAACGGCAGCTTCGCCGTGACGGACGGAAGCGTATTCGGTTCTCCGAACTGACGGACGCGCCATACGGTTATATCACTTAAAAGGAGTGTGAATCCATGCTTGAACCCAGAGACATCGCCGCGCTCGCCGTCAAGGCGCTGGACGATAAAAAAGCGCACAATATCAAGGTGCTGAAGACCGACAAGCAGACTGTGCTGGCGGATTACTTCGTCATCTGCAACGGCACATCCTCTACCCATATCAAAGCCCTCACGGAGGAAGTGGACGGCCGTCTTTCCGACGCCGGCGAACCGCCCCTCCGCAGGGAGGGACACCGTTCCGGCACCTGGGTGCTGCTGGACTTCGGCTGCGTCGTGGTCCACATCTTCACCGAGGAGGCCCGGGAGTTCTACGACCTTGAACGGCTGTGGAGCGATTCCGAGGAGGTTGAGCTCTCATCCCTTCTGGGCCCCTGACAACAGGGGCTTTCGGATTTTTGACCTACGAACAGAAGGAGAGAGACGATTCATGGCTGACTATGATTTTAACCGCATCGAGAAAAAGTGGCAGAAGCGCTGGCTGGATGAAAAGACCTACGCCGCTGTTACCGGCGATCCCCGCCCCAAATACTACGCGCTGGTGGAATTCCCCTATCCCTCCGGTCAGGGCCTGCACGTGGGCCATCCCCGGCCCTACACCGCCATGGACATCGTGGCGCGCAAGCGCCGGATGCAGGGCTATAACGTGCTGTTTCCCATCGGGTTCGACGCTTTCGGTCTGCCCACGGAAAACTATGCCATCAAAAACCATATGCACCCCCGGGACGTGACCGTTCAGAACATTGCCACCTTCACCAGCCAGCTTCAGATGCTGGGCTATTCCTTCGACTGGGACCGTGTCGTGGACACCACCGACCCGGAGTATTATAAGTGGACCCAGTGGATTTTTTTGCAGATGTTCAAAAAGGGCCTGGCCTACAAGGCCAGTATCCCCGTGAACTGGTGCACCTCCTGCAAGTGCGTGCTCGCCAACGAGGAGGTCGTGGAGGGCGTGTGCGAGCGCTGCGGCGCCCCCGTCGTCCGCAAGGAAAAGAGCCAGTGGATGCTGGGCATCACCCAGTACGCCCAGCGCCTGATCGACGATCTGGACGATCTGGACTATATTGAGCGCGTCAAGATCCAGCAGAAAAACTGGATCGGCCGCTCCACCGGCACCGAGCTGGACTTTACCGCCACCAACGGCGACAGGATGACCGTTTTCACCACCCGCTGCGATACGCTGTTCGGCGTCACCTTCATGGTGCTCTCGCCGGAGCATGAGTATCTGCGCAAGTGGAAGGATCAGATCAAAAACTGGGACGCCGTCCAGGCCTACATCGACGAGGCCTCCCGCAAGTCCGATCTGGAGCGCACCGACCTCAACAAGGACAAGAGCGGCGTGAAGCTGGACGGCATCGAGGCCGTCAATCCCGCCACCGGCAAGCGCATCCCCATTTTTGTCTCCGACTACGTCCTGATCACCTACGGCACCGGCATCGTCATGGGCGTGCCCGGCCACGACCAGCGCGACTGGGATTTCGCCGCCAAGTTCGGCGTGCCCATCGTCGAAGTCGTCAAGGGCGGCGATATTTCCAAGGAAGCTTTCACGCTGAAGGACGACACCGGCTTTATGGTCAACTCCGCCTTCCTCAACGGCCTCACCGTGAAGGATGCCATCCCCGCCATGAAAAAGTGGGTGGTGGAGCAGGGAATCGGCCGGGACAAGGTCAACTACAAGCTGCGCGACTGGGTCTTCTCCCGCCAGCGCTACTGGGGCGAACCGATCCCCATGGTCAACTGCCCCAAGTGCGGCTGGGTCCCCGTGCCTGAATCCGAGCTGCCGCTGCTGCTGCCGGACGTGAAAAACTATCAGACCACCGACGACGGCGAGAGCCCGCTGGCCCATATGGACGCCTGGGTCAACACCACCTGCCCGCGGTGCGGCGGCCCCGCCAAGCGCGAGACCGACACCATGCCCAACTGGGCCGGCTCCAGCTGGTATTTCCTGCGCTATATGGACCCCCGCAACGGCGAGGCCCTGGTGGGCAGGGATGCCGTCAATTACTGGGATCAGGTGGATTGGTACAACGGCGGCATGGAGCATACCACCCTGCACCTGCTGTACTCCCGCTTCTGGCATAAATTCCTGTACGATATCGGCGTGGTTCCCACCAAGGAGCCCTATGCCAAGCGCACCAGCCACGGCATGATCCTGGGCGCGGGCGGCGAAAAGATGTCCAAGTCCCGGGGCAACGTCATCAACCCCAACGACGTGGTGGCGCAGTACGGCGCGGATACGCTGCGTCTGTACATCATGTTTATCGGCGACTTTGAAAAGGCCGTCCCCTGGAGCGACACCGCCGTCAAGGGCTGCAAGCGCTTCCTGGACCGCATCTGGAATCTTGCCGGCGAGCGCCTTGCCGGCAGCGAGGAATACTCCGCCGCCAACGTCAAGGACGTTCACCGCGCCATCAGGAAAGTGGGCGACGATATTGAGACCATGAAGTTCAATACCGCCATCGCCACGCTGATGTCGTTGGTGAACCAGTTCTACCAGAACGCCCCCAGCCGCGGCGACATCAAGGCGCTGCTGACGCTGCTTTCCCCCTTCGCTCCGCACATCGCGGAGGAGCTCTGGGAGATTCAGGGCTTCGGCGGCATGGCCTGCCGGCAGTCCTGGCCGGAGTATGACGAGGCCAAGACCCTGGACGACGAGAAAGAGATCGCCGTACAGGTCAACGGCAAGGTCAGGAGCGCCGTCACCGTTCCCATGGACTGCGCCGACGAGACCGCGCTGGCCGCCGCCATGGCGGATGAGAAGGTCAAAAAGGCCATGGCCGGTATGGACGTGGTCAAGACCATCGTGGTCAAAAACAAACTTGTCAATATAATTTTGAAGCCCGCAAAGTAAAAATTGTTGACATCGGCTTGACGAACCATTATAATAACAACGTTAAAAAGCCAAATGATAGTTGGCCCTTTATGCGCCCCCCGCGCATTTGGAGGGAGGGAAATAGATGTCTGAAATTTACGTCAAGGAAAACGAGTCTCTGGACAATGCGCTGAAGAGATTCAAGCGCAGCTGCGCCAAGGACGGCGTCATGGCCGATCTGAGAAAGCGTGAGTATTACCAGAGCCCCAGCGTCAAGCGCCGCAAAAAGTCCGAGGCTGCCCGGAAAAACAAGAACAAGCGTTTTTATTGACCGCTTCAAAGACCGCTCCAGTGGAGCGGTCTTTTTCTGTGCTCCGATCTGCGGTTGACAAAGTAAACCGGCTGTGCTACACTAAGTTTACAAAGTAAACCACACGAGGGGAGCGCGAAAACCATGGAAACTGTTTTGACCCGGGCGGAGTGGAGCGTGATGGACTGCCTGTGGCGGCACCCGGACTGCACCGGGCGCGCCGCGACGGACTTTCTGCAAAACACGGTGGGCTGGACGAAAAGTACCACGCTGACCATGCTGCGCCGGATGACGGAGAAGGGCCTCGTCGCCTGCGACGGGGGCGGGGAAGTGCGCGTCTACCGCCCGCTGGTCACCAGAGAGGACGCCTCCATGCAGGAGACGGACGATTTTCTCAACCGCGTCTACAACGGCAGCGTTGGCCTGCTGGTCAACGCCATGACGGAGAAGCAGAAGCTGTCCCGGGAGGAGATCGACGAGCTGTACGCCATCCTGAAAAAGGCGGAGGAGGCGCGGCATGGCTGAATGGGTCTTGACGTCGTCGCTGCTGATCCTGCTGGTGATCGCGGTCCGCCGTGTCTTTCGCGGCAAGATCAGCCCCCGTTTTCAGTACGCCCTGTGG
>DAOPXW010000001.1:34565-58686 GCA_035352555.1 Oscillospiraceae bacterium
AATCTGCGCTTCGCGCGCCTGCTGCGGCGCACCCGCCGAGCGCTGGACACGGACTGCCCGCTGCCGGTCTATGTGTGCGGCGGCATCCCGTCGCCCTGCCTGTTGTTCGGAAAAGTTTACATAACGCCAGCCACCGCCGCCGATGAAACCCGCCTGCGCTATGCGCTGGCCCACGAGGTCACCCACCACCGCCACGGCGACGAGGTATGGAGCCTGCTGCGGTGCCTGTGTCTGGCGGTCCACTGGTACAATCCGCTGGTGTGGTGGGCGGCGGTCCTCTCCAGGCGGGACGGGGAGCTGGCCTGCGACGAGGCCGCGGTCCGCGCGCTGGGCGAGGATCGGCGGCTGGATTACGGCAGGACGCTGATCGGGCTCACCGCCGCCGGGGGAGAGGCGCGCAGTGTGCTGCATTGCGCCACCACCATGACCGGGAGCAAACGGAGCTTGAAGGAGCGGATCAACGCGCTGGCAAAAAAACCGAGGAATCTGGCGGCCGCCGTCCTTGCCGTGACCGTGCTGTGCGCCGCGGGCGCGGGCTGCGCTTTTTCGGGGGCACAGACCAAAGCCGCGCCGAAAGACCCTGTTGTGGCGATTCAGGAGAGCATGGCTTTTTCTGTCGATAAGAACGGCAAAGATGTGATGACCTTCACCGTGCCCGACGGGGTGACGTCTGTGAGCCTTTCAGGGAGGTTGCTGATGGCTGGGGAGGGGGCGGAGCCCGGCTCCTATATGTCCTATCACTATTCCCTAGACAACCTGGCTCCGGGGAAAACTGTCACCTACAGCGACGGGAAATCCTTTGCCGATTTTTCCGAGCTGTTCATGAGCGTGACGGCGGCGAAGGGTCAGATCGACATTCTTTCGCTGTATGAAAAAACGTTTCCGGGAAAAATCCTGATCTCGAATGTCGCCGACACGCAGGAAGCCCTGCCGCTTACCGCGGAGCAGCTTGCCCAGCTCAACATGGAATTCGCCCCGCTGCTGGGCGAGGCCGTCAACCCGCTTACCTGCTTTTTTACCTCCTACTACGACCGCCCGCAGGAGATGGATTTTGCCGAGTTCCTGCGCTATTTCCCGCTCTGCGGCGACGTGACGGACGAGACGGAGTTTGAGGCGCTGAAGGCGCTGCCCGGCTGGTCCTTCGGCGCGGACGCCACGCTGGAAAATATGCCGGTACCCATCCACAGGTACACGATAGCCCAGATCGACAGAGTTCTTTACGCCTATGCCGGCATCTCCATGAGGGACCTGAGCGATACCGCTTCGGGTGAGGTGCTGTTTCTCCCGAAGTATGACGCCTATTACAACTTTACCAGCGACGCCGGTTTGGGCGGCTTTACCGCGGTCAGCGGCACGGTGGAGGGGGACACGGTGCGCCTGACTTCGGCCGGAGGAGACGTGCTGACCCTGCGGGCCGTCCCGTCGGAGGCCGGGCGATACTTCATCGTCTCGTTCCTGCAAGGCTGAAAAAAACAGCCCCGTACTTTCGGGGCTGTTTTTTAATCCTCGATCTCCCAGGGGAGATCGACATATTCCGGGCTGCGGCCCAGGGCGGGCAGCAGCCTTTCCAGCACGTCCGCCGTTTTGAGCTTCAGCGTGGAGGTGTTGATGCAGGGGTGGCAGCATAAATACTCGCTGTGCGTCAGGTCGCGGTCGATCAGCAGGCGGACGCGGCTTTCCCTGTCATTCATCAGCCCGAGAACGCTGACGGAGCCCGGCGTGATGTCCAAAAACTGCGCCATATGCTCCGGCGAGCCGAAGGACAGCCGCGCCGTACCGATCTCCCTGGACAGCACCCTGGTCTTGAAGGGCTTCCGGCCCGGAGTCAGCAGCAGATAAAAGTCGGTCTGCTGGCGGTTGGTGAGAAAGAGATTCTTGCAGATCTCGCAGCCCAGAATTTTTTCCACGTCCCCGCAGGCTTCGATGGTGTCCGCGTGGTCGTGATCGACCCGGAAATAGGGGATTCCCAGCGAATCCAGCAGCTCGTAGCAGCGAATTTCCTTCGCCGTCCGCCCGGCGCAGTCCTCCGGGCGGCCTTCGTACAGTGTCCGGTCGATCAGCATCGCTTACCTCTTGTTTTCCGGCAGCCAGATTTTCTGCGCCTCGGCGGCCCGGATGAGCTCGTCCCGGAAATCGGGGTGGGCGATGGAGATCAGCGCGGCGGCCCGCTCCCAGGTGGATTTGCCCGCGAGATTCACGCAGCCGTACTCCGTGGCGATGTAATACGCCTGTGAGCGGGGCGAGGTCACGATATCGCCGTTAAACGTCGGCACGATGCGGGAATGGCGTACGCCGTCGTGATCGGAGTAGGACGAGGTCATGCACAGAAAGGCCTTGCCGCCCCTCGACATGGCGGCGCCGGTGAGAAAGTCCAGCTGACCGCCGGTGCCGGAGATTTGCCGGGTGCCGGAGGATTCGGAGCAGACCTGTCCGTAGAGGTCGGCGGAGATGCAGCCGTTGATGGAGATCATATTGTCGTTTTGGGCGATGACGGCGGGGTCGTTGACGTAGGACAGCGGCGCGGTCATGATGCCGGGGTTGTCGTCCAGCCAGTCGTAGAGGGCCTGGCTGCCCGTGACGAGACCGGCCACGCCCTTGTTTTTGTTCAGCGTCTTGCGGCGGTTGGTGAGCTTGCCCTCCAGGAACATGGAGAGGTAGGCGTCGGAGCAAAGCTCGGTGTGCATCCCCAGATCCCTGAGCTCGGATTTCGCGATCTGCTCGCCCAGGGCGTTGGGCAGCCCGCCGATGCCCAGCTGGATCGTGGCGCCGTCCATGATGTGGGGCAGGATGTAGGACGCGATCTGGATGTCCTCGGCTTTGGGCCGGGCCGCGGGAATGGTGCGGTAGCTGTCCAGCCCGCTCTCCACCACCATGTCCACGTCGGAGATGTGCACGACTTCCTCGAACCCGCCCCGGAGCCTGGGGGCGTGCTCGTTGACCTCCACGATGACGATATCCGCCTGATCGAGGATGAATTTGGACATTCCCGTGGCGCAGGAGAGGTTAAAGTAGCCGTGGCGGTCCATGGGGCCCACGGTCATCATGGCCACGTTCACATGGAGAAACTGGCGGTAGTACCAGCTCAGATTTCGGAAAACCATGGGCGTGAAAAAGCACAGCCCCCTGTCGCAGAGCTTGCGTTCATAACCGGAGCAGTGCCAGGTGTTGTAGACGAAATGCTCCTGGCTGGGATCGCATTCCACGGCCTGTATGGGGCCGAACATCAGATTGCCCTGTACGCGGACGCGGCGCAGCTCGTCCCGGCGGCGGGCCAGCGCCTCGTCCAGCTTCACGGGGAAGCCGTTGGCCCCGGTGTAGTCCACCCAGTCGCCGTCTTTGACGCAGCGGACGGCCTCGTCGGGCGTAAACAGCTTGCTTTCGTATTCAGACAAAAAATCCATCAATATCACCTCTGTAAAGGATTATCGCATAAAAATCCGTTTGACGCAAGAACCTTGTCAAAAGACGGCTGCCGGGATATAATAACCAAAAAACAGACGGAGCGTGTCATGTCCGCAGAAACCCGGGAAAAAGTTTATCTCGCCGCCGCCGACGCCCTGGACCCCGCCAAGACCTTTGAGTGCGGCCAATGCTTCCGCTGGCGGGCGGACGGGGACGGCGGCTATACCGGCGTGGCCTTCGGCACTGCCGCGCGGGTGTGGACGGAGAACGGCACCGTCTGCCTGGACGCCGACGGCCCCGCGCCCTGGCGGGACTATTTTGATCTCGAGACGGATTACGGCGCGATCAGCCGGGATTTTCTGGGCTTCAGCCCCTATATGGACGAGTGCGTGGCCTTCGGGCGGGGCATCCGCCTGCTGCGGCAGGAAAAATGGGAGGCGCTGTGTACCTTCATTCTCTCCCAGTGCAACAACATCCCCCGGATCCGCGGCATTGTGGAGCGGCTGTGCGCCGCCTTCGGGCAGCCTGTCCGCTTTCACGGCGAGACGCTGTACAGCTTCCCGTCGGCGCAGGTTCTCGCGCCCCTCGCGCCGGAGGATCTTGCCCCGCTGCGCTGCGGCTACCGCGCGCCCTACGTGCTGGACGCCGCCCGGCAGGTGGCGGAGGGGCGGCTGGATCTGGACGCGCTGTCCGGCGCCTGCTGCGGCGACTCGCTGAACGCGCTGAAGTGCGTCAGCGGCGTGGGGGAGAAGGTGGCCGGCTGCGCCAACCTGTTCGGCCTGGGCCACCGGGAGGCTTTCCCGGTGGACGTGTGGATGCGCCGGGCGCTGAAGGCGCATTTCCCGCCGGATTTTGACCCGGCCGTCTTCGGCGAAAACGCCGGCCTGGCCCAGCAGTACATATTTTACTACGCGCGCAGCGGGGGAAAAGAAAACTTTGTTTGATTTGCGCGGTTGACTTGTGGGGTGAATCTGTTAGAATTGTTGCAATTATGATAAAATAATGTTGAAGGGGTGGTTTCCTATGGCAAATGAAAAAAAATACGAATCCAGATTTGTGGGCGAGGGACTGACGTTTGACGACGTCCTTCTGGTCCCCGCGGAGAGCGACATCCTGCCCGCCGACATCGAGCTGGGCACCAGGCTCACCAACAAGATCAACCTCAACATCCCCGTGATGAGCGCCGCCATGGACACGGTCACCGAGTACCGCATGGCCATCGCCGTGGCCCGGGAGGGCGGCATCGGCGTCATCCACAAGAATATGACCATCGACGCGCAGGCCGAGCAGGTGGATATGGTCAAGCGCTCTGAAAACGGCGTCATCACCAACCCGTTTTCCCTCTCCGCCGGGCACACCCTGGCCGACGCCGACGCGCTGATGGCCAAGTTCCGCATCTCCGGCGTTCCCATCGTGGACACCGACGGCAAGCTCATCGGCATCATCACCAACCGCGATATGAAGTTTGAAACGGATATGAGCCGCACCATCGACGAGGTCATGACCAGGGACAATCTCGTCACCGGGCTCGTCGGTACCACCCTCGACGAGGCCAAGGCCATCCTGCAGAAGAACAAGATCGAAAAGCTGCCCATCGTGGACAAGGATTACAAGCTCAAGGGCCTTATCACCATCAAGGACATCGAAAAGGTTCTCAAGTATCCCAATTCCGCCAAGGACGCCGCCGGCCGCCTGCTGTGCGCCGCCGCGCTGGGCGTCACCAACGACATTCTCGACCGCGCCGCCGCGCTGGTGGGCGTGGGCGTGGACGCTTTCGTGCTGGATTCCGCCCACGGCCACTCCGCCAACATCCTGCGCTGCGTGCGTCTGGTAAAGGAAAAATTCCCGCAGGTGCAGCTTATCGCGGGCAACGTGGCCACCGCCGAGGGCACCGAAGCGCTGATCAGGGCCGGCGCGGACTGCGTCAAGGTCGGCATCGGCCCCGGCTCTATCTGCACCACCCGCGTAGTCTCCGGCATCGGCGTGCCCCAGATCACCGCCATTCTCGAGAGCGCCGAAATGGCCGATAAATACGGCGTCCCCATCATCGCCGACGGCGGCATCAAGTATTCCGGCGACATTGTCAAGGCCATCGCCGCCGGCGCCCATGTGGTCATGATGGGCTCCATGCTGGCCGGCTGCGAGGAAGCCCCCGGCGAGACGGAGATCTTTCAGGGCCGCCAGTTCAAGGTCTATCGCGGCATGGGCTCCATCGGCGCCATGCAGTGCGGCTCCAAGGACCGCTATTTCCAGACCAGCAGCAAAAAGCTGGTTCCGGAGGGCGTGGAGGGCCGGGTGCCTTACCGGGGATCCGCGTCCGAATCCATTTATCAGATGATGGGCGGGCTGCGCTCCGGCATGGGCTATGTGGGCGCCCACGGCATCGAGGAGCTGCGCACGAAATCCAGGTTTATCCGCATCACAGGCGCCGGCCTGAAGGAGAGCCACCCCCACGATATTTATATCACCAAGGAAGCGCCCAATTACACCGTGAATCCCCAGGGCTGATCAAAATAACGAAAGGGCTGCGTCAGCAGCCCTTTTTTAAGGAGTATCACCGCAATGCAATACAAGCTCATCGCCTGCGATATGGACGCCACCGCGCTGACCACGGACAAGCGCCTCACCCGCAGGACCGCCGCCGCCATGGAAAAGGCGCTGTCGGCGGGGAAACAGGTGGTCTTTGCCACCGGCCGCAATCTCTGCATCGTGCGCCCCTATCTGGAGCAGGTGCGGGGGATGCGCTACGCCGTCACCAGCGCGGGCGCCGCCGTGAACGACGTTTTTCAGGGAATCCGTCTGGCCGAGACCAATCTCGACGCCGAGACCGTGAAATGGATCATCGCCGCCGCCGCAGGGGTGGACACGCTGCCCGTGCTGTATTCGGGCGACGCGGCCTGCTGCCCCGACTGGGCGCCGCGGCGGGCGGGGGAATTCCACGTGGCGGAATTCGCCCCCATGTACGCGAACTACATGGGCCACGCGGAGAATGTGTTCGCCGACTATATGGAGCATCCCGGCCCGCTGCAGAAAATGAATCTGCTGTTCTGCGAAAAAGCCGCCCGGGACGAGGTCTATGAAAGAATCAGATTTCTGCCGCTGCACTTCTCGTCTCTCACCGACCTGATCATGGAGATCAACGCCCCGGGCGTCAGCAAGGCCGCCGGGCTCAGGACGCTTTGCGCCCATCTGGGGGTGGAACCGGCGGACTGCGTGGCCGTGGGCGACTCCGGCAACGATCTGGAAATGCTCCGCGCCGCGGGGCTGGGCGTGGCCATGGGCAACGCGCTGCCTGCGGTGAAGGCCGCGGCCGCGGCCGTGGTGTCGGACTGCGATCATGACGGCTGCGCCGAGGCCATTGAAGAATTCTTGCTTTAACGGGCGTATTGCAGTATAATGTTACAGCGTTTTGATTTTGCTGGGAGGCGAGACAATGGACGCCACTATCGCAAAGCTGAAGGAATGGATCGCGGGCAGCGACAACATCGTCTTTTTCGGCGGGGCCGGCGTATCCACGGAGAGCGGCATCCCGGATTTCCGCAGTGTGGACGGCCTGTATAACCAGCAGTGGGCCTATCCGCCGGAGACCATTCTGAGCCACACCTTTTTCACGCGCTGCCCGGAGGAGTATTATCGCTTCCACCGGGAAAAACTGGTCATCGAAGGGGTGAAGCCCAACCGGGCCCATCTGCGGCTGGCCGAGCTGGAGAGGGAGGGCAAGCTCAGGGCGGTGGTCACCCAGAACATCGACGGCCTGCATCAGGCCGCTGGCAGCAAAAACGTGCTGGAGCTCCATGGCAGCATTCTCCGCGCCTACTGCTCACGCTGCGGCCGCCCCTATCCGGCGGAGCGCATGAACCACGGCGCCGGCGTGCCCAAGTGCGAGTGCGGCGGCGTTATCCGACCGGATATCGTGCTCTATGAGGAACCGCTGGACGACGACATCGTGTCCCGGGCCGTATCGGCCATCCGCCAGGCGGACGTGCTGATCGTCGGCGGCACCAGTCTCAACGTCTATCCCGCCGCGGGACTGATCAACTACTATCAGGGCCACAGGCTGGCTCTTGTGAATCTGAGCGCCACCCCCTACGACAGGCAGGCCGATCTTGTGATCCACGAAAAAATCGGAGAGGTATTCGGACAGGTTTGATGAAAACAGACATACTGGGAGTTCAATTTGACAACTTGACCCTGGCGGACGCCGTGGAACGCGGCGTGCGGCTGGTTTCGGAGCATCGGGCGGCCTATGTGGTCACTCCCAACCCGGAGATTGTCATGGCCGCCGCGAAGGACGGGGGGCTGATGCGCGCCCTCAACGCCGCCGATCTGGTTTTGCCGGACGGTATCGGCGTGGTCTACAGCGCGAAGATTCTGGGCACGCCCCTGACGGAGCGGGTGCCCGGTATCGACTTCGCCTCCGGCCTGCTGGCAAGGCTGGCCGAAAAGGGCGGCAGCGCGTATCTTTTCGGCGCCAAACCCGGCGTGGCCGAGGCGGCGGCGGAGAAGATCGCCGCGCGGTACGCGGGCATCGCCGTGGCCGGCACGCAGGACGGCTATTTTGACGACGATGCGGGCATTCTGGCGGATATCAACGCCAAAAAGCCGGATTTTCTTTTCGTCTGTCTGGGCTCGCCCAAGCAGGAAAAATGGATGCAGGCCCACGCCGGCAAGCTGGACGTGGGCGTGATGGCCGGCCTGGGCGGCTGTCTGGACGTTTTCGCGGGCAATGTGGACAGGGCGCCGGAAAAAATGCGGAAGCTGGGCCTGGAGTGGCTCTATCGCCTCTACAGGGAACCCGCCCGGATTGGCCGCGTGGCAAGGCTGCCGGGTATACTGGTGAAGGCTGCGGGACAGAGAGGGAAGGGTGCGAACCATGGGTAAGGGCAAGCTGGTGGTGCTGGAGGGCATCGACGGGAGCGGCAAATCCGCCAACTACCGCCGTCTCTGCGCCCTGATGGACGAAAACGGCGTGGATTACCACAGCGTCGTTTTCCCCCGGTACGACAAGGAGAGCTCCGCGCTGATCCGCATGTACCTCGGCGGGGAGTTCGGTCCCCGGCCGGAGGATGTGAACGCCTATACCGCCTCCACCTTCTATGCGGTGGATCGCTTTGCCTCCTTCCGCAGCGACTGGGGCGATATCTATAATCGCGGCGGCCTGATTTTGTCCGACCGCTACACCACCTCCAACGCGGTGCATCAGGGTGCCAAGCTGCCCGAGAGCGAGCAGTCCGCTTTTTTCAGCTGGCTGACCGATCTGGAATTTGACAAAATGGGCCTGCCCCAGCCCGATCTCGTGATTTATCTGGACGTGGATCTGGAGCTTTCACTGGAACGGATGAAGCACCGTCAGGAAAAGACCCACACCGCCGGCGACATCCATGAGACGGATGAGGAGTATCTCCGCCTGTGCCTTGAGACCGCCAACCGCGCCTGCGACCACTTCGGCTGGACGCGGGTGGGCTGCCGCAACGCCGACGGCACGGAGCGGGACATCGACGAGAAATCCCTGGAGGTCTACGATCTGGTGATGCGCGCCTTATGAGCATCGCGGAGCATAAAGACGCGCTGCGTGCGCGGATGAAGGCCGCCATCGCCGCCCTGCCGGAGGCTTCTGCCGCCGCCGGCGGTGAGGCCGCGGCGCAGAATCTTCTCTCCCTGCCGGAATACGGCGCGTGCGGGACGCTGTTTTGCTATTGTTCCGTGAAAAAAGAGGTGGACACCCGGCAGATTCTCGCTTACTCGCTGGGCATGGGCAAGACCGTCGCCCTGCCGCAGGTGCTGCCGGGCGGCGGGATGGTCTTTCGCGCGGTGACGGATCCGGATTCCCTCCGCCCCGGCGCCTTCGGCATTCCCGAGCCGGGGGAGGCCTGTCCCGAGCGGTTTCCCGCCGCGGGCGACGTGTGCGTCGTCCCCGGGCTCTGCTTTGATGAGCGCGGCTTCCGCGTGGGCTGCGGCGGCGGCTATTTCGACCGCTGGCTGGCGAACAACCCTGTGATAAAGATCGGCCTGTGCCGGGAAAGCCTGCTGCTGGACATCATTCCCGCAGAACCGTTTGACATCAGGATGGATATCATCGTCACCGAGCGCCGCGTGGTGCGCCTGTAAAAAAGGGCCCCCGAAGGAGCCCTCGAATGCATCAGCACCCGCAGCCGTTGTTGCAGCCGTTGTTGCAGCCATTGTTGCCATCGCAGCCGCAGCCGCCGCCGCAACTGCCGCAGCCGCCACAGCAGAACAGGATGACGAGGATCAGAATGATCCAGATGCAGCTATTGTTACCCCAGCACATAGTCTTATTCCTTTCTTCGCGCCGATGTATTCCTCTTCCGGCCGCCGGGCGCGGCGGAGGGCCGGTATCTGCTCCATGGATGTTCCGCAGGCCGGAATGCCTGTGTCTGAGATAGTATATGCGGGCAGTCAATTTGCTGTTACAACAAGGAGAACGATATGCCAGACGATCAGGACAGATTCAACGAAATCTTCGCACAGCACGACAAGGCCGCGGAGGCCGCCAGGCGCGGCGCGCCCCAGGCCAGGCCCGTTCAGCAGGAACGGCCCGAGCGGGACTTCCGTCCCGTGCGGCAGGAACGCCAGGGCCGCAGCGGCTGCCTGGGCGGACTGCTGTATTTCGTGTTCATCGTCAGCGTCAGCGTTATCATCGCCTGCCTCACCTGGATGGCGGCCACGGACGTGCTGGCGCTGAACAAGGGCGACGAATCCGCCGTGGTGACCCTGCCGGACACTATCTTCACCCAGACCACGGACGCCGACGGCGACAAGGTGAAGGCAGCGGACATTAACTATGTGGCCAACGCCCTGAAGGATGCCGGGATTATCGAGTACAAGGGGCTTTTCAAGCTCTACTGCTCCATTTCCCACGCCAAATACAAGCTGGATCAGGGCTCCTACGAGCTGCGTACCACCTACGATTACCGCGCCCTGATCAAGAAGATGCAGACCGGCTCCAACGCCATGCTCACCACCAAGGTGACCATCCCCGAGGGTTATACCATGTATCAGATCTTCAAACTGCTGGAGGAAAAGAAAGTCTGCTCCTACGACAATCTTATGGACGCCGCCGCGAACTACGCCTTTTCCTACAGCTTCCTGGACGGCGCCGCCACGGGGAGCGCCTCCCGCCTGGAGGGCTATCTCTTCCCGGACACCTATGAGTTCTACGCCGGCATGGAGCCTTCCAGCGCCATCGCCAAGATGCTGGAGAACTTCCGGGATAAGATGACCGCCGAGATGCTGCAGAAGGCCAAGGCCAGCGGCGTGGAGCTGTCCGGCATTATCAAGATCGCCTCCATGATCGAGAAAGAGGCCGCCAACAACGATGAGCGCGCCATCATCGCCTCCGTCATCTATAATCGGCTCAAGGCGGGTATGCCGCTGGGCATCGATGCCACCAGCCTCTACACCCACCCCGACCACCAGGGCGCGCCCACGGACGAGATGCTCAACGACACTTCGGATGTCTACAATACCCGCCTCAAGGCCGGTCTCACGCCCACGGCTATCTGCAGCCCGGGCCTGAACTCCATCCGGGCCGCGCTTCAGCCCGCAAGTACGAAGTACTATTTCTATGCGCTTGACACAAAAAGTGGGACCCATAAGTTCTTTAAAACGGCCTCTGAGTTTAACGCCTTCAGGGCCACGCAGAATTATGGTTAAACCGGAGCTGCTGGCCCCGGCGGGGGACAGAGAGCGGCTGGAGATGGCGCTGCATTACGGGGCGGACGCCGTGTATCTGGCGGGCCGGGAATTCGGGCTGCGGGCCGCGGCGGGCAATTTTACCGATGAAGAGCTGGCCGAGGCCGTGTCGCTGGCCCACGCGCAGGGCGCGAAGGTCCACGTCACCTGCAATACGCTCCCCCGGGAGGAGGAGCTGTCCCGCCTGCCGCGCTTTCTGGAGATCGTGCAGGCCGCCGGCGCGGACGCGCTGATCATCGCCGATCTGGGCGTGTTCGCCGCGGCGAAAAAATACGCGCCGCGGGTGGCGCGCCATGTCAGCACCCAGTTGGGCGTGCTCAACAGCGCCGCGGCCAACGCCCTGTACGGGATGGGCGCGGCGCGGGTGGTGCTGGCCCGGGAGACGCCGCTTGATGACATCCGCGCCATCCGTGCGGCCACGCCGCCGGAGCTGGAGCTGGAAGTTTTCGTCCACGGGGCCATGTGCGTGTCCTTCTCGGGGCGCTGCCTGCTGTCCAACTACCTCGCCGGGCGCGACAGCAATCGCGGCGAATGCGCCCAGCCCTGCCGCTGGAAATATCATCTGGTGGAGGAGAAGCGCCCGGGACAGTATTTTGAGATCACCGAGGACGGCGGCACCCACATCCTGAACTCCCGGGATCTGTGCATGATCGAACACATCCCCGAGCTCATCGACGCGGGGATCGCTAGTCTCAAGATCGAGGGGCGGATGAAATCCGCCTACTATGCCGCCGCCGTCACCAACGCCTACCGCCACGCGGTGGACTGCGCCGCGGCGGGACAGCCGCTGCCGCGTGTGTGGGTGGACGAACTGAACAAGGTCAGCCACCGCCCCTACTGCACGGGCTTCTATTACGGCCGGCCGGGGGAGTATTACGCCGACGCCACCTACTTTTCCGACACCGACGTCTGCGCCGTCGTGGAGTCCTGCGATGAAGCCGGCAACGCCATGCTGACGCAGCGCAACAAGTTTTCCCTTGGCGACGAGGTGGAGCTGCTCACGCCGGAGCGCGAACCCGCCCGCTTTCCCGTGACCGTCCTGACGGACGGGGAGGGGACGCCCCTTGAGAGCGCGCCGCACCCCATGATGGCGCTGCGCATGAAGCTGCCCTTTGCCTGCGGGCGGCTGGCCATCCTGCGCAAATTGAAGTCCGGCGATTGACAAAGCGGAATTTTGTGCTAAAATACGTTCATATTTAATAACGACAGGCGATGACAAAGCAAAACGGCAAACCGCGTCCGCAGAGAGGGAGGTCTGGTGAAAACTCCCGGCGCAGGTCCCGTATGCCACTTTCGAGCCCGCGCGCGTTGAGCGCGCCGCCCGCCCCCGATAAAGGGCGCTGAGATATCCGAAGGGATAATCAGGGTGGTACCGCGAGTATTTTATGCTTCGCCCCTGTTTTTGGGGCGGAGCTTACTTTTTTGGAGGGATTACTATGGCACACAAGGAATACGGGCTCAACGAGCTGCGGGAAATGTTCCTGGCTTTCTTTGAGACCAAGGGGCATCTGCGCCTGCCCAGCTTTTCGCTGGTCCCCCAGCATGACAAGAGCGTGCTGCTGATCAACGCGGGCATGACGCCCATGAAGACCTGGTTCACCAATGAGGAGGAGCCGCCCCGCCGCCGGGTCTGCACCTGCCAGAAATGTATCCGCACCGCCGATATCGAGAACATCGGCAAGACCGACCGCCACGGCACCTATTTCGAGATGCTGGGCAACTTCTCCTTCGGCGACTATTTCAAGCACGAAGCCATCGCCTGGTCGTGGGAATTCCTCACCAGCCCCGAGTGGGTGGGCCTGGAGCCGGACCGGCTGTACCCCTCCGTCTACCAGGATGACGACGAGGCGTGGAACATCTGGCACGACGAGATCGGCATCCCGGCGGAGAAGATTTTCCGCTTCGGCAAGGAGGACAACTTCTGGGAGCACGGCTCAGGCCCGTGCGGCCCCTGCAGCGAGATCTATTACGACCGCGGCCCCGAGCACGGCTGCGGCAAGCCCACCTGCACCGTGGGCTGCGACTGCGACCGCTATATCGAGGTCTGGAACAACGTCTTCTCCCAGTTCAACAACGACGGCAAGGGGAACTATACCGAGCTGGTCCAGAAGAACATCGACACCGGCATGGGGCTGGAGCGGCTCGCGTGCGTGTGCCAGAACGTGGGGAGCCTGTTCGACGTGGATACGGTGCGCAACATCACCGCCAAGGTCTCCGAGATCACCGGGGCGCATTATCACGAGGACGCCAAAAAGGACGTGTCTCTGCGCATCATCACCGACCATACCCGCTCCGCCGTCATGATGATCTGCGACGGCATCCTGCCCTCCAACGAGGGCCGGGGCTATGTGCTGCGCCGCCTCCTCCGCCGGGCCGCCCGCCACGGCAAGCTGCTGGGCGTGAGCAAGCCCTTCCTGTATAAGATCGTGGACACCGTCGTCGAGGAGAACAAGACCGCCTATCCCGAGCTGGTGGATCGCCGCGCCTTTATCGTCCGTGTGTTTAAGACCGAGGAGGAGACCTTTGCCCGCACCATCGACGGCGGCATGAAGATCTTTACCGAGATGCTGCAGGCCCACCGCGACGCCGGCGGGACCGTCTTCTCCGGGGACGACGCTTTCAAGCTGTACGATACCTACGGTTTTCCCATCGACCTCACCGTCGAGATGGCGGCGGACGAGGGGCTGACGCTTGACAAGGCCCGCTTCGACGCGCTGATGGACGAGCAGAAGGCCACCGCCCGGGAGGCCCGCAGGGCGCTGGGCGATCTGGCCTGGGCCGGCATCGACCTGGGGCTGGACAATACCCCCACCGAATTCACCGGCTACGGCAAGCTCTCCGACAGGGCCGGAATCCTGGCCATGGTCAACGGCGACGAGCTGTGCTCCGAGCTTTCCGAGGGGATGGAAGGCATCCTTGTTCTCGATAAAACCCCGCTGTACGCCGAAATGGGCGGCCAGGTGGCCGACCACGGCACCATCGAAAAGAATGGGGCCGTGTTCGAGGTCACCGATGTGCAGAAGGACAAGGCCGGAAAATTCCTGCATCACGGCGTAATGCGCGCCGGCACCCTCAAGGTGGACGACGACGTCACCGCCAAGGTGGCGCCGGAGCGCCGCCGCGCGGTGATGCGCGCCCACTCCGCCACCCATTTGCTGCAGGCCGCGCTGCGGGAGGTGCTGGGCGACCATGTGCGACAGGCCGGTTCCTATGTGGACGAGGACAGGCTCCACTTCGACTTTACCCATTTTTCCGCCGTTTCCACCGATGAACTGATGGCCGTCATGGCCAAGGTCAACGATATGATCCTGGAGGGCATGGAGGTTTCGATAAAGGTTCTGCCCATCGACGAAGCCAGAGAGCTGGGCGCCATGGCGCTGTTCGGGGAAAAGTACGGCGACAAGGTCCGCGTGGTCCGCATGGGAGAAAAATCCCTGGAATTCTGCGGCGGCACTCATGTGGACAACACCGCCAAGATCGGGCCCTTCCGCATCACCTCCGAGGCCTCCGTGGCCTCCGGCGTGCGCCGCATCGAGGCCGTCACCGGCAAAGTCTATCTGGCCGAGGCCGAGGCCAACAACCGCCGCACCCTGAAGGTGGCCGGGCTGCTCAAGACCAGCCCCGCCGATCTCTTTCACAAGACCGAGGGCTTCCTCACCGAAATGCGCGAGCTGCGGCAGAACATGGACAAGCTCAAGGACAAGATGATGTCCGGCGACGCCGAGCGCGTGCTGTACGCGGCCAAGACCATCGGCGGGTTCAAGGTGCTCACCATGACCCGGCCCGATCTGACGCCCGCCGATCTGCGCAGGATGGGCGACTTCCTGCGCGACCGCGAGGCCAACACCGTGGCCGTGCTGGCCACCGTCACCGACGGCAAGGTGCAGTTCGTGGCCGTGTGCGGCAAAAACGCCGTGGCCAGGGGCATCAAGGCCGGCGAACTGGTGTCCGCCGTGTCCGCCGTGGCCGGCGGCAAAGGCGGCGGCAAGCCGGATTCCGCCATGGGCGGCGGCACCGAGGTGCTCAAGACCGACGACGCGCTGGCCATTGTGGACGATTTCGTAGCCGACAAGCTCGGCATCAAATAAGGAGGAAACCCACCATGGAAGATTGCCTTTTCTGCAGGATCATCGCGGGGGAGATTCCCTCTGCCAAGGTCTATGAGGACGAAACTACCTTCGCCTTCCGGGACATCAACCCCCAGGCCCCCACCCACATCCTCGTGGTGCCCAAGCAGCATATCACGGGCGTTTCCGCCATCACGGCGGAGAATTCCGCCATCGCCGCCAGGTGCCTGGAGACCGTCGCAAAAGTTGCGGCGCAGGAGGGCCTTACAAACGGCTATCGCGTCATCTCCAACTGCGGCCCCGACGCCGGCCAGACCGTGCCCCATCTGCACTTTCACATCCTCGGCGGCACGCGGCTGCCGGATAAAATGGGCTGATCCGTATTCCTCGGAAAAGGGGCGATCCGCGAATCGCCCCTTTTCCAGGTCAAAACCTGGCCCCGGATGGTGCCAATTCATGGATAGGGTGATACCAAGCGGTATCATTTTTGGGGGTGATGCAGGTGTATTTCAGAAGACTGAAGGACCTGAGAGAGGACAGCGACTACACTCAGGTCGCTATCGCGCAGTATCTCAATATGCAGAGAAGCGTCTACCGCCGGTATGAGAGCGGGGAGCGGGAAATTCCCGTCTGGGCGCTGATCAAGCTGGCCCAGCTGTACGACTGCTCCACGGACTACCTTCTGGACCTCACCGACATCCGTGCGTAAGCTGGCCAACGTCTGTATCGCCTTTGCCGGGGCGGTCTTTCTGGCGCACTATGGAATAGGCGGCAACCTGATCCTGCCCGCCGCGGCGCTGGCGGCCGTGCTGGGGCTGAGGCTGCGCCGCGCCGGGATACGGCGGGGCGTGAATCTGCCGTTGGCATGTCTGGGGGCCGCGCTGGGCTTTTGCTGCTGCTTTGTTCAAAATGAGACCACCGTTAAACAGGCGGACGCGCTCAGCGGGCGGGAGCTGACGGTAAACGCCGTGGTGCAGGATTTCCCCACAACCGGCGGCGGATATACCTCCGTCTATATCAGGCTGCGGCAGGAGGGCGTCCCCGGTGTGACGGCCCGCCTGTACGATTATGACGGGTATCTGCCGGCCCTCCGGCCCGGCGATGAGCTGACCGTGACGGTGCGCTTCAAAAGCGCCCGGGTGCGCTACGGTGAGGAGACAGATTATTACACGGCGCGGAACGTGTTCGCCGTATGTACCGCGGCGGGGGAGGGGGCCGTCACCGGCAGCCGCCGGGCGCTCTATCTCCCGCAGTACGCGGCGCAGGCGGTCAGGACCGCCGTTGCCGGCGCGTTTCCCGCGGATACCGCGCCATTTCTGAAGGCCCTGCTGATGGGCGACAAAACGGACTATTATGCCCAGGGCGATCTCTATGTGGTCATGCGCGCCTCGGGGCTGGCCCATGTGGTGGCCGTGTCTGGCCTGCACGTGGCGTTTCTCATCGGCTTTTTGCAGCTGATTCTGGGCCGCACGCGGCGCTCGTCGCTGCTGTGTCTGGCGCTGGTGTGGTTTTTCGTGGTCATGACGGGCGCAGGCCCGTCCACGGTGCGGGCCGGCTTCATGCAGTCCATGCTGCTGCTGGCCCCGCTGTTCGGGCGGGAAAACGACGGGCTTACCTCGCTGTCGTTTCCGCTGGCCGTGATCCTGCTGCTGAATCCCGCCGCGGCGGGCAGCGCCGCGCTGCAGATGTCCTTTGGAGCCATGGCGGGCATCCTGCTGCTGTCCCCGCGCATTTTTGAGCGGCTGGCCCCGGAGGAGCGGCGCAAAAAGCTGCCGCGCCCGCTGCGCTACGGCGCGGGCGTACTGGCCAGCTCTCTGGGCGCCTCGGCGTTCACGGTGCCGCTGCTGGCGCTGCGCTTTGGCTATGTGCCGCTGCTGGGCCCGCTGACCAACCTCCTGTGCCTCTGGGCGGTGACGCTGTGCTTCTGCGGCGGGTTTCTGGCCTGCGCTTTATGGGTGGTTTGGGCCCCGCTGGGACATGCGATGGGCTGGTGCGTGTCCTGGCTGGCCCGCTATATCGCCGCCGCGGCGGGGCTTGTGGCGAAGATCCCCTATGCGGACGTCTATACCTCCAATCAGATGGCGGCCTGGTGGCTGCTTTTGACCTATGCCGTTTTTGCCGCCGCCTGGCTGTGGCGCAAAAAGGACGTGAAATTCCGCTGGGCCGTCCCCGCGGCGATCTCCGCTTTCGCGCTGGCCGTCGCGCTTGTGGTGACGGCGGGGGTCTATGCCGACGGCGCGGGCTACTTTACCGCGCTGGACGTGGGGCAGGGACAAAGTCTCGCGGTAATGGCGGCGCGGAGTACCGTCGTGGTGGACTGCGGCGGCAGCGGTACCGACGGCAACGCGGGGGAGCGCATGGCTGCCTATCTGCTGGGCTGCGGCAGACGCCGGGTCGACGCGCTGGTCCTGACCCATCTCCATGCCGACCACGCCAACGGCGTGGTGCGGCTGATGCAGATGATGCCCGTGGCGGAATTGATCCTGCCCCGGGACGCCTCGGACGACGACGGCCTGCTGCCGGAAATCCTGACGCAGGCGGCGGAAAGCGGCGTCGCGGTGCGCTATATCGACGCCGATACCGATCTCGCCGAGGGCGTTATGCGTGTCGCGCTGTACGCGCCCGTGGGCGCGGGGACGGAAAACGAGCGAGGGCTTTCCATGACCGTCTCCGTGGGCGACTACGGGATGCTGGTGACCGGGGACATGAACCGCACGGCCGAAAAGGCCCTGCTGGCCGGCCACGATCTTTCCGGCACGGAGCTTCTGATCGCCGGGCACCACGGCTCTAAAAATTCCACCGGCAGCGAGCTTCTGGCGGAGACCGGGGCCCAGACGGCCATCATCTCCGTGGGCTACAATACTTACGGGCATCCCACCAACGCCGCGCTGGCGCGGCTGTACGACGCGGGAGCGGCCATTTACAGAACAGACCTGAACGGGAACGTGACAGTGAGGACGAACTGATGGCAAAAAAAGAGGAAAGTACCAATTACGGCGCGCTGCTGAGCGAACTGAGAGCGCGGGGGCCCCAGCGGCTCTATCTGCTGTGGGGGCCGGAGGACTATCTGCGGGAGCAGTTCCTTGCCGCGCTGAAAAAAGCCTGCCTGCCCGAAGGGGAGGACGATTTCAGCTATAAGCGGCTCAACGGGCCGGAGCTGGACGCGCTGCAGCTGCGCAACGCCATGGATTCCGTGCCCTTTTTATCGGAGCGCACGCTGGTGGAGGTGCGCGGCGCCGACCTGAACAGGATCAAGGAGCACGCCGCCGAGACCATCGGCGCGCTGCTGGCCGACGTGCCGGACTATTGCACCGTGGTCTTTGTGCAGGATTCGTCCTATGAGCCGGACGGGCGGCTGAAGCTGGTCAAGAGCATCAGGAAATGCGGCAAAGATCTGAAATTTACCGCCCAGCAGGAGAGCTCGCTGGTTTCCTGGGTGCAGAAGCGCTTCGCGGCGGCGGGTAAGACCATCGACGCGGATGCCGCCCGGCATCTGATTTTTGTCAGCGGCGCGCTGATGAACCGGCTGATCCCCGAGATCGACAAGCTGTCGGCCTACGCCGCCGGAGAGCGGGTGACCCGGGAGGATATCGAAGCGGTGGCCAGCCACATTCCCGAAGCCAGGGCCTTTGAGATGACCGACCGTCTGGCCGCCCGGGACAACGACGCCGCCGCCCGCATTCTGGCCGAGCTCCTGGCGGACAGGGACAACGACCCCATCCCGCTGCTGGCGGTGCTGGGCGGGCAGATGCGCCGCCTTTATGTAGCCAGACTGGCGCAGGAACAGGGGCTGGGGCGAAAGTTCGTCGCGGATTACAGCGGCGTGAAATTCGATTTTCTGGTGGATAAGCTCATGGCCGCCGCCCGGGGCTTCACGCTGCCCCGGCTGCGGCGCGCGGTGGAGCTGTGCTGCGAGACCGACTACGCCATGAAGAGCACCGGCGCGGACAACGCGGCACTTTTGACGGACGCGCTGCTGCGCATCGCGGCGGGGGAGACCTGATGGAGCGCATCCGCGAGGTCATCGTGGTGGAGGGCCGCTACGATAAGAACGCGCTCAGCCAGTGCGTGGACGCCGCCATCCTGGAGACCGGCGGCTTCGGCGTATTCAACGACAGGGAAAAGCAGGCCCTGCTGCGCCGTCTGGCGGAGAGCCGGGGCCTGATCGTGCTGACCGATTCCGACGGTGCGGGCTTTCTGATCCGCAATTTCATCAAAGGCTGTGTGGACCCGCGCCGCGTCAAGCACGCCTATATCCCGGATGTGCCCGGCAAGGAGCGGCGCAAAGCCGCGCCGTCAAAGGAAGGCACGCTGGGCGTGGAGGGGATGCGCCCGGAGGTGCTGCTGGACGCGCTGCGCCGGGCCGGCGCCACCTTTGAAGGGGAGACGCGCGCGGCGGAGCACCCGCCCATCACCAAGGCCGATCTCTATGCCAGGGGCCTCTCCGGCGGGCCGGACAGCGCCCATAAGCGGACCGAGCTGCTGCGGCGGCTGTCGCTGCCCAAAAAACTCACCGCCGCAGGCCTGCTGGACGTGCTGAACGCGCTGATGACGAGAGAAGAATTTTTCGACCTGTAAAAGCCGCGCTGTGCGCGGCTTTTTGCCGGTTGACGTAATTTGTAGTGGCAATATGTTGTATCCTGTGCTATAATGACAGGCAAATATGCCCACCATCTATTGTCAACGGAGGAACAAATCATGAAATGCCCCTTCTGCGGATATCTTGAAAGTAAGGTCATCGATTCCCGCCCGGCGGAAGAGGGCGCTACCATCCGCCGCCGCAGAGAATGCCTGTCCTGCCAGAAGCGCTTCACCACCTACGAGATCATCGAGCGTATGCCGCTGATCGTGGTCAAGCGGGACGGCAGCCGTCAGTCCTTTGATAAATCCAAGCTCATCAACGGAATGGTCCGCGCCTGTGAGAAGCGGCCGGTGGCGCTGGCCCAGCTGGAGAAGATCGCCGACGATATCGAGCAGGAGCTTCAGGGTTCGCTGGAGCGCGAGATCAACACCTCCGAGATCGGCGAGATGGTCATGGCCAGGCTGAAGGATGTGGACGAGGTCGCTTATGTCCGTTTCGCTTCCGTGTACCGCAGCTTCAAGGATATCAACACCTTCATGGAGGAGCTGACCAAGATCCTCTCCGAAAAATAATTACAGAATGCTGCCGATGGTGATGTGCTCCATCCCGGCAATGCTGGTGAGATGTGCCTCCACCTTTTCAAAGGAACCCACGGCCGCGTCGTTGTCCCGGGAGACCACATCGCTCAGAAGTTCGTAAAAGGCGTCGGTGGCGGAATCGATTTCCGGGTGCCGGATAAAAATATGGGTGTAGCCGTCCGACCCCATCCACAGGTCGATGGCGCCGCGCAGGGAGGCTTCCGCCCCCGCGTAATCGCCCGTGTCCATCTGCGCGCGGGAGTGCTCCACGCTGCCGATCAGCGTTTGGGCGAGCTTATCCATGTAGTGGATGTTGTAAACCGCGCCGCCCAGCAGCACGGCCAGCAGCGCTCCGGCGATCCATTCTTTTTTCATTTCTCCTCCATGGGCGCCACATAGACGCCCCCCGTCCCGTCCACGGTCATGAGATAGACCTTCTGCGGCGAGGCGATCTTTGCCGCGTTCAGCTGCTTTTGCAGCCAGGCGTCGTTATAGCCCGCCCGGGCGAGATTCTCACTGAGCACCCGCCCGTCGTTGATGACGATGGTGGGGTAGCCTGTGTCCGGCGCGGCGATGCCCAGCTGGCCCGCGGTGGCGGGCCTGTCCGCAGGCTGCAGCACGATATTCAGCTGGCCGTTGGTCTCCAGTATCGCGTATTCGATGGTGGCGATGTCCAGTATGCTCTGGTTGCGCAGCTCCTGAGTCAGTTCATCCAGCGTGAAGCGGTTTTTCCGCATCTCACTCTGGCGGATCTTGCCGTGGCTGATGATGACGCTGGGCCGTCCGTACAGGATGCCCCGCAGCCGGACGTGCCGCAGCGAGACGCCGGAGATCACGACCTCCAGACAAAACAGCGTGAAGATGGGGATCAGCCCGTTGAGCATGGGGATGCCGATATCCTGCAGGGGATGGGAGGCCAGGTCGGCGATAAGCACCGCCACGATAAATTCCGACAGCTCCATCTCGCCCAACTGGCGCTTGCCCATCAGCCGCATGGCGGCCAACAGGGAAAAATAAACGATCAGGGTTCTGAAAAAAACGATTGCCATGGTGCGCACCGCCTCTTTGCGGTAGTTTGCCCCGGGGCCCGCGCTTCATGCGTAAAATATATCTGTTAAGGAGCTATCGTATGAGAATTGTCATTGGCAGCGGCGAAGAAATCTCCGAGTCGGCGGCGCTGAGCGTCGCCTCCGTTTTGAGGGATAAGCCCGGCGCCACGCTGGGCTTGGATTTCGACCCCGCGCTCAAGCCCTTCTGCGCCAAGCTCGCCGCGCTTTGCGCGGCGGGGGAATGCTCCCTGGAAAACGCCGGAATCTTCTCCACCGCGGCGCTGACGGGCCCAGGGAGGGACAGTATCAGGCCCCTCCTGCGGGACAGCCTGCTGGGCCCCTGCGGTGTGAAGGAGGAAAACGTCTTTTTCCCCTGCACGTGCGGGGACGCCGGGGAGGAGGAGATCGGGGAATATGACGCGGAGATCGCCAAAGCCGGCGGACTGGACGCGCTGGTGCTGGGCATCGGCATCAATGGCCGTATCGGCTTCAACGAGCCTGCCACCCCCTTTGACAGCTATACCCACGGTCAAAAGCTCACCGACGCCACCCGGGAAGAGCTGGCCCCCGTTCTGGCTCCGGCGGAGGTGCCGGAGGCGGGCGTGACCATGGGCATCAAGACCATGATGGCGGCCAAAAAAATCCTGCTGATCGCCTGCGGCGAGGAGAAAGCCGGGATCATCCATCAGATGGTCTACGGCAAGACGGTGACCTTTGTCCCGGCGTCCATGCTGCAGCTGCACCTTGACATGACCTTATATCTCGACGGCCCCGCCGCTTCCAAGCTGGGCTGAATTCTATTCTTATTAACGGGAAAGGAAACCGAACCATGGGGAAATATTTCGGAACCGACGGCTTTCGCGGCGAGGCCAACATCGTATTAACGGTGGAGCATGCCTTCAAGATCGGCCGCTATCTCGGCTGGTATTACGGGCAGGAGCACAAGGCCAACGTGGTCATCGGCAAGGATACCCGCCGCTCCAGCTATATGTTTGAATACTCGCTGTGCGCGGGCCTCACCGCCTCCGGGGCGGACGCCTATCTGATGCACGTCACTACCACGCCCAGCGTGTCCTATATCGCCCGGGCGGACGATTTCGACTGCGGCATCATGATCTCCGCCAGCCACAACCCCTACTGCGACAACGGCATCAAGCTGCTCAACGCCGACGGCGAAAAGATGGAGGAATCCGTGCTGGGCGGCATCGAGGCCTATATCGACTCCGGCGGGGAGCTGCCCTACGCCCTGCGGGAGAATATCGGGCGCACCATCGACGATTCCGCCGGGCGCAACCGCTATCTGGGCTTTTTGATCTCGCTGGCCACCCGCTCCTACAAGGGACTGAAGATCGGCCTGGACTGCGCCAACGGCTCCACGTGGCAGATGGGCAAGAGCATTTTCGATGCGCTGGGCGCGGATACCTACGTCATCGCCAACCGGCCGGACGGCCTGAATATCAATGTGGACTGCGGCTCCACCCACATCGAAAATCTCCGGAATTTCGTGCTGGAAAACCATCTGGACGCGGGGTTTGCCTTTGACGGCGACGCCGACCGCTGCCTGGCCGTGGACGAGAAGGGCAATGTAATCACCGGCGACCACATTCTCTATATCTGCGCCAAATACATGAAGGACAGGGGCGTCTTCGGCGATTCCAAGGTGGTTACCACCGTGATGTCCAACATGGGTCTCTACAAGGCGTTGGACGCCGTCGGCATCGGCTATGAAAAAACCGCCGTGGGCGACAAATACGTGGCGGAAAATATGCGCCGGAACGGGCACCTCATCGGCGGCGAGCAGTCCGGCCACATCATCTTCGGCCGTCTGGCCAACACCGGCGACGGGCTGCTGACCGCCATCAAGCTGATGGAGGCCATGACCGAGACCAAGCTGCCCATGTCCGCGCTGGCCGCCCCGGTGCGCATCTATCCGCAGCTGCTGAAAAACGTCGTCGTCACGGACAAGGACGGGGCCATGAATCACCCCGCCGTGGCCGCCGCGGTGAAGCGGGCGGAGGCGGAGCTGGGCGCCGACGGGCGCGTGCTGCTGCGAAAAAGCGGCACGGAGCCGGTGCTGCGCGTCATGGCGGAGGCCGGGTCCGACGCCCTGTGCGAAAAATATGTGGATCTCATTATCGACGCCATGCGCGGCGCCGGATTACTGGTGAAGGTGAAATGATATGGATACGGTCAAGGAGCTTCTGGATCTGACAAAGACCATCGCGGCCCCGCTGTTCGCGGGCAAGACCTACCCCTGGGAGGTGCTGGACGGCATCGGGGATTTCATTCTGGCGCTGGGACCGACGCTGCCACCGGAGGAATACGACAATCCCGCCGAAGGCGTGTGGATCGCCAAGGACGCCAGGGTCTTTCCCTCGGCCTACATCGGCGCGCCCTGCATCATCGACCACGAAGCGGAGATCCGCCACTGCGCCTTTATCCGCGGCAGCGCCGTTGTGGGCAAAAACGCCGTTGTGGGCAACTCCGTGGAGCTGAAAAACGTGGTGCTTTTCGAT
The DNA here is from genome assembly GCA_035352555.1 of Oscillospiraceae bacterium. Lineage (GTDB taxonomy): Bacteria > Bacillota > Clostridia > Oscillospirales > Oscillospiraceae > UBA2922. Next base: position 58,473 of record DAOPXW010000001.1, read on the forward strand.
AACGTGCAGACACCGCACTATAACTACGTGGGCGATTCCGTGCTGGGCTACAAAGCCCACATGGGCGCGGGCTCCATCACCTCCAACGTAAAAAGCGACAAGACGCCGGTGGTGGTAAAGGGCGACGTGGAGATCCCCACCGGCCGGAAAAAATTCGGCGCGGTTTTGGGCGATTTTGTGGAGGTCGGCTGCAACAGCGTGCTCAATCCGGGCA
>DAOPXW010000002.1:0-1787 GCA_035352555.1 Oscillospiraceae bacterium
ATGTGGCCAAGGTGTTGGTTGAAAAATTCGGTATTGCGGGTGTCGGAACAGTTGATGATGATATCAAACTGTTCATGAATGCCTGATTCAGAAAGGAATATCAGTATATGAAAGCGATGATTGACAGGGAAGGCTGTATTTCCTGCGGGCTATGTGCATCCACCTGTCCGGAGGTATTCCGGATGGCCGATGACGGACGCGCGGAGATTTGCGCGGACCCTGTTCCTGAATCTGCGAAAGGTACGGCGGCAGAAGCGCGGGATAACTGTCCCGTCTCTGTTATCACGGTAGAATAGCCATGAATCAGCACCCTTCTGAATGGTTTTAGCAGTTCAGAAGGGTGCTTTAATTGGAACTCTCAGAGGGCAAGGGGTGTAAAATGAACCATATTGGGCAAGTAATAAATGCTATGATCGCGTATTACGCCGGGGATGTTCGGCGAATCAACCATTTCCTGAAGGTGTATAGTTTTGCCAAGACAATCGGAGAGATGGAAGGATTAGACGAAAGCACGCAAGAGATTATTGAAATCGCGGCGCTTACTCATGACATTGGGATTAAAAACAGCGAGAAAAAGTACAACAGCTCCGCTGGGAACTATCAGCAGATTGAAGGTCCGCCTGAAGCAAAAAAGCTTCTGGAGGGGTTAGGCATCGAATCGAGTGTTATTGACCGCGTTTGCTGGCTTATCGCGCATCATCATACCTATACCGACATTCAGGGAATCGATTATCAAATACTGGTTGAGGCGGACTTTCTTGTTAATTTTTATGAGGATAATATGTCGAATGACTCCGTTCACAGTGTCGGGAGTAAAATATTTAAAACATTGAGTGGGAAAGCTATTCTAAACGCAATATATGCATAAAGGAAAATTAAATCAACAATTAGTATGAATACGAAAAAAGCGGTCTTGGCAGCATTTACTGCCAGACCGCTTTTAATCTATTATCTGGAGGTTTTATAATGACAACGGATGAAAAAAAGCTTGATTCTCAACAAGTAGCTCCGCCCTTACCTGACAACATCGGAATAACTCAATCCTCGGGATTAGATCATCACGCAGTCTTCAATCGGCAGCGCGTGGATCAGTTCGTGGAGCAGGACGTCGCCAGCACGGAAAGCGCGCGCCAGCACAAGGACGCCACCGATCTCATCTGCCAGCCGGATACCGAACAGCGGCAGCTCATCCGCCGCCTGACTCCTCTGGAGTGTGAACGACTCCAGGGTTTCCCGGACGGCTGGACGGAGATCCCAGGTGCGTCAGACAGCGCCCGTTACAAGGCGCTGGGCAACAGCGTGGCAATCCCATGCGTGACCTTCGTCCTGCGCGGCATCGCCGCCGTACTGAGAGCGGCGGGCAGTGGGTAATATGCTTCACTTAGCCCATATTCTTCGTTGGTTCTGGTCATAGCTATTGCGCCGCGCTCCCGCTATACTTGGCTTGCAAATCAGGAAAGGAGCTGTCACCGTGGAAACGACAAAAAACCTCTGCGCTCAGATCCCCGAGTCCCTGCACGCCAGAGTGCGGACAGAACAGGAGCAGTCGGGCCAGACGCTCAGCCAATACGTCACCGCGCTCATAACCGAATATTACAATCTGAAAGAAGGACGAAAAATGGAAGGCACCAGAACCATGGCGTTTCAGATCCCGGAGGAACTGTTCCAGCGGATCAAGCGTTACCTCGACAGCGAGTCGGAGCGAACCGGCAAGAAGGTAAGCCAGCGGGAGTTCGTGCTGGGACTGATCCAAAAAGCGCTGGACGACGCGAACATCGCATAATCAA
>DAOPXW010000002.1:1887-44216 GCA_035352555.1 Oscillospiraceae bacterium
ACCAGCATCCGCGATTTTATCGTGAACGCCTTCGGTTTCTTTTTCGGGAAGCAGCAGATCTACTACTGGAGGATAAAAACATGAGCAGAAAAAAGAAGAACGCCGAGCGTGAGCGGCAGTCCACACGTCAGCTCATCGGCATCGACGGGATCTCCGAATACAGCCTTCTGACCAGCCATGGAGAGCTGGTCTTTTTTTCAATCAAACCGACCAACATCAGCGTTCTGTCCGACGCCAGCGTGGCGGCGCGGATCTACGCCCTGATGACCGTCCTCAAAGGCCAGGTGGAGGTGGAGATGCTCTGCATTAACAGCCGGGAAAACTTTGAGGAAAACAAGAGCTTCCTGAAAGCGCGGACGAATGCGGAGAACCTGCCCGCTGTGCGGAAACTGCTGGAGCTGGAGGCAGTCAGTCTCGACCGCCTCCAGCTGCAGATGGCAACCGCCCGTGAGTTTCTTATCATCGTGCGCCTGAAAAGAGAAGAGGAAACGGATGCGCGCGCTCACCTGACGACGATAGAAAAATCTCTCAAAGATCAGGGATTCACCGTGCGTCTGTGCGAGAGCGTGGACATCAAACGGCTCCTCGGCGTTTACTATGAGCAGAATGTCACGACAGAAAAATACGAGGACAACGACGGAGATCGCTGACTGGCTTTGTGGCTTCAGGCGCACATGTGGACATGGCGGCAGAGATCAAGAAACACGTTCATATCCCGGTGTCCGTTATCAGCGGCATCAACACGCCGGAGCTGGCTGAGAAAATTCTTGCGGAGGGCAAGGTCGATATTGTCGGCATGGGCCGCGCGCTGATCTGCGACCCTGAGTTCCCCAATAAAGCCCGTCATGGCCATCCTGAGGACATCGTCCACTGCCTGCGCTGCAACTACTGTATTTCGAATCTGGCCTTTGATCCTCTGCCGTGGGGGCAGAATATGCAATTCGGATGCGCTGCCAACCCCAGGATTGCGCGCGATCTAATGATTACCCGCATGAAGGAACCCGAAGCATCCCGCAAGGTTGTCGTTGTGGGTGGGGGCCCCGGCGGCCTGAACGCGGCGATCACCGCAGCGCAGCGCGGACACAAAGTGGTTCTGCTCGAAAAGAGTGATGCGCTGGGCGGCAACCTGAAGATTATGGAATGCGAGCCGAAGAAGAAGGACATGGTCCTCTATCGGGATTACCTTGTTTGTCAGATCCGGAAAAATAATGTTGAAGTCCATTTAAATACTCCCGCAACACTTGATATTGTCAAATCCTTCAAGCCTGATGCCGTCATCTGCGCAGTGGGCTCCAATATCATGATTCCCCCCATCAAAGGGATTGACCGGGATAAGGTTCTCACCTTCATGGACGCCTTCTATAAGCCGGAGACTATGGGGAAGGATGTAATTATTATTGGCGGCGGTATTGTGGCATGTGAGGCGGCCATCTGCCTTGCCGATCATGACCCTGAACGCAAAATCCACCTGATTGAAATGCGCAATGTTCTGTGTGATCCCAATTACGTTTATCACTATAACACCATGATTCCTTACCTTGACAAGCATCCGCAGATTGACTATCGCCTCAGCACGCGGTGCGTTGCGGCGTCGGATACCAGTGTGACCGTTGAGAAGGACGGTATTCAGGAAACGCTTACCACGGAGTCCGTGGTATTTGCAACAGGCCTTACTCCAAATAAAAAGCTTGTAGAAGCGCTGCGCGAGTCCTCCCTGGATTTCTACCCGATCGGTGACTGCGTCGATGCAACCAATATCCGTGACGCGACAAGGGCCGGTTACTTTGCGGCAATGAACATCCTGTGATATCTCTTTAATATAAAACGAAGGAGCTGTAACAATCACGAAACAGCTCCTTCGTTATTTCTCCTGATCCGGTAATTTCATTATGTTGGGATTCAGATGCGCAACCGTGATGCGTTTGGCTTTTGTCAAATCGCCGCTCTTAACGGCGCAATAAAGGTCATAGTGGGCTCTAATAAACCGTTCCATATCATCCCGATTCGATGTATCAAGTCTGTTATAATACCAACGTGAAACAAAGTTGGTGCATATCTGCTGCTTTATTGCTTCCTGCGCCGCCTTGTAGACCAGCGGATAAAGGAGGTTCCCGCTTAGCTCACACATAGTCAAATGAAACTTATAGTCAAGTTCAACGACGGTTTTCTGCGCTTCTTTGTCAAACACCGTAATGCTGTGCATGTAATTTCCGAAGGCTTCGCATGCGTCATATAACCGCTGGAAGTCTTCTTTCGATGCTTTCAGAATGGCAAGCCTGACGCATTCGGTATCGATCAGACGACGGAAATCGCTGACATCATTCAACATCTGAGGCTCGAGCACCAAAGAGGAAACGGCCTGAAGCAGGCGGTCGTTATCACGTTTCTTTACAAAACTGCCCTCTCCGTTTTTTGTTTCTACATAATCAAGCGCACTTAGCCTTGCAATAGCGGCGCGGACTGTAAGTCTGCTTACATTGTATTTCTGCGCTATAGCAGATTCGGACATAAGCTTTTGGCCGGGAACGTAATCGCCCGACTCCAGTTCCTCTTTTAGAATATTAAATAATTGCTCCGCCAAGCTGTCTTTGCAAATAAAATTATTCGCCATAAACCAACCTCGATTCAAAAGGAAATTGCTTCCTGTATAACAAGCTGTAAGCAATATTATATTACCACAATCATGCGCACATTTCAAATATGAAATTAATATATATCTGCTGAGCAAAGGCGTTTTTTCTATCGATACCGAGAACGGCATCCGATAAAAGAGAATGTTATCCTGCCCGGAAGCGGTTTTGGAGCCTGTCGCCGCAAAAAATACAATTTTACGGTTGCTTTCCCCCGGCCGGCAAAAAATATAAGTTGACTTGCGGGAAATAAGGGTGTATACTGACACCGTATTTCGAATGTATGATGATTTGTTTCACAGGTTTTTGTCATTTCGTATTGACAAATCGCCTGTGGTTTTTTGTTTTCTATTTCCGAAATAACTTTTTGTAGGAGGTACCAATATGAACGGTACTGTAAAATGGTTCAATGGGGACAAAGGCTTTGGCTTTATTTCTAACGACAACGGCGGCGATGATGTTTTTGTTCATTTCTCCGCTATCCAAAGTGCAGGATACAAGTCTTTGGATGAAGGCCAAAAGGTGACTTTTGATACGGAAACCGACCCCAAGAATCCCAAGAAGCTGCGTGCAATTAACGTTCACGTGGTCTGAGCACTTACCCAAACTGCCCGTTTTTGAGGGTGCGTCTTAGGGCTTTGTACTCCCGGAAAAATATCGGCATAGTTTGGTATGTAAATACTGGCTATGCCGATTTTTTTCCTGTTCAGTGACCATACATTTTCCGGGGCCAACCGGGCGCTGCCCGGTACCGGCCGTGAGAATGCAAATGCCACGGCTATTCCAGATGTTGCAGCAGGGCCAGGTCACAAAAAATTGTCATAAAAACAGAAAAGAGAACTTATGAATTTCAGCGAAATGAATTTAGCGCAACCCATCCTTAAAGCTGTGGCGGAAGCCGGATATGACATCCCATCGCCGATCCAGGAGCAGACCATCCCCATTGTTCTTACCGGGCGCGATGTTCTTGGCTGCGCCCAAACCGGCACAGGCAAAACAGCCGCCTTTGCGCTTCCCATCCTGCAGAATCTTTCAAAGCGCGGGCGCGGCGGTAAAATACGCGCGCTTGTGCTTACCCCAACGCGTGAGCTTGCGGTACAAAATTACGAAAGCTTTTGTCAATACGGCAAATATACCCCACTGCGCTGCGGCGTCGTCTTTGGAGGCGTAGGACAGTCCCCGCAAGTCGAGATGCTGCAAAAAGGCGTGGACATTCTGGTGGCGACGCCCGGACGCCTCAACGACCTTATCGGGCAGGGCTATATCAAGCTTGAGGGCCTGTCGGTTTTCGTGCTGGACGAGGCTGACCGGATGCTGGACATGGGGTTTATAAACGATGTGAAGCGGGTGCTGACCAAAATACCAAAGGTCAGACAAACGCTGATGTTCAGCGCCACAATGCCGCCGGAGATAGAAAAGCTGGCGGACACCATGCTCATCAATCCTCAGACGGTGAAGGTTGACCCGGTTACAAGTACGGTGGAGGCCATTGACCAGTCCCTGTACTATGTGGACACGGGAAACAAGAAAAACCTGCTGGCAAAGCTCCTCATGGAGCCCGAGGTTCACAACGCCCTGGTGTTTACCCGCACGAAGCACGGGGCCGACAGAGTGGTGAGCGAGCTTGACAAAAAAGGGATCGACGCCATGGCAATCCACAGCAACAAGAGCCAGAATGCCCGCCAGAATGCGCTCAACGCCTTCAAAAGCGGGAAGATATGGGTGCTGGTGGCAACCGATATCGCCGCCCGCGGCATTGACATCGTAGAGCTTTCTCACGTTTTCAATTATGATCTTCCGGAGGAGCCGGAAATCTATATACACCGGATCGGCCGCACCGGGCGCGCCGGGCACGGCGGCTGTTCGGTCAGTTTCTGCAGCTATGACGAGAAGGGCAGTCTGAAGGATATTCAGAAACTTATGGGCAAGGAAATTCCCGTCAAGGAAAGCGAATGGCCGATGACGCAGCTTCAGAGTACCCCAAAGCAGCCCCGCACGCAGCCGTCAGGCCGCGGTTCATCCGCAGCAGCAAAGCCGCGCGAAGGCCGGCGGCGTACCGGCGGCTACAGCCCGGCGCGCCGTGAAAACGGCAGCAAGCGCCCGAGATAGCAGCGGGCAAAGTGGAAAAGGCGCCATATCAGCTAAAAAGTCGGGGGTGCGACGGCAGGGTATCGCATGAACGGCTGAAGGATAGGGAGCTCGACGAAAGAAAGCCGGATATTATATTGACAAACGCCACAGATAACGGGAGAAGAAATCCTGCCGCAAATATTGAAATTACGGTGACGAAGCCCATCGGTTTATTGGAATTGCTGTTATCCGAGTTAACCGGCCGTTCCAGAAACAATATTAAGTCTTTGCTTACCAACAGGGAAATATCTGTGGATGGGCATATCGTTACGCAGTATGACTATCCGCTGAGCAAAGGACAGATTGTCCGGATCGTCCGGTCGGTGAAACGCGGAGAGAAGCCGAAAGACCTGCTGCGGATTCTGTATGAAGATAAAGAGCTGATTGCCGTCAATAAGCCGGCGGGACTGCTGTCTGTATCAACAGACAGGGAAAACGAAAAGACAGTGTATCATTTGCTGGCCGATTATATGCGCAGGAGTACCCCGAAAGGGCGCCCCTTCGTGGTGCATCGGCTGGACCGCGACACCTCCGGAGTGCTCCTGTTTGCAAAAAATGAAAGAATACAGAAAGCCTTACAGGACAATTGGGACAGTCTGGTTTTGCAGCGCTGTTATGCGGCGGCCGTCGAGGGACATCTCAAAGAGAAAAGCGGCAGAATTCATTCCTGGCTCAGGCAGACAAGCACGCTGCTCGTTTACTCCGCCAAAAATGCGGGAGACGGCTTGGAAGCCATCACAGATTATCAGGTAATAGAAGAAAGCGCGAACTATTCCCTCGTAAATATTCAACTGGAAACCGGCCGAAAGAATCAAATCCGCGTCCACATGAAGGAGCTGGGGAATCCTGTCGTCGGAGATAAAAAATATGGCGCCAAAACCGATCCGCTGAAGCGATTGGGGCTGCATGCTTATAAGCTGGAGCTCATACATCCGTTCTCCGATACACGGATGTGCTTTGAAGCGGAGGTACCGGATGATCTGAAAGCGCTGTTTAAGCGCTGAATACCGAAAAACCCGGCATCTTTTTGGGAACTTTACCTGACAGCCTTGTAAGCGCGTGACAGCTCCGCGTATTTTGCCCGGTCCTTCCCCGGTCGGAGCGGTGGATGCATTGCCGCTTTCAAAAATCAACCGCTCGAATCAGCCGAACGGTTGATTTTTTTATTTGTCCGCTGCCGTATGATACTGCCCGGAGATGATAAAGACATGGAAAACCTGATAAGCGTAAAAAATCTGGAAAAAAGCTTTAAAGAAAACAAAGTGCTCAAGGGTATCAGCTTTGACGTAAACGCCGGAGAGATCCTATGCATTCTCGGCCCCAACGGCGCGGGAAAAACAACGACGATCAATATCCTCACGGCGGCCCTGGGCGGCGACGGCGGCGAGATCACCTTCAAAGGCGTACCGATCGGACGGCAGCTGAGAAAATATAAGCAGTCGCTGGGTATCGTACCGCAGGACATTTCTCTTTATGAGGAACTGAGCGCGGAACAAAACCTGAGCTTTTTCGCATCTCTTTATGGCCTGCACGGAAGCACGCTCAGGGACGCGGTTGACAAAGCGCTTGTTTTTGCGGGGCTCGACGACCGCAGGCACGACAAGGTAAAGACCTTTTCGGGCGGCATGAAGCGGCGGCTCAATATCGCCTGCGCGATCGCCCATGAGCCGGAGGTCGTCATCATGGACGAGCCGACCGTCGGTATCGACCCGCAGAGCCGAAATTACATTCTGGAATCTATCAAAAAGCTGCGGGATAAAGGCGTGACGGTGATCTATACGACGCATTACATGGAGGAAGTCGAGGTGATTTCCTCCAGAATCATCATCATGGACCACGGCACAATCATTGCGGAAGGAACCAAAGAGAGCCTGAAGGCGGGGATTGAGAATGAAAAGCGTTACACCATCGATATTGAAGAGAACGGTAAAATAAAGCGCGACGAATTCTTTGCCATCGAAGGTGTAAAATCGGTGAAAATCGAAGGCAACTCCATCGAGATCACATCCATCAGAGGGATTGAAAATCTTGACCGTATCATTGCGCTGCTTTCCAATCGCGGGGAAAGAATCAAAAACATAACCAGCGAGAACGCGAGCCTGGAGATGGTGTTTCTTAAGCTTACGGGCCGAAAGCTCCGGGACTGAGAGGCTGAAATGAGACGTTTTTTCTCGGTATTCAAAATGGATTTGACCAATCTCTTCAAAAACCCGGTGCTTGTCGGCTACAATACGGTGTTTGCCGCGCTGCTTATTCTGATCATGGGTTTCCTGACAAGCGGCAATTACGCGGATACGAAAAACGCTTATCAGTATTACGCGGTCACGATGCTTGTTTACGGCATGCTGAACGGCGCCATGACGGCGTCCAACTGCTTCATGGAGCGTGACATAAAGCGCCCGAACCTACGGATCATCTATTCGCCTGCGGGAAGCTTTTCCATCTACTTTTCAAAGGCGCTGGCATCCTTCGTGTTTGACTATGTCCTGCATGTTTTGCTGATCGCCGTGCTATGCCCGCTGCTCCATATCACGCTTGGCAGCCGGCCGGTGCTGTTCCTCTTGCTGATGGCGCCGGTTGAATTCGCGGCGGTCTCGCTGGGGACATTTTTTTGCTGCGTCTTCCACTGCGAGGAGACTACGAGCACACTTTTAAGCCTGACAATAAGCCTTTTCTGCATTCTGGGCGGGACCTTCTTTTCTTTGGACGGGATGGGCAGCGCGCTCGCGTTTATTTCAAAGTTTTCGCCGGTCAAATGGCTGAACGACGCCTTCTTTGCGCTGTGCTGTGACAACAGCCTTGCGTTATTCTGGCCGGTGCTGATCGGGGCCTCGGCAATTTCAGCGTGCCTGATATTTGGCTGCCGCCTCTTTTTCAGAACGGAGGATTATCTATGAAAACTTTTTTTGCCGTGCTTAAAAACAACTATCTGCGCCTTGTCCCCCGGATCGGGGCGGTGGCCGTCTTTACGGCGTGCACGCTCGCCACGGTTATCTTCGCCGTGTATATTACCGGGACCCAGCAGGTTAAAGCGCACATCGTTTATATACCGCAGAGCGCGTCGGAAACGGTACCCCGGAGTTCAAAATCCCTTGACATAACGGTATTGCCGGAAAAGCCGCCGCAGTCCAGTCTCGTGGAGCAGAAGTACGACGCTTATGTCACGGCGGACGGCGGCGGAAGCTTCAGCATAGAAACGCTTCGCAGCGATGATTTCAGGAATATGCTGCTGCTTTTGCTGAACGATCCCGGCGCCGATGTTTCAGGCTTCATACCCGAGCGCGGCGTCGGTGTGAATATCATAGGGTTCATGATGATGTTCGTGCTTATGATCGCATTTTTTAATCTTTTCGCCTTCGCGGACGACAAGGAACAGGGGCAGCTTAAACGGATAGCCGCCTCGCCGGCCTCTTTCGGATGGTATCTCTCCGCCCACTGCGTCTATTGCCTCTCGATGCTCCTGCCCGAGTATATTCTGCTGGTCATCTTGAAGCTATGCGGCTGGGACATAGGCTTTTCTTTGCTGCAATATGCGGGGCTGCTGGCTGTGCTTGCGTTCCTGGGAATCTCCTTTGCGCTGCTGCTGAACACGCTGATAAAAAAGCCGGACAACGCGAATATGCTTGGAAATTCCATCACGGTACTGTCGTCAATCCTTGCCGGAAGCTTCTATTCCTTCAGCAAGAACAATACGGTACTGGATCATATCGTAAAAATAATTCCGCAAAAGGCGTTCATGGATTTTGCCGCGTCTATGCAGAACGGCAGCGCCTTAAACCATGCGGGCTCCATGGTCTACGCCGTTGCGTTCGCGCTTGCCATGTTCCTGCTTTCCGTCGCCGTATTGCGGAAAAAGTATGTAAAATGTATTTGATTCACGGATAGTATCTTGCGGGGGCGGCCAAATGGTAATAAAATATAGTCAAAATTCCGTTGCAGGTGAATGATATGGATATCCCCGCCGATGCGCTGCTTCTTTCGACAAAACTGAAAATTCCCGCGCCGCGAAAAAACTATGTCGTGCGCAGAGTGCTTTTCGAGGAGCTTAATTCCTGTGCCGACATGGGTGTGATTTTTGTACGCGGCGGCGCGGGGACCGGAAAGACGACGCTTCTTTCCTCGTTTATCCGGGAAACGGGGCTTAAAAAGGTGTGCTGGGTATCGCTTGACGCGTCCAACACGAATGTCTATTCCTTCTGGCTCTATTTCACCGCGGCCGTCAGCGCGTTTTGGGACGACGGAGAAGAATTCCTTGCCCTTCTGCGCTCAAATCCGGATGCCTCGCACATGGAGAATATTCTGACGGGTCTGATAAACAGGCTCGCGGGCTGTGAAGACTATTACATGGTGCTTGACGATGTCCACTGCATCAGCGATGCGGCTTTGATACGGACGTTTGAATTTTTCCTTGGGGCCATGCCGTCAAATTTCCACTTTTTCATGCTGTCAAGGGAGGACCCGCCGGTATACCTGGGGCCGCTTGCAATGTCCGGAAGACTGCTCTTTATCGACGGAAGACAGATGCAGCTCACGCCGGAGGAGGGGATGGCTTTTCTCAGGCAGACGCTCAAGCTGAAAGAGAGCGACGAGGTACTATTAAAACTCAACACCTATGCGGAGGGCTGGATCGGCGGGCTGCAGCTCGCGGCGGCGACAGGAGCCTGCGGAAAATACGGGCAGCTTCTCCGAGCCGGCGGAGGAATCGCCTCGGAATACCTGACTCGGGAAATAATCGAGTCTTTGGCTCCGGCTGAAAAGGAATTTTTGATTAAAACAGGATTCATATCGTATTTCGATGCTGAAATTTGCGCTTCCATAATCGACGATTTTACCAGGGCAGATTTGATCGGATGATGGAATCCTTTGTCAGCAAAAATCTTTTTGTCATATGCGTAGACGAAACCTGCGGCGTGTACAGGTATCACAACATTCTTCTGGACTATCTTTCCCAGCAGTTTCTGCACCTTCCGGAGGAGCAAAGACATGAGCTGTATACGAAAGCCGCCGCGGCGTTTGAGCGGCGCGGCGACTATGAGGAGGCTCTTCGGGAATACTGCGCCGCCGAGGATTACGGAAATGTAATGCGGATAGCGCGGTCATTGGGCGGGCGGATTGAAGCGTGGAGCTACCTGGACAAGGTGCCGGTGGACGTACTGATTCAGGATGCCGACCTTGCCGCCCAGTGTTTCATGTTCAATATGGGAAATCTGAATATGGACAGGTGCCGTATCCTGTTTGAACAATTTAAGGAGAACTACGGAAATTCGGATATCTTCAGTGTGGTGCAGTTTGCCGAGGCCTATATTTCAAAGGACAGCTGCATTCTGCCGGGATATCACGCGCTGACCGCCGAGCAGATCGAACGCCTGCATTTCGGGCCGGCGGTAAAGGCAATGGTGCTGATTGAAAATGCGGCGGCGCATATGGAGCTGATGCAGTACGAGGAAGCGGAAAGCTGCGTGGAAAAAGCCATCCGAACCTGCGCCGGCGTCAACCTTTTTGTGGATTTCTTCGCGTATAATGAGCTCGCGCAGGTTTATGAAGAAACAGGCCGTCTGAACGACAGCCTGCTCTGCTATGAAAAATCGAGAAAACTTCTTGATTCACCGTCCATGGTGTCCTGGTATGGATCAAATTATTATTTTGGCCTGGTTGGGGTCTATATGCGGCGGATGGAACTGGAAAAAGCGAACGAAATATTAGAAAAGGTCGGAACCCTTCTGGATTCCCAGCACAGCCGTATCGACATTACGGATATGACGCTCTTATATCATGAAGCGGAGCTGAGGTTTTTATCCGGGGAGGATGAGGCCGGAGCGGCTTATGTGGAAGGTATCCGCACAGAGTATCCTTCCTTCGGCGCACTGACGATGGGCAGGCTTATCCATGAGCTCGACTGTGCGGATAAGCTGCGCCCGGACCTTGCGGATCAATTTCTCAAGGAGCTGGAATCCGCCGAAAGTTATATGCAGCAGCCTTTTATGCGGCTTTTGCGCGCGAGGCTTATTTTCAGGCAAGGCAAAACGGCGGAAGCCTTGAGCGAGACGGACGAAATGCTCACCTTTTCCCGCCTTCATTCAAACAAGCTCCGACTGGTGGAGGCAGGACTGCAAAAAATCTGCATGCTGCTAAAATCGGGGAATACCGGCGGAAAACGGGAGATCATGAATCTGCTGCGCGAGACGATCCATTATGCGTGGGATAACCGCATAATGATGCCCTTTTATCTCGACCGGCGCGTACTTCTGCCGCAGCTGCAGGAGCTTGCATCCACAGCTGCCGGGAAAAACGCAATGAATCCGCAGGAGGCGTCCTTCCTGAAGGATGTCTTGAAAACCTGCGGTCACACGCCGGAAGCCGAAAAGGAACCGGATATTCTTTCGGCGCGGGAGCTTGAGGTTTTGAATGAGCTCTCTCTCGGCATAACAAACAGGGAAATCGCCGATAAACTCTGCATCTCGCAGGCCACAGTCAAAACCCATGTGCTCAGCATTTTCGGAAAGCTCGGCGTTTCCTCCCGGATGCTGGCAGTGCAGGAGGGCCGGACAAAAGGCCTCATTCAAAACGAAGTTCATTGATCTTTGGACCGCGTTTGCCTGCTTCATGTACTCCCTGCTCCTGGTAACGCGGGGAGACGAAATATGACCCCGCCGGTATCACGGCCTGTATACACTTGTAGAATTGGGGAGTGCCGCCGTATCAAAGCGCCAAAAAAATGCCGCAGACAGCTGAAAAACCATTTTTGTGGAACAGGCAGCTGCGGCGGTTAGGTCAGGCTTTTTTCATTAATTCAAGAATGCGATCCCGATATTCAGATAGGTGGCAAATAGGATCCAGATCAGATACGGTATCATCAGGTACCCGGCCGGTTTTTCCATCTTATAAAAGTTTATGGCGGTTATGAAGACTAAAACATCCAATAGAAGAATAACCGCGACGGAGATCCAATACAACTCAAAGCGGAAAAACACGATCGGCCAAAGGAAATTAACAAACAACTGTACCCAATACAGAGAGATTGCCTTTTTGCGCTCGGGTGTGTGAGGCGTCTGATAAATAATATATGCCGCAATTCCCATCAGGAGATACAGTAGAGGCCAAACGATCCCGAAAAGCCATCCTGGCGGTGATAATGACGGTTTTATGAAAGCGGTGTAGCTTTGCCCCGTATTTCCGGAAAACAAACCGCCAAGGGCACCTATAAGTTCGGTAATCAATACGATTGAGATAAGTTGGAACCAATTGATCTTTTTCATCACAAAACACACCTCCGCATTATTATATGCGGGGTCTGATTCGTTTATTTGATTGGATGACGGGTCCCTTGTTCTAAACATTTTTACAGTTTTCGGCGTCCGGCTAATTGTGGCCGGTCTTCTTTATTTCCGGCCGGTTTTGTTTTGGCCGTGAGCCATTCCACGCCGCAGAAGGACGCCAAATGCCTTGGAAAGGATACAGGCTAATCCGTTGGAGCCGCACCTGAAATAGTATGGTTTTGTGTCCCAGCCCCTCTCGCTCCAATAACACGTGTCAAGTCCATTCAGATACTTCGCCAGCGCTTTTTGCGTTTCAAAATTTATCAGACTGTTTAAGGTCGGCCGATAGCTTTGGGGTGCCTGTAAAAGTTTGATAAATCCCGATAATTCTTTATCCGTAACCGGAGATTCGATGCTCCGAATGGTTCTTCCGATGCGGCCAATCGGCATTGCTCCCCACTGAACCGCGACGCTGCCAAGATATGAAAGTGTCGATTTTAAGCCGGACCCCTTTGTGGTTGCTACGCAAAGAACCGGCTTTCCATACAACACTGGGCGATGGTACCACTTACAGGTTCGGTCGATAAAGCTCTTTAGCTTTCCCGAAACCTGCTGTAGATAGACCGGTGAACTGAGAATAATTCCATCGGCTTCTTCCAGTTTGTTCATAAGAAATTCCACATCATCATGACGCACGCAGTCACCTTGCAGAATACATTTTTCACACCCCAGGCAATCTTGAATGTTGTAGTCATAAAGCGAAAGGATTTCCATTTCAACATCGTTTTGTGCCAACTTCTGCTGTATTTGTACCAGCAGTCCGTAAGTATTCATTTTTCGCCTGCTGGCATGCAATGCGATCACTTTTTTCACAAGCTTCACCTCCAATGTTATCCTATTGTTGAGAATATCAAGGTCTGTTCCGCCATTACCGGAACAGAAGGCACCGCCGCCGTGGAGTGATTTTTCATGGCGGCTGTGCCCATCCTTTCAATTTTTCGGCCTGGGTAACCGTGTAATAGGTGGGCACGCAAGGAACGGAATAACCTTCGGGCGGATTCATTTGTCCAGGCCCATGTATCTGTCGATGTCAAAGGAAAATCGGAGCGCGTATTGCGTTGCGGGATCGTTGATGTCGATCCCGACTATTTTCCCGATGCAGTCAAGGCGGTAAGACAGGGAGTTGCGGTGGATGAAAAGCTTTTCCGCCGTATCCTTGATGCTGCCGCCGGTGTCCACATAACAGCGGAGCGTCTTATAGAGCTCACTGCCGCTCTTCAGATCATGCTGGCGCAGAAGCTCCAGCGCGGGATGGCAGAACATACCGGGTTTTACGCCCTCGCTGCAATGGCCGAGCAGGTCGAAAAACGCATAGTCTCCGTATTGGACCAAACCGTCCGCGCTGCCGAATCTCCCGGCCATGTCCAGGGCGGCCAGCGCCTGCTGATAATGCGCGGCAAAATTCTCAATCCGGGTAAACGAATAGCTGACGCCAATGCTGACAAACTGCTTTTCCGAAAAAGACGAGAGGATCTCCAGCGTTTCCGGCCGGAGGCTGATGCCGTCCTCCAGCGGCAGGACAGCCGCGATATTGTCCTCATAATAGGCCGTGTGCGTTCCCGGAAGCGCGCGGCACAGACCGTCTCCGATGACCGTTTTCAGATGCTGCTGCCCCAGATACCGTTTTTGGCGCACGCACAGGGCGGCCATGCTGCCGGAAAATTTCAGCGCGGACAGCTGCGGCGCCAGATCCTCCGCCGAAGCGCCGATCAGCAGACTGTAAAGGACCTGCTGATACCGGTCGATCCCCCGGAAAAGACAGGCATCGTATTTCTCAATTTCATAGGCCAGCGCAAGACCGACACTTTTGAGCATATCGAAATGCGCCAGTGTGACGCGCGTCTCGCTGGCGATCATCAGTACGAACCCCACCTGCACGCCGTGAACCAGCACTTTGCTGGCCAGCTTCTGATAGGGCGATTCGGAACAGGTGACCTCGAAGGAATCCGTGGTAAAGGGGGCCATGCGGACGGACTCGAGCTGCGCCGCGCCCGAGACGAATTCATAGGGACAGTAACCCTGCCGGATGTAATTCACCCACAGAGGGTCCACTACGGGGATGGAGGACGCGCTGGAAATCACGCGGTATTCCGTATCGCTGAACACGAGCGAATTGCCCAGTCTGATCGCGGCGGTGTTCAGGATCGCGGCAATATCCCTTTTCTGGTCCGCGATGGCGATCAGCTCGTCGTATAATCCCCGCCCGGTGGAAAGATCGATCAGCTTATGGGACAGGTTGAAGGCCAGAAACAGATCGCTTTCCTTTGTTCTCGCCGCACAGCACATCGCCGCGCCGTCCGGGAATTTTCCGTCGCCCGCGGCAATAAACTGACAGGGCAGGACGGCTGCCGCGGCAAATTGTGAAGCGTAACCAAAATACACGGTCCCATCGTCATAGTGCTCCTCCCGGCCGTCAAGGAGCGCCACATCCGTAACGTCCGGAGCGGTGCCGCCGCGGACAAGCTCAATGGCGCATTTGTCGGAGAGTCCCGACACCAATTGTGAAAACAGCATAAGACGGTCACGGTCCTTTTGTTTAGTATTTAACATTATAGTGCGCGATGCACAGACAGTCAATCGTTAATTTTGATGCAATGTACGTTGCGGGGGGAAATCGATTCGATTATACTCATCTTGACACAGAAAACGCCTCAAATTTTTTTCATAAGGAGAGATACGAAATGTACGAAAAACTGTTCACACCCGGCAAAATTGGAAAGGTCGAGACAAAAAATCACCTTGTGATGAGCCCGATGGGCACCAATATCGCAAACCTTGACGGAACTCCCACGGACGACATGATCGACTTCTATGAGGCCAGAGCCGCCGGCGGGTGCGGGTTGATCTACACCGAGGTCTGCCGTGTAAACGAAGTCAACGGAGCGGCCATGCTGCGCCAGCTTTCCCTGACCAGCGACAGGAATATCGGGCGCATGGCAAAAATGACCGCCGCCGTGCACAGGCACGACACCCGGATGTTCTGCCAGCTCCACCATCCCGGCCGCGAGACCTATACCATCCTCACCGGCGGCAAGCCCGTGGTCGGCGCCTCCGACAGGATGTGCAACTTTGCCAAGCAGCCCACCCGCGCCCTTGAGACTTCCGAGGTCAAGGGCCTTGTGCAGGACTTCATCAATGCCGCCGTCCGCGCGCAGAAGGCCGGCTTCGACGGCGTGGAGCTCCATGCCGCCCACGGCTATCTCATCGGCCAGTTCTTCTCCCCCTATACCAACAACCGCACCGACGAGTACGGCGGCAGCTTTGAAAACCGCTGCCGGTTCGCCGCCGAGATCGTGCAGGGCATCCATAAGGCCTGCGGCGAGGATTACCCCGTCACCCTGCGCATCTCCGCCGATGAATTTCTCGACAAGGTCGGCGTCACCGAGGACTATGTCCATACGAAGGACGGCGTGGCCATCGCCATGGCCATGGAAAAGGCCGGCGCGGCCGCCATCAACGTCTCCTGCGGAATCTACGAGACCGGCGTTACCATCATCGAGCCGGTGACCTACCCCCAGGGCTGGCGCACCCCCATCATCAAAGCCGTCAAAGACCATATCGGCATCCCCGTCATCGCCGTCAACGCGGTGAAGGAGCCGGATTATGCGGAAAAGCTCCTCGAAGACGGCGTTCAGGACTTCGTGTCGCTGGGCCGCGCCTGGCTGGCGGATCCCAGCTGGGGCGTCAAGGCCATGGAGGGCCGCGCGAAGGATATCCGCCGCTGCATCGGCTGCCTGAACTGCTTTGAGACGCTGGAAAAGAACATGCCCGTCGGCATGCCCGGCAACTGCGCCGTGAACCCCACCATGTGCAAGGAGCGCCGCTACGGCAATCTCGAGTATGATATAGCCCACCACAAGGTGGCGGTCATCGGCGGCGGCCCCGCCGGACTGTCCGCCGCCCTCACCGCCGCGCAGCGCGGCATGAAGGTCACCCTGTTCGAGGAGACCGGCCGGCTGGGCGGGCTGGTGAATTACGCCGCCGCGGCGCCGCTGAAGGGCAACATGCGCTGGATCATCGACTGGTACGAGTATGAGCTCCCCAAGCTGGGCGTGGACATCCGGCTCAATACGAAGGCCGACGTCGGCGCGCTGAAAGAGCTCGCGCCCGACGCGATCCTTGTGGCTACCGGCGCGAAGCCGATCTTCCCGGAGAACATCCCCGGCGTCCGCGGCAAAAATGTCCACGGCATCTTCGACGTGCTGGACGGGACCTCCGGAATTGAAAATATGGATGTCGTTATCGCCGGCGCGGGCATCACGGGCCTTGAGTGCGCCTCCTACCTCAACGCGAAGGGCTGCCGCACCACCGTCATCGACATGACCGAGACCATTGCCCCCAGCGACAACCAGAACATCGTCATGG
Organism: Oscillospiraceae bacterium; assembly: GCA_035352555.1. Lineage (GTDB taxonomy): Bacteria > Bacillota > Clostridia > Oscillospirales > Oscillospiraceae > UBA2922. The sequence goes on from DAOPXW010000002.1 coordinate 18,329, forward strand.
ACGACACCATGCGCCTGCGCGCGCAGGGCACCCGGTTCCTGCTGAAGCACGCCCTCAAGGCCATCAACCCCGACGGCGCGGTGGTCACGGATATGGACAAGGGCGAGGATGTCACCATCCCCTGCGGCAGCGTGGTGCTGTCTTTGGGCCTCAAGTCCGAGAACGCCATCGTGGCGGAGCTGAAGGACAGCTTTGAGAACGTCTATGAAGTCGGCGGCGCTTCCGACGTGGGCGGCAAGATTCCCGGCGCCACCAATTCCGCTTTCGACTGCGTGTATCATCTCTTTGAGAAAAAGCAACCCGCCAGCTTCCATCTCAGCAGCGCGGAAGTGGAAAAGTTCGGCGGCCCGTCCGTGATGAACGGACAGGAGGGCGTCTACATGGCCTATCTCACCGATCCCGCGGCCATCGCCCGCCTCCTGCCCCCGCCGCTGAAGCCCTTCTCCATGCCGGTGGTCACCGTGTCCTGCTGCCATGTCAACAGCCCCAGCTTCGCGGACGATTACTATGAGACGATCCTGGCGGTCTACTGCATGTACGGCGACAAGCTGGGCATGTATCCCGTCAGCCTGCTGCTGGGCGGCCCCGGCTCCGAGATGGCGATGCACGCCGGCCGGGATAACGGCAGTATGGCCAAGAAAAACGGCGCGGAGTTCGTCATGCGCCGGAACGGCGACGACATCACCGTCCAGGTCGCGCGCAGGGGCGCGCTGATCGTGGACGCCGCGCTCAAGGTCGGCCGGTACAACACCCCGCTGACCGACCTGCTGTACCAGGCCCCAGCCGCGGGCAAAAAGACCTATGGCGGCGGCTTTTACTTCCACTATGACCGCCTGCCCGACGAGGAGGGCGTGCCCCGCTTTGTGAACGGCGCGCTTACGACCAATTTCTGCGAGTACAACTACCACGCGTGGGAGCCGGCCTTTGTGGACCTGAAGCTCTATTCCTCCCCCGACGACCCCTGGGGCGAGCTGCCGATCAACACCATCGTCGGCGGCGCTTATTCGAAGAACGACCTCATCGTCCACAAGAGCAACAAGCTGGTGGACCTCGACGCGAACGACATCGTGCCCTATGTGCTCTCCGCGTATTACGACCGCACCATGTTCTCGGAAACCGGCAGATTTTAATTTTTTAGGGCGGCCCAAACAATTTCGGCCTTGAAAAAGCCGGAGTAAACAAAAATTCCGAATGCGCACAGCATTCGGAATTTTTGTTGCAGCCGCCGGTCCGACGGGCGGCTTCCGCATAAATTCCGGGCTTCCGTTAAAGATAATGTGGGAAACTGAGAATGCCGTGGGAGCCGCTATGATGAATTATCTGAAAAAAGTGATTCGTTTCCGGAAAATGAAGAAAAACTGCGAAAAAGAGAGGCCGGAAGTCCGGCAGGAGACAGACGCCGCGTTTTCCGGGGAGCTGGAAAACGATCTTGAATTATTGAGGGATGCTATCGCGGAAAGCAGCGACCTGATTACCCGGACGTTTATTTTCGGCAGACAGATCAAGGCCGCGATTATCTACATCGACGGCCTGACGGACAAGGCGCTGATCAGCGAGACCATCCTGAAGCCGTTGATGTACCGCACGGATGGGAACCCGCTGCCCGAAAAAGTGGATCTGGAATATGTCAGAGCCGAGCTTCTGTTTACCGGCAGCATCGACACCAAGAAAGCGCTGAAGGACGTCGTCAGCCATATCCTGTCCGGAGACACGGCTTTTTTGATGGACGGCGCCGCGGAGGCCCTGGTCATTTCGCTGCGCGGGTGGCAGTCCCGAGGAATACAGGAGCCGCAGACCGAATCGGTCGTCCGCGGACCCCGCGAGGGCTTTTCCGAGACGCTCCGTATCAACACCTCTCTGCTGAGAAGAAAAATCAAGAACCCCGATCTGAAATTCGAAACGGTCACCATCGGCGAACGCACCGGGACGGATGTCTGCATCGCTTATATCGACAACCTCGCAAAGCCCGAGCTGATCGAAGAGATCAAGCGGCGCTTAAATAAAATTAAGATCGACGGAATCCTTGAGTCGGGCTACATCGAACAATATATCGAAGACGCGCCCTATTCTATTTTTTCCACCGTCAGCAACAGTGAGAAACCGGACAAGGTGGCCGCGAAAATGCTGGAAGGCAGAGCGGCGATCCTGGTCGACGGAACGCCGTTCGTGCTGACGGTCCCGATGGTGTTTGTTGAGAGCTTTCAAAGTGAAGAAGACTATTATTCGCGTCCGTTTTTCGCCAGCGCAATAAGGCTTTTGCGGTTTATCGCGTTTCTCATCAGCATACTCGCCCCCGCCTTATATGTTGCGCTGTCGACGTTTCATCAGGAACTGATCCCGACTCCGCTTCTGCTTTCAATGGCGGCGGCGCATGAGGGGGTGCCTTTACCCGCCCTGATCGAGGCGCTGGTCATGCTCCTGTTCTTCGAGATACTCAAGGAAGCCGGCGTCCGTCTTCCCCGGCCGATCGGCCAGGCCGTCAGTATCGTCGGCGCGCTGGTGATCGGAGAAGCCGCGGTGTCGGCAGGCCTCATCGGCGCTCCGATGGTCATCGTAATCGCCGTAACGGCCGTATCAAGTTTCACGATCCCGGCGCAGACGGATTCGGGGACGATCATGCGGTTTGTTCTTCTCCTGCTGGCCGGCTTGATGGGCGGGTTTGGAATATCGATAGGCCTGTTCGCAATCCTGATCCACATGGCCTCCCTGAGGTCCTTCGGAATCCCGTATTTAATGCCGCTGGTTCCTTTTGACAGGAGCGGTTTCAAGGATACGTTTATCAGAGCGCCGCTGAGATCGATGACAAAAAGGCCCCGGGGAATGGCAACGGACGAAATAAGGCGAAGAAACGCATCGTCGCCTTCCCGTCAAAAGGAAGAACCGCCCAAAGTTTCGAGCAGTGAGGATTCCGGATGAAAACTGGCAGCAGAATGATGAAAACGGTTCAATGCTTTGTGATGATCGTCTGCCTCTGCGGCTGCATGAACAGCCGCGAGCTGAACGAGCTGGGCATCGTGCTGGGTGTCGGGATCGATAAAGGCGACGAATCGGGAACGGTCAAGATCACCGCGCAGGTCGTAAAGGCCGGTGAGATCGCGTCTACCGGAAAGAACAGCGGAGGAATCGGAGGGAAAGCGTATGTCAATTTTACGGACACCGGCAATACGGTTTTTTCCGCGGTAAGGGACATCACAACGCAGTCCAGCAGAAAACTGTACTTTCCGCATAACCAGGTCCTGATTCTGGGGCGCAGCGCCGCCGAGGATGGCGTGACCAAGTATCTCGATTTTTTTATGCGCGATCCGGAGACGCGTCTCAACGTTTATATTCTGGTTGCGGACGGTTCCGCGGAGGATGTCCTTGATACCACCCCGCAGCTGGAGAAGGTTCCCGCAAACGCGATTTCCAAACTGGTTGAGGGAGAAGCCAAATCCACGTCTCAGGCGATGGCCGTTGAACTGAAAGACTTTAAGGACAGCCTTATGGTCAAAACCAACGCGCCGGTTGCGCCCATTGTCGAGATCTCGGACGACGGAGAAAAAAAGACGGCAAAAATAAACGGGACGGCGGTATTCAAGGGAGACAGAATGGTCGGCGCACTGGATAAAACCGAGGGCAGGGGCCTGCTATGGGTGCTCGGCAAAGTTGAAGGCGGGATCATCGAGACCACAAGCTCCCAGGGAAACCCGGTCAGTCTGGAGATCGTCCGCGCAAAGGGGAAATTCTCGCCCGAGCTTGTCGACGGGAAGGTAAAAATAACAATTACGATTTCAGAAGAGGGGAATATCGGCGAAGAGGCGGGTACTGAAAATCTTACCGCGCTTCCCGAGGTCGCTTTCCTGGAGAAACAAAAGGGCGAGGTCATAAAAAACGAAGTGACGGCGGCAATTAAAAAGGCGCAGGAACTCCACGCGGACATCTTTGGCTTCGGTGAATCGATCCATCATAAATACCCTGAGGAATGGACGGCGATGGAAGATCAATGGGACGAGCTCTTTTCCGAGATTGAGGTCGAGGTGAAGGTCGAGGCGAAACTGCGCCTTTCGGGCAGAATCAGTGCCCCTGCGGTGCCGAAATAGGAGAGGCTTGATTTATGAGACTTGAAAAAGGCGTTATCACGAATACGCAGCTGATGTTCCTGATCCTGAGCTTTATGGAATTCATGGTGATGTCCGTCAATTTCGTCTATTCGATCTGCGGGGCGGACGCATGGATTGCGGTGCTGGCGGCCTACGCGGTGACGATGCTTGTCGCGGTCGGATACACCGCTATTGCAAAGTGCTGCCCGGGCAAAAACCTTGTGGAGATCAATGACACGGTTTTTGGACCCTATCTCGGAAAACTGTTTTCCGCGCTCTATCTCTGGTTCTTTTTCGAGTATATGATCCATATCGCGTATTATTTCAACAGCTTTTGGCTCACTTATATCATGACCGAAACGCCCCGCGCGGCTTTTGTGATCCTGCTGATTTTCGCGTGCGCAGCGGCGGTGAGAAGCGGAATCGAAGTGATCGCCCGATGCGGCAGGGTCTTTGCCATCATGGTACCCATCATGGCGGTGTTCGCCGCCGCGCTGCTGCTGAAAAATATGGAGCTGTTCCATTTCCTGCCGATTCTCGACATTTCGCCGAAAGATTTTATTCAGAGCGTCCACATCATTCTGACCATTCAGTTCTGCGATATTGTGGTGTTTCTGATGATTCTGCCCTATGCGGAGGATAACAACAAAATCAGAAAGCCCCTGCTGATCGCCGTCAGTCTGGGCGCCGCGCTTTTGCTGTTTACCGTTTTAATGAGCACGGCCGTTTTGGGCGCGCGGATGAACAATTCCACGTCCGTGACCTTCGCGATCACGCGGGAGATCGATGTCGCCGAAGTGCTGACAAGGCTCGATGTGCTCATTGCGATAACCTTGCTTATCACGGTCTTTGTGAAGATCGCGGTGTTTTATTATGCGACCGTACTGGGCTTGGCCCAAATCTTCAAACTGCGCTCTTATAAGCCGCTGATCGTTCCCGTCGGGATTCTCACGATAGCAATTTCCGCCAATCTCTACCCTTCCGATATGGAACAGGTCTACTGCGCCCGGTATATCTGGCCCTTCAATGCGTCGCTGTTTGAATTTATACTGCCTGCGATAACCCTGATCGCAATCGGCGTGCGGAGCCTGACAAGGAACAAAAAGGAGCGAAACGGATGATCGTTTTTTTGATCGCGGCTTTCGCGGTTATTCTGATTGTTGAAGTTCCTGCGATGATTAAAAAGAAACAATGGCGCGAGCTCGCCGTGTATTCCGTCCTGATGGCGATCGCCATTGTGGTTTCCGTGATGTATGTCCTGGATCTTAATGTGCCCAATCCGGTAAAAAACTCGCAGTATACCGTCAAGGCGCTGGCCGAGTACCTGTTTGGGCTGAGTTACGACTGATTCGCAAGACGGACGACGACGGTATTGCGCGGGGGAAAAAGAGTCCGCGCCGAAAGACCCGGAAACCGCATGGTTTCCGGGTCTTTCGGCACCCTTCCATCAGATAATTCTGCCCGCCCGGTGAAAAGCGGGTTTGTATTATTTTGTCTCTTGTGATACTATTATAGCTGATTTTTCAGAACATCAGAAACGTAGGCTCCCGAATATATGGCAAAGCCCGCTGAAAACAAGTAAAAAGGGCCTGGTCTGCGGCCGGTTGGGCTGCTTCGGCTTCGGCACTTGGCCGGCACCGCCGCCGCTCAGCACTGATTGCGATAATTGGCGCCGCCGACCGGCAAAAAGCCCCCCACGGATCCAAGGGTCCGTGGGGGGCTGCTGTTTTGCGGTCAACAGGCTTCGATTTCCTTGATGTTATACTCGTTGCCCGTGACAAGGTAGGTATGCTCGCTGCCGCAATAGGGGCAGATCTTGGCATACTTCACGGTGGGGTAGGTCTGCTTGCAGTCCTCGCAGAAGGTCACGGCCTCCAGTATTTCCATCTTCAGCTCGGCCTCCTTGAGATATTTGCTCTCCTTGACGGCCCAGGTCCAGCAGTCCGTGATGTACTGGGGGACAATGCCGCTGACCTCGCCGATCTCCAGCGTGACGGAGCCGACCCGCGTCAGGTTGTTTTCCTCCACCGCCTTTTCGACCTCTTTGATGACATATAGTACCGTTCCAAGCTCATGCATCGGGAATCTCCTTTGGGGGAATTACTTGCCGGCCTTTTTCTTCAGGTCCTTGATGGCGATCCTGGCGGCGCGCTTGGCGGCGTAGGGCAGAACGCACTTGACCATCTCCTCGGTGCTGTGCATCTCGGAGCACTCCGGGTGATCGCGGAACAGATGGATGGCGTCAAACTCGCACCGGGTGGTGCACAAGCCGCAGCCGATGCAGCGGTTGGGATCCACGATGCAGGCGCCGCAGCCCAGGCAGCGGGAGGCCTCCTTCTTCACCATGTCCTCGGTAAAGACGACGCGGTCGTTCTTGAAGGTCCCGGCCTTTTTGGGATCATGCCGCACCTCCTGACGGGCGGGCGCGTCGAAGCAGTCGATGGGGACGACCACGTTGCTCTTGTCCAGCTCGTAGAAATCTCTGGGGTTGCGGGCAAGGGTCAGGCTCTGGCCCGGATGGACGAAGCGGTGCAGGGAAACGGCGCCCTCGCGGCCGGCCGCGATCGCGTCGATGGCGAACTTGGGCCCGGTGACCACGTCGCCGCCCACAAAGATGTCAGGCTCGGCGGACTGATAGGTGACGGCATCCGCTTCGGCGCGGCCCTTCTTGTCGGTCTTCAGCGCGCCCACATCCAGGGTGCCCCAGTCGATGGCCTGGCCGATGGCGCCGATGACGGTGCTGACCTTCAGTGTCTTGAATTCGCCGGTGGAAACAGGCGCCCTGCGGCCCTTTTCGTCGGGCTCGCCCAGTGTCATGATCTCCACCTTCAGGCCGTTGACCTTGCCGTCGGCGGTGCCGGTGATCTCCACGGGGGCGCTGAGATAGCAGAACTTCACGCCTTCGGCCATGGCTTCGGCGACTTCCTCGGGATCGGCGGGCAGCTCGGCTTCGCTGCGGCGGTAGACGATGCTGGCCTCCTCCGCGCCCAGGCGGACGGCGGTACGCACCACGTCCATGGCCACATTGCCGCCGCCGACCACGGCGACGCGCTTGCCGATCTTGACCTCGTTGCCCAGATTGACCTCGCGCAGGAAGTCCACACCGCCCCAGACGCCGGCCAGCTCTTCGCCGGGGACGTTCAGCCTTGTGCTCTTCTGTGCGCCGATGGCGATATAAAAGCCCTTGTAGCCCTGGCGGCGCAGCTCGGCGATGGTGATGTCCCTGCCGACCTCCACGCCGCATTTGAACCTGACGCCCATCTTCTTGAGAACGTCGATCTCGGCGTTGAGCACTTTTTTCTCCAGACGGAAGGAGGGGATGCCCAGGGTCAGCATCCCGCCGGGGACCTTGTTCTTGTCGAACACGGTGACGTTGGCATAGCCCATCTCCGCCAGATAGTAAGCGCAGCTCATGCCCGCGGGGCCGGCGCCGATGACGGCGATCTTTTCCACATAGTCCACATCGGGGGTCTTGTGACGGACCTTCATGGGGATGTAGCGGTCTTTTTCATTGAGCTCCCGCTCGGCGATGAACTTTTTGATCTCGTCGATGGACACGGCGCGATCCAGACTGCCGCGGGTGCAGGCGTCCTCGCAGCGGCGGTTGCACACGCTGCCGCAGACGGCGGGGAAGGGGTTGTCCTTTTTGATGAGCTTCAGCGCGTCCAGATAGCGGCCTTCGCCGGCCATCTTGATATAGCCCTGAATGGCGATGTGGGCCGGGCAGGCGGACTTGCAGGGAGCGGTGCCGCTCTCGTGGCAGTTCCGCTCGTTGTCGTTCATGTAGTTCTTGTTCCACTTTTCCTCGCCCCAGTGGTTGTCGTCGGGCAGCTCCTGCCTGGGATACCGGACGGGGCCTTCCTTGGTGCACAGCTTCTGGCCCAGCTTGGCGGCGCCGGCGGGGCAGACCTCCACGCACTTGCCGCAGGCCACGCAGTTTTTCGTCTCCACATGGGCGCGGTAGGCGGAGGCGGACATGTTGGGGGTGTTGAACAGCTGGCTGGTGCGCAGGGCGAAGCAGACGCCCGGCTCGCAGTTGCAGATGGCAAAGATCTTGTTCTCGCCGTCGATATTGGTGATCTGGTGGACATAGCCGTTGTCCTCCGCGCGCTGCAGGATGCGCATGGCCTCGTCATAGGTGATGCTGTGGCCCTTGCCGGTCTCCTCGCAATAGCGGGCCAGGGTGCCCACGGAGATGCACAGCTCGTCCTGCAGCTCGCCGCAGCCCTTGCCGGCCAGTCTTGCCGCGTTGCGGCAGGAGCAGTAGCCCACGCCGATCTGGCCCTCGTACTTCTTCAGCCAGTGGGAGAGGTGCTCCACGCTGACGGACTGGCTGGTGGCGGGGATGGCCTTCTCCACGGGGATGACGTGCATACCCGCGCCGGCGCCGCCGGGAGGGATCATCTCGGTCATACCGGCCAGAGGCAGAAACGTGAGCCGTTCGAAGCTGGTGGCCAGCTTGGGATACGCTTCCACCTGGTCCAGAACCATGTTCGTCATCTCGGCGAGGCCGGGGACGAAAACCTGCACATAGAACTTTTTCACGTTTTCGGGGTTGTCCCAGTTGTATTCCACAACGCCCTTCTTTGCGGCGTCCGTCAGGACCTCCTCCAGATGCGCGGGTTCGGTACCGGTGATCGCGGCGATCTCCTCAAGCGTCTTGGGCTTGCGCAGCCCCATCTTGAGCATGATCGCGGCCAGCTCGTCCGAGCAGAGGAGGTCCAGGATGTAATATTCGGGGTCTTCTTCAGTGAGCTTCTTGAGCCCAAGCTGATAAGGGACCCGGCTGGTAATCATCTTGCCAAGCAGACAGATCAGTTCTCTTGCCATTTTGCAGGCTCCTCCCAAAAAAATTTTTGTGCGCCATGCGTTGATTTATACACGCCTATAATACTATACTTTTATTTGAATATGCAATAGCCAAAATCCGTAAGGGCGCAGCAAGCCCGCCCGCCAGGGCGAATTCCGCGGGAGGAAAACTTTGATTTGGAGGAGAACCGTATGAAATGCTACAAAGGCAACATCCTGACCGTCAACAAAAACGACGAGGTTTTTGAATATCTCGTGGAGCAAAACGGCCGAATCCGGTATGTCGGGAACGACCTGCCGAAAAAGTACCGCCGGGCGGAGCTGATCGACCTGGGCGGCAGGGCGCTGATCCCGGCCTTTGCCGACACCCACCAGCACTTTGCCTCGTTTTCCGTCTTCAACGCGGGGCTGAATGTGATGGAGGCGGAGTCCAACGAAGAAATTTTGCGCATGGCGGCGAACTATGCAAAAGAATGCGACCAGAAGCTTCTGGTCGCATTCGGCGCGTCCCCCTATTCCGTCCGGGAGAGAAAGCTGGTCAGCAGGGCGGAATTGGACCGCGTCTGCCCGGACAAGCCGTTTTTCGTGGTCAAGTACGACGGCCACGCCTGCGTGGTCAATACGGCGCTGCTCAAGAAGGTCGAACGAAAAGTGAAGAAGCTCCGGGGCTACCATCCCGACACCGGCGAGATGAATCAGGAAGCCTTTTTCGCGGTTTCCGACGCGGTGACGAATTCCGTGGAGATCCCCGTGCTGCTCCGGGATATGCAGATGGCCGTGGATACTGAAGCGTCAAAGGGGATCGGCATGGTCCACACGGTCAGCGGGGTGGGCTTCCCCATGAATCTGGACATCAGCACGGAAAAGCTGTTCGCCAAAAGCGTGCAGGGCGGCTTCCAGCTTCGCGTCTTTCCCCAGAGCATGAATCCGAAGGTGGCCGTGTCGAGACACCTCCCCCGGATCGGCGGCTGTTTTCAGTGCGCGCTGGACGGCTGCTTCGGTTCGCAGGACGCCGCCATGAACGAGCCGTATGCCAACAATCCGGCCAACAGCGGAGTGCTTTATTATTCCGACGACCAGGTCGCGGAATTCTGCAGGCAGGCCAACCGGCTGGGTCTGCAGATTGAGATGCACGCTATTGGCGACAGGGCGTTTGACCAGGCCTGCCGGGCGCTGAAGGCCGCGCTGTACGATTGCCCCAGAGCGGATCACCGCCACGGCATCATCCACGCCTGCATCCCGACGGAGGAGGGAATGGAGATCTGCGAAAAGTACCGCATCCAGCTGCCCATGCAGATCGCCTTCGACAACTGGCGTCAGGAGCCGTCCGAATATACGGAGAGCATCCTCGGCAAAGAGCGCAACGGGCGGCTGAATCCCGTAAAGAGCTTTACGGACAGAGGCTGCGTCGTCTCTTTCGGCAGCGACGGTCCCTGCACCGACCCGGACCCCATCGTCTGGCTGTATAAGGCGGTCAACCACTCCAACCCCAGGGAAGCGGTCGGTATCCGGCAGGCGCTGAGGATGGCGACCTACAATGGCTATTGGACCACCTTCGACGACCTCCAGCGCGGCTCGCTGGAGGTCGGAAAGCTGGCGGATATGGTGATCCTGTCGAAAAATCCGTACACTGTGCCCGCAGAAGAATTGATGGACCTGAAGGTGGAAAAACTGTTCCTCGGCGGCGCGGAATACAAAAATCAGACCCAAAGCGCGGCCGCGGCCGTGCTAAAAGGGCTCGTATCCGGGAAACGCTTCTGAAACAGGAGGCGGAGAATCGGAAAGATGCCGCCGGGAGAGAACGCGGAAAGAAGAAGGAAGGAGACCGTATGGCAATTATCAATGCGATCATGGTACCGCACCCGCCGCTCATTCTACCGCAGGTGGGGCGGGGCGAGGAAAAGGGAATTCAGGCCACGGTGGACGCCTACCGCCGGGCGTGCCGCTTTGTGGCGGAGGCCGGGCCGGACGTGCTGGCGGTCACCACGCCCCACAGCGTCGCGTATGCCGACTGGTTCCACATCTCGCCGGGGCCGGGCGCGTCCGGGAGCTTTGGGCAGTTCCGGGCGCCGGAGGTGCGGGTCGACGCCGAATACGACACGGCGCTGGTGGACGAGCTGTGCCGGCTGGCCCGGAAAGAGGATCTCCCCGCCGGGACGGCGGGGGAGAAAAGCGCCGCGCTGGACCACGCGACGATGATCCCGCTGTACTTTCTTAAGGAGGCCTACGGGGACGCGCCGCTGCCGCCCGTTGTCCGGATCGGGCTGTCGGGGCTGCCGCTTACCGAGCATTACCGGCTGGGGATGCTGCTTCGCGAGGCGGCGGAGCGGCTGGGCCGCCGCGTGTCGGTGGTGGCCAGCGGCGATCTGTCCCACCGGCTCACCAGGGAAGGCCCCTACGGCTTTGCCGCGGAGGGGCCCGACTATGACGCGCGCATCATGGACGTCATGGGCCGCGCGGCCTTCGGCGAGCTGTTCGCTTTCTCCGACGCCCTGTGCAGCCGGGCGGGCGAATGCGGGCACCGCTCGTTCACCATCATGGCGGGCTGCTTTGACGGACAGGCCGTCACGGGCAGGGCGCTGTCCCATGAGGGGCCCTTCGGCGTGGGCTACGGGGTGTGCCTCTTTACGCCCGGCGATCCGGACACCTCGCGCCGTTTTCTGGCCGCGGCGCAGGCAGGGGAACAGGCGCGGCTGGCGGCGCGCAGGGCCGGGGAGGACGCCTGCGTCCGCCTGGTCAGACTGTCCGTGGAGACCTACGTGACTACCCGCCGGCGGGCGGCGCTGCCGGCGGATGTCCCGGCGGAGCTCACGGCCCGCCGCGCGGGCGTGTTCACCACGCTGCACAAAAACGGGCAGCTCCGCGGCTGCATCGGGACGACGGAGCCCACCACGGACAACGTGGCGCTGGAGATTCTGCAAAACGGCGTCTCCGCCTGCTCCCGGGACCCCAGATTCCCGCCCGTCACGGCGGAGGAACTGCCGCTGCTGGAATACAGCGTGGACGTGCTGACGCCCCCGGAGGAGATCGGCTCCCCGGCGCAGCTCGACGTCAGGCGCTACGGCGTGATCGTCTCCTGCGGGGGCCGCAGGGGACTGCTGCTGCCCGATCTGGACGGCGTCGATACCGTGGCCGAACAGGTCGCCATCGCAAGGCGCAAGGGCGGCATCGGCCCGGACGAACCCGTCCGCCTGCAGCGCTTCGAGGTGATCCGCCATGTCTGAGCTCGTCTGCCCGGTCTGCTTCCGCCATTGCCGGCTGCGCGAGGGGCAGACCGGCTTCTGCCGGGGGCGGAAAAACGTGGCCGGGGCGTGCGTGTGCGCCAACTACGGCAGAGTGACGTCCCTGGCGCTGGACCCGGTGGAGAAGAAGCCGCTGGCGCGGTTTTTCCCCGGCTCGCTGGTGCTGTCCGCGGGCAGCTACGGCTGCAACATGGACTGCCCCTTCTGCCAGAACGACGCCATCTCCTGCGCCGACGACAAGACGGCCGCGTGGGAGACCGTGGCGCCGGAGACGCTGGCGGAGTACGCCGAGAAATTGAAGCCGCGGGGGAATATCGGGGTGGCCTTCACCTATAACGAGCCGCTGATCGGCTATGAATATGTGCGGGATACCGCCCGGTTGGTGCGGGAGCGGGGCATGAAGAACGTGGTGGTGACCAACGGCGCGTTCTGCCCCGGGACGCTGGAACAGGTGCTGCCCTACGCGGACGCCTTCAACATCGACCTGAAGGGCTTTTCCCCGGAATGGTACGCCGCCCTGGGGGGCGATCTGGAAACGGTGAAAGCCTTTATCGTCCGGGCCGCCGCGGTTTCCCATGTGGAGCTGACGGCGCTGATCGTCCCCGACGGGAACGATTCGGAGCGCGAGATGCGTGCGCTGGCGGACTGGGTGGCGTCGGTGGACAGGACCATTCCGCTGCACATCACCCGGTTTTTTCCGAGACGAAAATACGCGGATCGGGCGCCCACGGACATCCCCCTGCTGAGACGCCTGGCCGCCGCCGCTGGGGAGCGGCTGGATACGGTGCTGATCGGGAATCTCTGATTCCCCGGCGGCGGACAGGCTGTACAGCACATTTTGCAATATTATTGAAACTCCCGACTATTTCATTGCCGTTCGCCGTCTGCTATCATGGAAAGTACCAAATCTTTTCAGGAGGCCGACGATGAAAAAGTTTCTTGCTTTTCTGCTTGCACTGACCCTGATCTGCGCCCTCGCCGCCTGCGGCACGGCGGCGAATCCCGGCGCCGGCGGCTCCGGCACGGTGGAGGCGGGCACGCTGCGCGTGGCCGCGCTGTACGATATCACCACCATGGATGTGGCGCAGACCACGGACAACTACATGGTGCCCATGAACGTGTTCGACCGGCTGTTTGAAGTCGAGGTCCAGTCCGACGGCAGCAGCAAGGTGGTGCCCAGCCTGTGCACGGACTATACCGTGTCCGGCGACGGCCTGACCTACACCTTCACCCTGCGGGACGGCGTGGTGTTCTCCAACGGCAGCGCCCTGACCGCCTCCGACGTGCAGTATACCTTTGAGCGGCTGCTCACCGCGGGCGGCGTCAACGACGATGTCCCGCTGGAGGTCCTGGGCGGCGAGGCGCTGAAAAACGGCGAAGCCCAGTCGCTGGAGGGCTTCAAGGTCATTGACGACACCCACTTCTCCATCACGCTGGCCGCCCCCAACGCCGGCTTCGTGGCGGAGCTCACCGGCCCGGGCGTGTCCATTGTGGACGCCGAAACCATGGCCAAGGTCAAAAACTTCGGCAAGGACTGCGCCGATACCATCGGCACCGGCCCGTACGTGATCACGGAATGGTTGCCCAACGACCACTACACGCTGGTGTACAACGAAAAATACTGGGGCAAGAAGCCCTCCGTGACCAAGGTGATCGTCAGCATCGTGCCCGACGCCTCCACCCAGAATCTCCTGTATCAGAAGGGCGAGCTGGACATCCTCGATCTGGAGTCGCTGGATTCCACCATCGTGCAGTCCACCTATAAGACCACCTATGCCGACAAGCTTGTGGTCGCGCCCCGGGTGGGATTGACCTATCTCGCCATGAACGAGAACAACAAGTACCTCTCCGACGTCAGCGTGCGCAAGGCCGTGCAGATGGCCGTCGATGTGAATGCCATCATCAGCTCCGTCTACGGCGGCGACGCCGTGGCAGAGGCGGGGATCATCCCCACCGGCGTGTGGGGCCATAACGACGCGCTGCAGCGCGTGAGCTGCGATCCCGCCGGGGCCAAGGCCCTGCTGGAGAAGGCCGGTTATGCCGACGGCGAGGTGAAATTCGAGCTGTCCATGGATTCCTCCGCGACCTCCAGCACCCAGCTGGTGTATCAGATCGTGGCCGAGCAGCTGAAGGCCGCGGGCATCACCGCCGAGATCAAGTCCTACGACGATTCCTCCTGGCTGGATCTGCGCAAATCCGGCGAGATGGACGCCTTTATCGCCAACTGGACCATGGACTATAACGACCCGGCCAACATCATGTACACCTTCTTCGGCAGCCCGGATAAAACCAAGCTGAGAAGCCTGAATTTCGCGGATACCGCCGTGATGGCCCGGGTGGCCGCGGCTTCCGCCATCACCGACGACAACGCGCGCATGACGGAATATCAGGCGCTGGAAAAGATCATCGTTTCCGACGACGCGGCCTGGGTGCCGCTGTTTGAAAACACCCACCTCTTCGCCCTCGGCGACCGGGTCTCCGCTTTCGTGCCTTACTGGGCGGGCTACTCCAACTTCTACGCCAAGGACGTGACCCTGAAATAATCCGGAAAACCGTTTTGCCAACAGGAGCGGGCGCGGAAAAATTCCGCGCCCGTATCCCGCGTTTGGAGGGTTCCATGGTTCAAAGTATTCTCAAACGAATCGCCCAGACGGTGCTGGTGCTGTTCTGCGTGGCGCTGCTGATCTTCGTGCTGCTGCGCATCGTGCCGGGCAACGCCGTGGTGACCATGATGGGCGAGCACGCCGACACGGACGCCATCGCGCGCATGACGGCGGAGCTGGGCCTGGATCAGCCCGTCTATGTGCAGTTCTGGAAGTATATCAGCGGCGCGGTGACGGGGAATCTCGGCACCAGCTATTCCCTCCACCGCAGCGTATCTTCGCTGATGGCGGCGGCCTTTCCCCACACGCTGATTCTGGCCCTGCTGGCCGCGGCGGTGGCCTGGACGGTAGGCATCCTGTGCGGCGTGGGCGCGGCGGTGAAGAAAAACGGAGCCGCCGACCGGCTGTTCATGGGCTTTTCCCTGCTGGGCGTGTCCATGCCGGTGTTCATTGTGGCCATGCTGCTGCAATATCTGCTGGCCTATAAGCTCAACTGGTTTCCGCTTTCCGGCACGGACAGCTTCGCGGGCTACATCCTGCCCGCCATCGCGCTGGGCTGGAATTCCGCCGGCAGCGTGGCCCGGCTGACCCGCTCCACCCTGGCGGAGGCGCTGAGCCAGGATTATATCGACACCGCCCGGGCCAAGGGCCTGGGGGGGCGGGCCGTGGTCTGGCGGCACGCGCTGCGAAACGCCATGCTGCCGGTGATCACCCTGATGGCGGTACAGCTGTCGTCGCTGCTGTCCGGCGCCGTGATCTGCGAAACGGTGTTCTCCGTCAACGGTCTCGGCCGGCTGGCGGTGCAGGCCATCTCGGCGCGGGATATCCCGCTGCTGCAGGGCACGGTGCTGTTTTCCACGGTGCTGGTCATCCTGGGCAACCTGACGGCGGACTGTCTGTACGCCGTGCTGGACCCCAGAATCCGAAAGGAGGCGTGAGCGATGCCGCTTTTCCATACGCAAAGGGATTTCGTCCGCGCCGCCTGTGGGGAGCCGGCGGAGGAGCGCCCCTTCCGGGACGCGCTGCGGCGCCTCTGGCGGGAGAATCCGACGGCCCGGGTGTCCGCCGTGGTGATCGCGCTGTTTGCGCTGGCGGCGCTGCTGGCCCCGGTGCTCACCGGCTACAGCTACGAGCAGCAGGATCTCGCCGCCCGGCTGGCCGCGCCCTCGGCCGCCCACTGGCTGGGCACCGACGAGGCGGGCCGCGACCTGCTGACCCGGCTGCTGTACGGCTCCCGGGTGTCGCTGCTGGTGGGCGTGGTGCCCACGGTGATCTCCATGCTGGCCGGGGCGGCGCTGGGCATTGTGGCGGGCTATATCGGCGGGCGCGCCGACGCCGTGATCATGCGCCTGGCGGATGTGATGCTGGCCTTCCCGTCCATGCTGCTGGCCATGGTCATCATGTACACGCTGGGCGACGGGCTCATCAACATTTTCCTGGCGCTGGCGCTGGTGAACTGGGCCGGGGCGGCCCGCATCGTCCGCGCCGAGACGCTGAAGCTGCGGGAGAGCGAATATGTCCAGGCGGCCGGCTGCGCCGGCGTGAAGCGCGGGCGCATCATGCTGCGGCACATCCTGCCCAACTGCCTGCCGTCCATTCTGGTGCTCTTTACCCTCAACGTGCCCTCCGCCATCCTGTCGGAGAGCGCCCTGAGCTTTCTGGGCATCGGCATCCAGCCGCCCCAGGCGTCCTGGGGCCTGATCTGCAATATGGGCCGGCAGTTTTTGTACACCAACCCCTGGCTGAGCCTGGCTCCCAGCCTGGCCATTATGCTGGTGGTGCTGGCCTTCAATTTCCTGGGCGACGGGCTGCGGGACGTGCTGGACCCGCAGCTGAAAAATCTGTGAGGAGGGCGCGATGGAAAACACGCTGGAAATAGCCGATCTGCGCGCCGGGTTCCCCACGGAAAAGGGCGTGGCCATGGCCGTGGACGGTGTTTCCCTGACCATCCCCCGGGGCGGCGTGGCGGGTCTGGTGGGCGAATCCGGCTGCGGCAAGAGCATGACGGGCCGGGCTGTGATGGGCCTGATCCGCCAGCCGGGGAAAATATACGGCGGCTCCGTCCGCTTCGAGGGGCGGGAGCTGACCGCGCTGTCCCAGCGGGAGCTGGGAAAACTCCGCGGCGGCGAGATTTCCATGGTGTTCCAGGAACCCATGACCAGTCTCAACCCGGTGATGACCGTGGGCAGACAGGTGGCGGAGACGCTGCGGCTGCATCGGGGCCTCTCCCGGGCCGAGGCCCGGACGGAGACGGTGCGGATGTTTGAGAAGGTGGGCATTCCCGACCCGGAGAAGCGGTACGACTGCTATCCCCATCAGCTCTCCGGCGGACTGCAGCAGCGGGCCGTGATCGCCATGGCCATGATCTGCCGGCCCAGGCTGCTCATCGCCGACGAGCCCACCACCGCGCTGGATGTGACCGTGGAGGCGCAGATCCTGCGGCTGCTGCGGGCGCTGACGGAAAAACAGGGCACCAGCGTGCTGCTGATCAGCCACGATCTGGGCGTGGTAGCCCAGCTGTGCGACAGCGTGAGCGTGATGTACGCGGGACAGATCGTGGAGCAGGCGCCCGTGTGCGCCCTTTTCGATCGCCCGGCCCACCCCTATACCCGGGGGCTTTTGGGCGCGGTGCAGTCCCTGCGGGCGGGGGACGCGGTGCTGGACACGATCCCCGGCGGCGTGCCGGACTTTCTGCGCCTGCCGCCCGGCTGCCGCTTCGCGCCCCGCTGCGGGCAGGCCTGTCCGGGCTGCGCCGAGGTCCGTCCGCCCCTGCGGGAGCTCATGCCGGGGCATTTCGCCCGCTGCGTTGAGACGGGAGGCGGCGTATGAAAGAGGAAAGCCCCCTGCTCATCGAGGGGCGGGGCCTGGTCAAAGAATTCCCGGCGGGGCGCAAAAAGATCCATGCCGTTTCCGGCGTGGACATCGCGCTGCGCCAGGGCGAGACGCTGGCGCTGGTGGGGGAATCGGGCTGCGGGAAATCCACGCTGGGCCGCACCCTCATCCGCCTGACGGAGCCGGACGCGGGGACGATCCTGTATCGCGGGACGGATATCACCGCCCTGCGGGGAGCGGCGCTGGCGCCCTACCGGCGGCAGATGCAGTTCGTGTTTCAGGACCCTTACGCGGCGCTGGACCCGCGCATGACCGTGCGGGATATCGTCGCGGAGCCGCTGGAGGCCTGGCGCGTCTGCGCCGGGAAGAAAGAGACCGCCGAGGAAGTAAAAGCGCTGCTGGCGGCCGTGGGGCTGCCGGAAAACGATCTGACCCGCTATCCCCATCAATTCTCCGGCGGCCAGCGCCAGCGGGTGGGCATCGCCCGGGCGCTGGCCCTGCACCCGGCGCTGGTGGTGTGCGACGAGCCCGTGTCCGCGCTGGACGTGTCGGTGCAAAACCAGATCCTCAACCTGCTCAACGAGATACAGGCGCGCTATGGACTGACCTATCTTTTCATCAGCCACGACCTGTCTGTGGTGCGCTTCGTGGCCGACCGGGTGTGCGTGATGTTTCTGGGGAAGCTGTGCGAGGAGGGGGACGCGGCGGAGATCTTCGACCACCCGGAGCACCCCTATACGCAGTTTTTGCTGCGGGCCGCGCCGGGGCTGGACCCCCGGGCGCGGGCGGCGGAGACACCCATTTTGGAGGGGGAGCTGCCCAGCCCCGCCGACCCGCCGGCCGGCTGCCGCTTCCACACCCGCTGCCCCTATGCCGACGCCCGCTGCAGCAGCGAGACGCCCGCGCTGCGGGGCGGCAGCCACCGTGTCGCCTGCCACAGGGCGGAGTGACCCGCAGGCCGCCCGGGTATTTTATAAGAAACACGCCGCAGAGCATCGCTCTGCGGCGTGTTTTAGCCTGTCAAAGAACTAAAAGAGAAACGGATTTGGGGGATGATGCGGGGGGGGGAGTGCGAGGGATCAGAGAGCTCCGGGCTCCGTCCGGTACAGCGCCTTGGAGACCACGATGCGGCAGATCTCGCTGGTACCCTCGCCGATGGTGAGGAACTGGGCGTCGCGAAAACAGCGGTCCACCTCGCTGCCGGTGGTGAGGCCCTTCGCGCCGTGGAGCTGCCGGGCCGCGGCGCAGATTTCGCCGCAGCGCTCGGTGGAGAACATCTTCAGCGCCGCCACATCGGTGGTCACGGGCTTTCCGGCCTCCATCAGCGCCGCCACATGGTACAGGGAGTTGCGGGACATGGCGATGCCGGAATACATATCGGCGACCTTGAAGGACACCGCCTGACTGGAGGAAAGGCTCCTGCCGTACTGCCCGATGACGCTGGTGCTGCGCAGGGTGGCCTCCATGGCGGCCTGCGAGATGCCCACCGCCAGCGCGGACATGTTGAGCCGCCCGACGTTGAGCATGGTCTTGATCAGGGGATAGGCGCTGCTCTCCTCGCCCACCAGACAGTCGGCGGGGATGCGGCAGTCGTCCATCTCGATGGAGCTGGTGGGCGAGCAGCGCACGCCGATCATCTCCTCCGCCGGGTACACCGTCAGCCCCGGCGCCGCGCGATCCACATAGAAAAGACTCACGCTGCGGCTGCGGCCGGCGGCGGGACTTCTGGCCGCCACGATATAACCGTCAGCCACAGGGGCGTTGGTGATCCAGCACTTTCTGCCGTTGAGTATCCATTCGCCGCCCCGGCGCACCGCCGTGGTGTCAATGCCCAGCGCGTCCGAGCCGCCGCTGGGCTCGCTCAGGGCGAAGGCCAGCACGGCCGCGCCCCGGGTGGCCGGGCCCAGCGCGCGCCGCCGCAGCGTTTCGGTGCCCGCCGCGGCGATGATGTCGCAGCACTGGCTGTGGGGGCTCATGGCCAGGCTCAGAGCCGGCAGGCCGCGGGAAAATTCCTCCAGAATGATGGTGCCGGCCAGCGCGCCGTATTTTGCCCCGGCGCGGGCGGGGGAAAAGGAGATATCCAGATAACCCAGCTCGCCCGCGCGGGCAAACAGCGACCGGGGGAAAGCGCCGGCCCTGTCCAGTTCCTCGGCCGCCGGACGGATCTCCGCGTCGCAATACGCGCGCAGCTCCTTTTTGAAAGCAAGCTGTTCTTCCGATAGCAAGTACATTCCATCACCGTCTTTCAGGACGCGGGAGAGAACATGAGGATCGCCTTGGCGTAGGAATGGGCGTCGTCATGGATCTCCGCGTCCACAATATAGCTGGAGCTGCCGGATACGGTGAGCGCCGTGGTGAGCATCAGCCCGTCGGACAGCTCCATGCGCTCCGGCGCGAAAAAAGTGCCGCTGTCGATCTTGTACGCGGGGCAGCCCGCGGCCTCCACGTGCCGTCCGGCGGCCGCCAGCAGTAGGGACATCTCAAGGTTCGGCAGGTTGCCGAGCTCGCTCTCCGGCACCCTGAGCCCGTAGACGAACCGGGTTTTCGAGGAGGCAACGGGCAGATAAGTCAAAAACGGCTCCGCCTGGAAGCCGTGTCCGCAGCTGTCGGCATAGATGTGGTAGCGCAGCAGATCGTTGGCGGAGAGGACGCCGTCCATCCTGCCGTCGTCGCCGGTCACCGCGGCGAGACTGCCGCCGGACAGGATCATTTTCTTCGTCGCCTCGTGCAGGGACTCGCTGCGCCCGACCGTCAGCACCCCGCCGTCGGCGATGAGGTCCGACAGCCGCTGGGAAAAGGTGGCCGCGAAGGCCCTGCTGATATCCAGCCCGCCGCAGATGTTCAGATCGTCGTCCACGATGGGATACTGGTTGATTCCGGAAAGGTTCTGCTTATAAAATTTGTGCCAGTCGGCAACAATATCGTTTTGGTAGAGAAAATCCGGCGTCTGCATCCATTCGCCCACGTCCGCTTCCATGCCGGAACGCCGCCGGTCCGAAAACTGATTGTCAAAAAGCCGGATCAGCGTGTAGGTGCTCTGGATGGAATAGAGAATGCAGGCGCCCTTCTTCTCGGCCTGAACAAGCTCGTAGTCCGTGGCGCGGCTCCCGCCGGTGATGAGCAGGTTCGCCCCGAAATCCACGGCGATCAGCTGCAGATCGGGCCGGTTCCCCGCGATACACAGGGTGTCTGCCGGGCTGCATTTTTCCAGCTGGCGCACCAGTCCGGCTTCGTCGCTGTCGCAGATAATGAGCTTTGCGATCACGTTTCCGCCGTGGCTGCCGCCGGCGGCCAGGGTAAGGCCCAGCAGCTTCGCCAGCTCGGAGACGGTCACATCCCCGGTTTCCTCGCTGATGGCGGTATCGACGCGAAAGGTGCCCGCTTTGGGCCGGGTCACCACAAGCCCTCTGGCCTCGGCGTCCTTGATGGCCTTGTAGACGGTCCCCTCGCTGACGCCCAGCTGGGCGGACAGCCCGCGGACGGAGAGCTTTGTCCCCGTGGCGAGCCCTTCAATATGGGCGAGCACCATGTTGTTTTTGATGGACAGGGGAACCACCTCCTGAAATGCTGTTTTATTTATTATACAGCGCCTGCCTGCGCACAGGCAAGAAAAACTTCTCGCCGCTGCGGAATAATGACACAGCGGAGAACAACCGGCGGTATCCGCTGCCGATTTACCCCTAACTGTTATAGAAAATATGGGTCAAATTCTTAACAAGCAGACAGACGATTTGGCACAATCTCCAAAATTTCGGTTGTTCACGAAATATACATTGACTTTCTGTTATTGTAATGTTAAATATTAGACGAGGAAACGCCCCGGAAAGTGAGCGAAACCAGGCGATAAGCAGTAAC
This sequence comes from Oscillospiraceae bacterium, assembly GCA_035352555.1. GTDB lineage: Bacteria > Bacillota > Clostridia > Oscillospirales > Oscillospiraceae > UBA2922. The sequence continues at coordinate 39,749 of DAOPXW010000002.1, forward strand.
AGATTGTGATACAGATAGACAAATAGGGCAAAAAACGATCAAGCTGTTACATGACAGACTGGACTTTTCGGAGGACAGGCTTTCAAATAATTAACGGAGGAACGCAGTATGTTTAAGTTCACAGAGGAACAGACGATGATCCGCGACATGGTCCGCGAGTTCACCAAAAACGAGGTGGAGCCCCGCGACAAGTGGATGGACGAGAACGGTTTCGACCATGATCTTCATGCGAAGCTGTGCGAAGCCGGGCTTATGGGCATCCACCTGCCCGAGCAGTACGGCGGCGGCGGCGGAGACGCCGTGACCAGCGAGATCGTCGTCAACGAGATCGCCAAGGGCAGCGCCAGCACCGCGCTGTTTCTAGACGCCAACTGGCTGGCGGCCGACATGATCCTTACCCACGGCAGCGAGGCACAGAAAGAAAAATACCTTCCGCTGGCGGCAGAGGGCAAGATTTTTGCCTTCGGTCTGACCGAATCCTGCGCCGGCTCCGACGCCGCCGGCATCAAGTCCGTGGCAGCCAAGACCGCAGACGGCTATGTGCTCAACGGCGGCAAGGCCTGGATCACCAACTCCGGCGTGGCCGACTATTATCTCATTATGGCGAAGACCGACCCCGACGCCGGCGCCAAGGGCATTTCCGTGTTCATCGTCCCCAAGGACGCCGAGGGTCTGACCATCGGTAAGTTCGAGCACAAGATGGGCATGCGCGGCTCCGCCACCTGCGAGCTGTCCTTCGACAACATCAAGCTGCCCGCCGACGCGCTGGTAGGCGCGGAGGGCATGGGCTTCAAGATCGCCATGATCGCGCTGGACGGCGCCCGCATCTCCATCGGCGCCATCGCCTCCGGCCTCGCCCAGCACGCCATGAGCATCGCCAAGGCCTACGCCAACGAGCGTACCACCTTCGGAAAGCCCATTGCCAGATATCAGGGCGTGGCCTTCAAGTTTGCCGACATGGCCGCCAAGGTCCGCGCCACGGATCTCATGGTGTGGGACACCGCCGAGATGAAGGCGGAGGGCAAGCGCCACACCGTGGAAGCCGCCGAGCTCAAGCTCCTCAGCTCCAGATGGTGCTGCGAGATCTGCGACGAGTGCATCCAGGTGCTGGGCGGAAACGGCTACAGCGCGGAGTTCCATGTGGAGCGGTTCTACCGCGACGCCAAGCTGCTTGAGATTGGCGAGGGCACCAGCGAGATCCTGCGCATGGTCATCAGCGGCGCTGTTCTGGCACAGTAATCTTTAATTTTCGGAGCAAGCAGAATGAAGATACTTGTATTTGTAAAACAGGTTCCGGATACGGACGACGTGAAGCTCGATCCCAAAACCGGAAACCTGAAGCGCGAGGGTGTTGCCAGTATGCTCAACCCCCTCGACGCCAACGCCGTGGAGGCCGCCGTGCAGCTCAAGGAGAAGTACGGCGCCACGGTAGTGGCTATCAGCATGGGTCCCCCGCAGGCGGAGGAAGTGCTGAAAAAGGCGCTGGCACTGGGCTGCGACGAGGCCTGCCTGCTGTCCGACCGGGCTTTCGGCGGCGCGGACACGCTGGCCACGGCCTATACGCTTTCCAAAGCGGCGGAGAAGATCGGCGATTTTGACCTGCTGCTGTTCGGCCGCCACGCCGTGGACGGCGACACCGCACAGACCGGCCCGGCCACCGCGGCCTGCCTGGGCATCCCCCAGATCACCCTGGCCTCCTCCATCGACGTGCAGGACGGCTGGGTCGTGTGCGACCGGGTGCTGGAGGACAGCGTCCAGAAGGTTCGGGCCAAGCTCCCCGCACTGGTCACCGTCACCGCCGACATCAACAAGCCCCGCTACGCCACGCCCATCAATATCATGAAGGCGCTGAAAAAGCCGAGATATATCTGGAACGCGGCGGAGCTCAGCGCGGACACCGCCCGCACGGGAATTCCCGGCTCGCCCTCCTCCACCAAGAAGGTCTTTGAGCCGCCCAAGCGGAATACCAACACCGTCTATTTCCAGGGTTCGCCCGAGGAGATAGCCGCGCAGTTTGCCGATATGCTCCACGCGGAGCACATTATCTGAAGGAGGCGGCACCATGGCAAAAGAAGAATATAAAGGCATCTGGGTGTTCGCCGAGCAGCAGAACGGCAAGCTTTCAAACGCCGTGCTGGAAATTCTGGCAAAGGCGCAGGAGCTCAAAGCCCACACCGGCGAGGAGATCACCGCGGTCCTGCTTGGAAACGGGGTTCGCGCGATGGCGGATACGCTGTTTGAGTACGGCGCGGATCAGGTCGTCCTGGCGGAGGACAAAAATCTCGAACAGTACAGCGCAAGGCCCTATCAGGCGGCGCTCCAGCAGCTCGCCGAAAAATACAAACCGTCCATCCTCCTGTACGGGGCGACCTCCCTCGGCCGCGATCTCGCGCCGCGGATGATGGTGCCTCTCGACACCGGCCTCACCGCCGATGCCATCGATCTGGGCTTCGACGAGGACGGCGTCTTCTATCAGACGACCCCGGCCTACGGCGGCAGCATTCTGGCCCACATCGTGATTCTGGAGCGCCGGCCCCAGATGGCCACCGTGCGCCCCAAGATGTTTGAGCCGCTGGAGCCCAGAGCGGGCGCCAAAGGGAAGCTTGTCGTTGAAACAGTCGATGTTTCTGCGGACCCGGACTTCGAGGTTCTTGAAACCGCAGCGAAGCCGGATACCGGCAAATGCATCGAAAATTCCGAGATCCTCGTGGCCGGCGGCCGCGGCATCAAGGAAGAGAAGGACCTGGAGGAACTCTGCGAACTCGCGTCCCTTCTGGGCGGCCAGCTCGCCGCCTCAAGACCGCTGGTGGACAACGGCTGGCTTGATCACGAGCAGCAGATCGGCCAGAGCGGAACTACCGTCAAGCCCCGCATGATCATTAACGTGGCCATCTCCGGCTCCGTGCAGTATCAGGTGGGCATGCAGAACGCCAACTGCATCGTCAGCCTCAACCACACCCCCGGCGTGCCGATCTTCGACATGTCCCATTACGGCATGGTCGGCGATTACAGGACGCTGATTCCCGCTATTCTCTCTGAAATCAAAAACCGTAAAAATTGAAAGGAGTTTCTATCATGAGCGAACGTAAAACCATTATCCCCAAGTACGGCCCCTTTGCGGGTATGCGTATTATCGACAGCGGTTCCCTGATCGCCATGCCTTTCGCGGCGACGATGCTGGCTGACTTCGGCGCCGAGGTCATCCATATCGAGCGCCCCGGTGTCGGCGACACCCTGCGTATGCTGGGACCCTTCGCGGAGGTCAACGGCAAAAAGGTCTCCACCGCATGGGCGCAGGATGCGCGCAACAAGCTTTCCATGAGCCTTGAACTGAACCTCAAGCACCCCGAAGTGAAGGAAATCTTCTACGGTCTGCTGAAGGAAGCCGACGTGTTCATGGAGAACATGGTCTGGCTTGATAAGCTGGGCATCAGCGACGCCGACATGCTGGCGGTCAATCCGAAGCTCGTCATCGTCCACATCAGCGGCCTGGGCCACAAGGAATTCGGCGGCATCCCCGAGGTGTGCGACCGCGCTTCCTACGATATGATCGGTCAGGCCTTCTCCGGCTGGCTGTACCTGCAGGGCGACCCGGACCGCGATCCCGTCGTGGCCAAGCCCTATATGAACGACTTCGTCTCCGCCATGTGCACCGCCTTCGGCACGCTGGCCGCCTACACCGCCGCCCAGAAGACCGGCAAGGGCCAGATCGTCGACGTGGCGCAGTTCGAGGCCATGGCCCAGTATATGTGCGGCGTCTATACCACCTATACTATGACCGGCAAGGTCTCCGGACGCACGGGCAACGCCTCTCCCGCGTTCCAGCCCTACAATCTGTTCAAATCCAAGGACGGCTTTGATGTCGCGCTGGGCGCCTTCGGCCCCGGCGTGTATAAGAGATGCCTGCAGGGTCTCGGCTTCGACCTCAATTACTTCACCTATCAGGATTGCTCCTCCAACGCGGAAGCCGTCGCCTCTCCCAAGGGCCGCGAGCTGAACGATAAGGTTGTCGCGTGGTGCGCCAGCCACACCGCAGCGGAGATCGAGGAGGCCATGGCCGCCGTTAAGGTCCCCTGCTCCGCCGTCAACACCGCGAAATCCGTCTTTGAAAACGAGCATTTCAAGTCCCGCAACGACTGGATCACCTACAGGGATCAGACTGTGGACGGCGATATCACCGCGTTCGGCATCGCCCCGAAGCTGTCCAGCACCCCGGGCCAGGTCTGGCGCGGCGCACCGTCGCTCGGCCAGGATACCGACGCTATCCTCAAGGATATCCTCGGCTACGACGACGCAAAGATCGCCGATCTGCGCGAAAAGAATCTCATCTGAGCGTAAGGCAAACCACGAGGGCGCGCTGCGGAACGAAAGTTCCGCAACGCGCCCATTTTTAGTTCAGGTTGCTTTCCGCGCGTGCGGAATCGGGAGCGGTCAGGCCTGCCGATCCAGCGCCAGGCATTCGGCCTCC
>DAOPXW010000002.1:44316-48759 GCA_035352555.1 Oscillospiraceae bacterium
GGGCTGGTAGGGGGTCTTGAGATCGCGCATCAGGTCGCGGCCCTTGCTCTTGAGATAGCGTACGCGGAAGACCAGATAGATCACAAACAGCAGCACGAAGCCGCCCATCAGCGCCCAGACTGTCGCGCTGAGCGTGATCAGCGCGGAATACGACAGGTACGCCGCCGCGATGAAGGCGAACACGGACAGTGCGTACATCAGCCACAGGGGCATGGCGAAACCGGCATGCCCGCAGGCGTGGGGGTATTTTTTCTTCAGGAAGAACGGCACGACGCACAGCACCATGTCGCCAAGGCAGTTCACAAAGGAGAAAATCGTCATCAGGACACCGAAGCTGGAACCTGTGGCGGCGCAGCCGACGGCGAACAGCATGACAAAGCCGAGAATGATGGGGGATACGCCGAACTTGTTTTTCCTGCCGATGACCTCAGGGAACAGCTCGCAGTCGGCCGCGGCCTGAATCTGGGCGCAGGTGAGCATGATGACCGGCACCATGGAGGTCAGCACGCCGCAGATGGGGCCGCCTACGATGAAGAAGGTCAGCAGCGCCGGGCTGAGGAAGCCGGAGCCCACGTCCGACAGGGTGGTGAGCGCGCCGGCGGGCATGGTGCCCAGTGTCACCACGGCCATGAGAATATAGATCACGGCCACCAGCGAGGGGGACAGGATCAGCGCCAGAGGAATGTTGCGGCGGGGGTTTTTCACATCGTCCGCGATCTGCGACACGGCGGCGCCGCCGGACAGGGACGAGGACAGGATGGCGATCGCCGCGCCGAGCGTGGTGAGCTTCAGGCCGGGGGCAAAGACCTCGCCCAGCGTCAGCTGGCCGGGATTCATGTTGGGCAGGCCGACGAAGATATACAGCGCCATGGCCACCAGCAGCGCGATGACCATAATGTTGTTCACGGTGGCAAAGGTGTGGTTTCCGAGATACGCGATGCCCGCGTAGACGATCAGTATGGCGACGCTGACGGCTACACCGTGTCCCGCCAGCGCGGGGAACAGGGTGACGAAGTAATCGGAAAACAGCACCGCGAACACGGATACCAGCACGGGCTGAAGCAGGTTCTGCGCCGCCATGTACATTCCGACGATGGGGTGAACGAGCTTGGTGGGCGCCACAAAAAAGCTGCCGGAGGCGGGAATGACCGAGGAGACATAAACGTTGGGGATCATCTTTGCCAGCGTATAGACGGTGGCAAGTATCAGCGCCATAATAACACCGGGACCGATGTCGTTGATAACGGTGGGCAGCGAGCCGAAGATGCCGGAGCCGATGATAGCGCCGATGCCGGTTGCGATACAGCCGATCAGGCCCAGCTTTTTGGTGCTTTCTTTCATGTGTTTACTCCCCTTTCATTTTTTAGCGGGCGGAGGGATCCGGTTTCACGGGGACGAACTTCGCGCGGTTCATGACGGGATGCTGGATCTGGATGGCGCCCTTGTTGGGACAAACCATGACGCAGGCCCCGCAATAGTAGCACTCGCCGGGATAGACCACGATGGGATGCCGGCCCTGCTCGGGGTTGGGCAGAAGAATATCGCACTGGCAGATGTTGGCGCAGGCGTTGCAGCCGACGCAGAGCTTGTCGTCAAACAGCAGCGGCGTGGCGCTGCACGGCACCACGGAAACCTTGAGTTCGTTCATGGATTTCATTTGCCCTCACCTCCGATATAGTCCTGATTGCGCTTTTCGTATTCCGTCTCCAGATCGCCGAAATAGTCGCCCGGCACGTCGCCGCGGACGATTTTACCGTTCTCCTGCCGGAGGGTGATCAGATGGTGGTCGCGCGCCGGGTCCAGCTCCGGGTAATCGCTGCGATCGAAACACAGCGGCTTGGAGCTGGATTTGCGCAGCAGGCAGGCGTTGAGGATCATTTCGGACACGTCCAGAATATCCAGCACCTCATGGGTGCGCATGAGATCGTGGGGATTGCAGCAGTAGAGCTGGGGCACGATGTCCCGGCGGTAGCTCTTGAGAAGGTCGAGGCCCTCCAGCAGCAGCGCGTCGCACTTGATGCCGCCGCAGTAGTTCTGCATGGCCTTGGAGATGGCCATGTTCAGCTCCTTCCAGGTGACGCCGTCGGCGCGGTACATAGGGGCGTACAGCCGCTCGCGCTCGCGCTCCACCTCGCTGCGGTCGATGGGCGACAGCGCCGCATGGGCGGCGTATTCCGCGGCCTTCCGGCCGGCATAGTAACCCGTGGCACAGGCAAAACCCGCGCAGTCCGAGGCGAAAAGCTGGTCACCGCCGGCATAGACGCCGTCAATGTTGGTCTTGAGGTCCCAGTCGTGCATGATGCCGCCGGGGGCGCCGAAAAGCTGCCGCTCCTGGCTGAGGAACGCCGCCGACTGCCAGCCGGTGCCGTAGCACTGCAGCGCGTGGCGGGTGGGATCAAAGCCCCGACGGGTATAGTTTTCAAGGATGGGGATCTTGGTTTTGCCTTCCTCGCCCACCATCATGCCCCAGATGACCCGGCGCTCGTCGTCGGGCATGCGGCTGAGATCGGCATAGAAGGGCAGCTGATAGCCCCGCTTCATCAGCTCGTCGAAGGGCATGGTCTCGGGCCCGCGGTAGTCGTACTTGGGCTCGTCAATGACGCCGCCCTTGAGGAAAAATTTCTGCCCCTTTACCGGATAGTAACGCTCGGACACCGTTTTCAGCACGTTGCCGTCCCGGTCGAGATAGGGGATCTCCACGCCCCGGGCGTCCACCAGCGTGGCCGCGTACCAGGTGTTGTGGTTGTTGCCCGCGCCGTAGGGCGGAAAGCTGCGGCCCGCGGCGGAAAATTCGCCCTTGACCGATTTTTCCATCATCGTGAATTCCATCCCCGCGCGCCAGCCCATGGCGTGGCCGCTGCCGATGGACTGCATGGGCCGGAATTCGCACAGGCCCACCAGATCGGGGTTGAAAAGCCAGAGCCGGGCCGGCCGGGACATTGCCAGCACCGTGACCTTCGCGGAGAAGATCAGGAGCTTGCCGGTGTGCACGTTCATGCCCACCGCGCCGATGCCGCGCTTTTTGCCGTCCTTTTCCTCGGTGAGCAGCGCAGTGGCCTCGGTGCGGTCGTAGATGTGCACGCCCAGCCGCTTGAGCTCCGCGTAAAGCGCGGGTTTGAAGGTGGAGCCCCAGACCCGGAGGGTAAATCGGTTCTCATAATCGTAGGCGAACATCAGCTTCGTCTTCTCGTCCCGGAATTCAGCGCCTTTGAAATCGTCGCCGGTATCCCGGATCTTTCCGCCGAAGCACTCCAGGTCCAGCAGGCGGTCATAGCCCTCGCGGCACTCGATGTAGTGGGCGATGCCGTTGGAATAGTGGTCCTGTTCGTCCACATAGGCCTCGGCGATCTCCTTGGCCGTCACCTTGGAGCAGGGATTGGTGCAGGCGGATTCCCAGTGGTCGAAGCCCGTCCCGGCGGAGCCGCTGCGCTTGGTGGAGCCTTTTTCCACCAGCACAACGCGCTGCCCCCTGCGGGCGGCCGCGATGGCGGCAAAGCAGCCGGCCAGGCCTCCGCCCAAAACCAGCACGTCCGACGTCACGGACTCCTCCTGACCAAATTCATTGGGGTAAGGCCATTTGAGTTCTTCCATCATACAACTCCTTTCTGCGGTAAAATAGATTGGGGATGCTCTTGTGCTGAATTCTAGCGCCAAATATCATATTTTGCAATATGCATTATGCAAAATACACAGAAATTCACGATTTGTTCAAACCGAAGGCTTGGTATTTGTACAAAATAGCATAAATATCGACACGCAGGGGCCGTCTGCGGCAAAACCGACAAACGGGGCAGGCGCCGACATCGGCGGCACGCGTGGAGAATCCCCGTTGTTTTCTTGCGCGGGTCATGATAGAATACCTTTTATAATTTATTATGGGTACGTCCCGCGGGCGGGCGGACCGTCAATAATCGGGGAGGCGTTCGCGCGTGATGAACGACAGCATCAAGACCGTTACCGAGCAAATCTATAATGTAATACGTCAGGATATCCTCAGCCAGCGGCTGAAGCCGGGCGAAAAACTGACCACCAAGACCCTGCAGGAAAAGCTGGGCGTGAGTTCCACGCCCATCCGCGAGGCCCTGACCCGCCTCCAGCAGGACGGGCTCATCGAGTACCAGCCCAATGTGGGGATGCGGGTGGTCAGGCTGACGCGAAAGGATCTGGAGGATATTTTCAGCCTGATGATCGAGTTCGACGTCATCGCCATGAAGTTCTCCTGCCGCTCCAGCAAAAGGGCGGATATGGTGGCCGCGCTGCGCCGGGTGCAGGAGGAAGCGGCAGCCTGCCTTGAAAATGCCGAGCTGAAACGCTGGGAGACCCTCAGTGACGATTTCCATCTGGCATTCTACCGCTTTGCGGACAATTCCCGCCTGAATATCGCGGCCGAACGCACGCGGATGCAGTTCACCATCTATTCCAACGCCTATCAGAGCGACGAGA
>DAOPXW010000003.1:0-47670 GCA_035352555.1 Oscillospiraceae bacterium
ATTGTGGGGGGCGGCCACGGTGGTGACGGAGTGGATGCACCCGGCCTGCCCGCCCAGGAAAAACGGGGAGGGGACCGTACCGGCGGCCTTGGCGGCCTCGATCTCCTCGGGGCGGCCCCTGTCCAGGATATCCAGAAACAGGCGCACGGTGGCCCCGCCGAAGCTGTGGCCGATAAGGTCGATGGACTTGTCCTGCCAGGCGCCCACCAGCGGCTGGGCATAGGCCACACCGAAGCGCGCGTGATGATAGCTTTCCGCGTGGGCCACGCCGTAATCGGCTCGTCCGCCGTTAAGCTGGGCATAGAGCTCGCAGGCGCGGTCCCAGGCGCTGGACAGGGAACCCACGGACGCCGTGCGGCAGTCGTAACCGGCCGCCCGCAGCGGCGCGAGCGCATCGCCGGCGGTGAGGCCCCAGTAGGGCAGCGCGGCATACAGGCCGTCGCGCTCACCCCAGCCCAGGAAACCGTGGACGAACACCGCGGTGCGGTTTTGTTCGGACATACGCCAGCCTCCGATACTACCGAAATGTTTGTACAGCCAGATTATAAGCCTGCCGGGCGTTTCCGTCAAGGAAGGGACAGGAAAAGCCGGGGGACAGCTGTCCCCCGGCAGAAAAAGCGGGATGCTCAGATCTGACGGAAGGCCTGCTCAAAATCGGCGATGATATCCTCGGCATTTTCAAGGCCCACAGAGAGCCGGATGAGACCGGCGGAGATACCCGCCGCTTTCAGATCGTCGGCGGAATAGGTGGAGTGGGTCATGGAGGCGGGGTGTTCGATCAGCGTCTCGGCGTCGCCCAGAGAGACGGCGATGGTGCACAGCCTGAGACTGTTGACGAACTTCATGCCGGCCGCCTTGCCGCCCTTGACCTCAAAGGAGATCATGCCGCCGAAGTCGCGCATCTGCCGTTCGGCGATGTCGTGGCCCGGGTGCGTGAACAGGCCGGGGTAGTAGACCTTTTCCACCTTGGGGCAGGCGTCCAGATAGGCGGCGATCCTGCGGGCGCTGTCGCAGTGGCGCTGCACGCGGATCTCCAGCGTTTTCAGACCGCGGAGGATGAGCCACGCCTCGAAGGGACCCAGGGTAGCGCCGGTCATGTCCTTCAGACCGAACAGCTTGACTTTGGAGATGAATTCCTGAGAGCCTACCACAAAGCCCGCAATCACGTCGCCATGGCCGTTGATGTACTTGGTGGCAGAATGAACCACCACATCCGCGCCCAGCGCCAGCGGATTCTGCAGCGCGGGGGAGGCGAAGGTGTTGTCGCACACAACCATGATATCCTTGTTGTAGGCGTGGGCCTCCCTGGCGAGGAGGGCGATGTCGGAGATCTTCAGGTTGGGGTTGGCCGGGGTCTCCAGGTAGACGCAGCAGGTGTTTTCCCGCAGGGCGGCCTTAAGATTTCCCACTTTGGACAGATCGGTGAAGGTGACCTCCACGCCATATTGGGTCATGCCGTGGCTGAGCAGCGCGAAGGTGCAGCCGTAAAGTGTCTCATCAGCGATGATATGTTTTCCGGCGCCGGCGATGCTCCACAGGCAGGCGGAGATTGCGCCCATGCCGGAGGCGGCCGCCGCGGCGGCCTCGCCGCCCTCCAACGCCGCGACCTTGGCCTCCACCACGGAGGTAGTGGGGTTGCCCAGCCGGGTGTAGATATAGCCGCTTTCCTCACCGGCAAAGCGGCGCCCACCCTGTTCGCAGCAATCAAACTCAAAGGTGGAGGATTGATAGATGGGCATCGTGAGAGATCCGTATTGTTCGTCGTGCACGTTTCCCGCGTGAACTGCTTTCGTGCCGAACCCGGCACCGGTGAGAATATCTTTTCCCATGTCTTTCTCCTTTGTTTTGTCCATACATTTTACGCCAACAGTTGGAGATGGCGCAAAGTAATTATACGATATACACAACAAGCCTGTCAACTGGCAACAAAAAAATTAGCAAAATAGCACAATGATTTTGTGAATTAAATGACTTTTAAAAAGTGCGAAAATTGTGCGCTCCTATCTTGCCACAAAGGGAAAACAGGATTATAATAACAATAATCGATTCAAAAACAAGGAGACCTTTATGGAAAACGTCCAGTATCTGTGCCCGAAATGCGGCTGCCGGAATTATGAGACGGATCAGTTTCAGGCGACGGGCGGAGACTTCGCCAAACTGTTCAATGTGCAGAACAAGCGCTTTTGCACCGTGACCTGCACTCACTGCGGTTATACGGAGCTCTACAGGCAGGAGACCAGCGCCGGTATGAATATTCTGGATTTCCTGATGAACGGTTGACGGGGAGGACCGCCAATGCCGTTCGGACTGATCGCCGCGATTGCTTTCGCAGTCTGCGCCGCCAAGTATCTCGCGCACAGGATCCATCGGCCGGATATTGACAAGCTGTTTTTAAAGCTCCATGTCGTATTCGGCGCTATTTTGCCCATCGCGGCCGGGATCCATACCGTAAAGATGCTGAAAAGCCCCCGCCGTCTCCGGGAGACGGTTTCCGGCTTCTGTATTGACGCCGGTATTCTGGGCCTGCTGGTGAGCCATTTTTTCTGCAAAGCGCTGGGGAAAAAGGCCATGCCCCTGCACAGATTCTCCACGGTCTTTACCGGGGTGGGTCTGACCGCACATTGTTTTACGCACCATTAACTTGAGCATAAATATTACTATAGGAGGATTACGACACATGTATCTGTTTCTAAAAGCGGCACAAGGGTTCAGCGTTGGACTTTACGGCCTGTTCGGTTTTCTTGCGGTGTTCAAGAAAAAGCCTCTCCCGCTGATCGGACTTCTGCTGGCCCATGCGGCCGAGTACTATTTCAAGGGCCGTCAGATCGCTGAAGAAAAGGGCCTGGATCAGGCCTATGCGCTGAAGAAGTGCATGCTCTACGGCGTGACTTGGTGGCTGCCCGCCAGCGAGGGCGACCCGGACGTTACCTGAAATTTGAAAATCGCCCGCCGGAAATTTTCCGGCGGGCATTTTCATATCCGCGTCCAGGGTATATAATGCTGCCAGACTACGATTTGCGGAGGGAAGCCCATGTACAAGATGGACGGAGACAATCAATTTGATAACGGCGTCTATGACGAGCGCCGCTGGTCGGCCCCTGTGATCCAATCCCCTGAGGAGCTGGCCGGGTATCTCAGGGCCGCCAATATCCCGGGCCGCCGTCTCACCGGTGTGCGCTGCGTGGGCCCGGCCTATAACTTCACCCGGGAGTGGCTGGAGAGCCTGGCTTTCACCGCGGCCATGGCCAACACCGACCCGGAGAAAGCCTTCCCGCCCCTGGCAGAGTATCTGCCGGAGGACACGGTGTTCAACCGTCTGCTGCTCACCGACAAGCCGGTGGTGCTGGAATTTGACACCGGCGACAGTCTGGCGGTGGATTTCTCCCGCCCGGCGGAGGTGCGCATGGCGCTGAATTCCATTCCCGCGGGCGTGCAGATGCAGCCCGGATGCGACAATGTGGACACGGCCGTACTGTTTTCCGAGATCCTCGGCAAGCGCGTTCTGGGCCTGCAGATCGGCCGCCGCCGGAGTCTGCCGGAGGATTGGCCGCAGCCAAGCGGCGAGGAGTGGAAAGAACAGGAGACCCTGATCGCTTTTTTGCTGTTCCAGATGGAAGACGGCGTAGGTCTCGCCTTTGAGCCCTTCAGGGATACGGGCCGCGTGTTCGTTATCGGCCGGGAGAAGAAGATCCACACCATCTCCTACGGTGAATTGAAGCCCGCCCTCCGGCCCGACGCCTATACGCCGCCGGAGCAGCCCGAGACGGAGGGCTGAACCATGCTTTTCAGGCGGAGGGATCACAAAAAAGAAAAGCCCGCCCCCTCCGACGGCGATGAGGAGGAAGAGGACGAGCTGATGCAATATGAGGAAGAAGAGGGCGAGGACGGCCCCTGAAGAGCGCGCCGGCGGAATGCTTCCGCCGGCGCGTTCGCCTCAGTATCGTACGCTCTCCAAAAAAAGCCCCCTGGCGGGCGCGGTGGGCCCGGCGGCGGCGCGGTCCCCGGCGGCCAATATGGCCGGCATTTCCGCCGCGCTCCGGCGTCCCAGACCCACGTCCAGCAGGGTGCCGGTGAGGATGCGGACCATGTTGTACAAAAAGCCGTCCCCGGTGAAAGTGAGGCGCAGCTCGTGCCCGCGGCGGGTCAGGTCGATGGATTCCACCGTGCGGACGGTGCTGTGCTTCATCTTCTTCGCCGCGCAAAAGGACCGATAGTCGTGGGTGCCGCACAGCGCCGCCGCCGCGGCGCGCATGGCGGGCTCGTCCAGCGGTTCCGGCACTTGGTAGACATAACGCCGCTCAAACACACAGGGGGCGACGGAATTCCAGACCCGATAGACATAGATCTTGCCCTTGCAGGAGAGCCGGGCATGGAAACGGGGCGGCGCGATCTCCAGCGACAGCGCGCCCATGTCCGCCGGGAGGCGCGAGCGAAGTTGACATAATATTTCATCCGTCGGCAGGGCCGTATCGGCGCGAAAGGAGACCACCTGCCCCAGCGCATGGACGCCCTCGTCCGTCCGCCCGGAGGCGGCGGCCTCCGCAGGTGCGCCGAGGATCCCGGCCAGAGCCGTTTCCAGCGTCTCCTGCAGGGTGTTTTTGGTGTTGCCCTGCCGCTGCCAGCCGTTGTAGCCGGTGCCGTCGTAACACAGTGTAAGCTTGTAATTTGTCATAGCGCGCCTCCTGACCAGATAAGATTATACCGCAGAAATGCAGGAATGGAAAGACCCGAAAAAATGGGAAAAATATGTTAGAATAACCAACATGTACTTGACTTTTCTTTGACAAATAGGTATCATGTAGACAAAGGCATGGAGTGTGTCCATACCAAATAATTTAATGATTGAAGGAGTAGGATCATGGATTTTGCTGCTACTAAACTCGGAGACGCCCTGAAGAACGATCAGGTTATCGCAGTTGTCGAAAAGTATGCTCCCGCCCTGCTCAAGACCCCAGGCCTGAAGCTCATGAGCAAGAAGACCCTGCAGGATATCTTCAATATGGTTCCTACCAGCAAGGTTCCCCAGGAGACCAAGGACAAGATCAAGGCCGAGATCGAGGCCATCTGATTTTTACCTGTACAGCAGGGCCGTACCAAAACGGACGTTTTGGTACGGCCCTTTTTTGCAGGGAAAACAGGAAAACAAAATCGGAGGACAATCCCCCGCTTAAATAGCCGAAACCTTGTTGCGGCGGACAGACGGCTGTGATACTATGTCAAGCATAGAGTAACCGCAGTCGTTCCGCAAGGCAGTCCGTCCACCGCGGCAGACACGAAATCATCCAGACAGGAGGCCCACAATGGCAGCGTATAATACGATAACGCCTCAGATCGCCGAACAGCTGAAGGCCGCAGTCGGCGAGAAGAGATTTTTCGCGGGTGAGGCCGTCAATCCCGATTATTCCCATGACGAAATGCCGATCTACGGCAAGTATTTTCCCGAGGTCGTGTGCGAGGTGGAGACCACCGAGGAGGTCTCGGCCATCATGAAAATCTGCTCCGCGAACAGGATCCCCGTGACGCCCAGAGGCGCGGGCACGGGTCTGGTGGGCGGCTGTGTGCCGCTGGTGGGCGGCGTTGTCGTCTGTACCAAGCGGATGAACAGGATCCTCACCTACGACATGAACAACCTCGTGGTCAACATCCAGCCGGGCGTGCTGCTGCGGGATCTGGCGGCGGACGCGCTGGCCCACGGGCTGATGTATCCCCCGGACCCCGGCGAAAAGACCGCCACCGTGGGCGGCAACGTCTCCACCAACGCCGGCGGTATGCGCGCCGTGAAGTACGGCGTCACCCGGGACTATGTGCTGGCGATGACGGTGGTGCTGCCCTCCGGCGAGATCATCAAGCTGGGCAAGACCGTGTGCAAGACCAGCTCCGGCTACAGCCTGCTGCACCTGATGATCGGTTCCGAGGGCACGCTGGGCATTATCACCGAGCTGACCATGAAGCTTGTTCCCAAGCCGGAGCGCGATGTGTCCCTGATCCTGCCTTTCGCGGATGTGGAGTCCTGCATCGCCGCCGTGCCGAAGATCAAGCTGGCAAACCTCGATCCCCAGTCCATCGAGTTTATGGAGGCCGACATCGTAAAGTCCTCCGCGGCCTTTACCGGCAACCCCGTGTTTCCCACGGAGGTCAACGGCAGGGAAGTGGGAGCAAGCCTTCTGGTGACCTTTGTGGGCAGCACCGAGGACGAGCTGTACATGAGGATGGAAAAGCTGGCGGACGTCGTCGAGGCGGCGGGCGCTTACGATGTGCTGGTGGTGGACACTCCGACCCTGAAAAAAGAGGTCTGGGCCGCCCGCTCCAGCTTCCTCACCGCCATCGAGGCCGACACCAAAATGCTGGACGAGATGGACGTGGTGGTGCCCGTGGACCGCATCGCAGAGTTTCTGATCTTCGTGCGGGAGACCGGCAGGGAGGTGGGCATTACCATCCGCAGCTTCGGCCACGCCGGGGACGGCAATCTCCACATCTATTGCTGCGCCAACGACATGACCCGGGAGGAGTTTTTCGACAAGGTGGAGAAGGTCATGAGCAGGGCCTATGCCAAGTGCACGGAATTTCAGGGTCAGGTCTCCGGCGAGCACGCCATCGGCCACGCGAAGAAGCGTTATCTGCGGGAGTCCGTGGGCGACACCGTCTTCGGCCTGATGGCCTCGGTCAAGAAGGTCTTTGACCCGGATATGATCCTGAACCCCGGCAAAGTCTGCAGCGACGTCTGAAAGGAGATAGCCGATGCTGAAAATACTTGTTTGTGTGAAACAGGTGCCGGACGTGGAGCTGGTGAAAATGGACCCGGAGACCGGCAACCTTGTGCGCGAGGGCGTTCCCACCCTGACGAACCCGCTGGATACCAACGCGCTGGAGGCCGCCGTGCAGATGAAGGAGAAATACGGCGGTACCGTCACCGTCATCACCATGGGTCCGCCCATGGCGGCCGCCACCCTGCGGGAATGCCTGGCCTGCGGCGCGGACAGCGCCGTGCTCATCTCCGGCCGCCCCTTCGGCGGCGCTGACACCCTGTCCACCAGCTACGCCGTCGCCAAAGCGGCGGAGATGCTGGGCAATTTTGACCTGATCTTCTGCGGCAAGGAGTCGCTGGACGGCGCCACCGGCCAGATGGCGAGCCAGCTCGCCGAGCGCTTCGACGCCGCCCAGATTACCGGCTGCCTGCTCATCGAGCGCTGCGACCCCGACAAAAACGTTCTCCTCGCGCAGCGCGCGCTGGAGAACGGTGTCGAGACGGTGGAAGCCCGCCTGCCCTGCCTGCTCACGGTGGAAAAACAGAATTACCGCGCCCGCATCCCCAATCTGAGGGGCAAGCTCGCCGCCAGAAAGGCGGAGATCGCGGTGCTCACGGAAAACGATATCACCGGGCTGGACCCGCGGAAGATCGGCGTCCCCGGCTCCGGCACCATCGTGCCGCGCATCTATCCGCCCGCGCTTCCCGAACCGGGGCAGATCCTCAGCGAGGGCAGCACGGAAAAGAACGTGGCCAGGCTCGTCGGCCTGCTGGCCGGCAAGAGTGCGATCTGAGGAGGCGCAGCGATGGAAAAACGGGACTATAAAAATATGTGGGTCTATATCGAACACGACGGCACTGCCGCCGCGCCCGTGGGACTGGAGCTGTGCTGCGAGGTCCGCAGGCTCTGCGACGTGACGGGCGACAAGCTGTACGCCGTGGTGCTGGGCGATCTGCCCGCAGCCGAGATCGAAAAGGTCCGGGGCTGCGCCGTGGACGGCGTAATCCGCGTCAAGGGTACCGGCTACAGTCCGTACAATACCGACGCCTATGCCAACGCTTTCACTGTCCTGTCAAGAAAATATAACCCCTCCGCCATTTTTGTGGGGGGCAGCATCAACGGCCGGGATTTCGCGCCGCGCTTTGCCGTGCAGCTGGACACCGGCTGCACCTCCGACGCCATGGAGCTGGACTACGATCCCGCCACCGGCGACATTCAGTTCATCGAGCCCGCCGTGGGCGGCAAGATCATGGCCGTTATCACCGTGCCGACCCTGCGGCCCCAGGTGGGCACCATCCGTCCCGGCACCTTCAGGTACGCCCCCACCGGCGCCAGGGCGCAGGTGGAGGAGATCACCGAACAGATTGACTTCCCCAGGGAAAACATTCGCTGCTGCCGGCTGTCCTTCAAGCCGGACGAGGCCGATCCCCAGTTGGATATCTCCGACTGCGGCGTTATCGTCTGCGTCGGCAACGGCCTTGCGGACGGGACGCATCTGACCCGCTACCGGGAGCTGGCGGCGCTGCTGGGCGGAAAGCTCGGCTGTACCCGGCCGCTGTTCGACCGGGGCATCCTGCCCTACAAACTGCAGATCGGGCAGTCCGGCGTCATCGTCAAGCCGAAGCTCTATTTCTGCTTCGGCGTGTCCGGCGCTGTGAACCATGTCGCCGGCGTCTCCGCGGACACCTTTGTCGCCGTGAACTCCGACCCGGACGCGCAGATCTTCAATTACTGCGACTACGGCATCGTGGGCGATATGGACGAGGTCTGCGACGAACTGATCGCGGCGCTGAAAGTCAGAAAATAACGGTCGTTGACCAGGGAGCGGGACAGCGATGAGAACGGTATATCCGGATTATTACAGGGACTTTTGCTGTACGGCGTCGGCGTGCCGCCATACCTGCTGCGCCGGGTGGGAGATCGACATCGACAGCGCGTCGATGAGGCGCTACGCGGCGGCGGAAGGGGACTTGGGCCGGCGGCTGAGAGCCGGTATCGCCGGGGGCGAAAATCCGCATTTCGTTCTCACGGAGGGCGGGTGCTGCCCCATGCTGAACGACGACGGCCTGTGCGCCGTTCTCCTGGACCTGGGGGAGGACGCGCTGTGCGACATCTGTGCGGAGCATCCGCGCTTCCACACCTTTCTGTCCGACCGGACGGAGACGGGCTTGGGCCTGTGCTGCGAGGAAGCGGCGCGGCTGCTGCTGAGCCGCCGCGGGCCCATCCGGCTGCTGGGCGAGGGCGGGGAAAAGCTCACGCGGGGCGAGAAAAAGCTGCTGGGGCAGCGGGCCCTGGCTTTCGGCGTCCTGTGGCGGAACGGCGGACTGCGGGAGCGGCTGGACGATCTGCTGTTCGTGTTCGGCGCGTCCATGGCGGAGCGGCCCGCCCGGGAATGGGCGGACATCTGCCTGGGGCTGGAGCGGATGGACGGGCGCTGGACGGCGCTGCTGGAGGGACTGCGGGAGGTGGACGGGGCCGATGTGGCCGAGTTTGACCGCCGATACCCCCAGACGCTGTGCGAATACGAAAATTTGCTCTGGTACTTCTTCTACCGACACTTCCTCTCGGCGGCGGACGGCGGCAGCGTCGCGGCTCCGCTGCGATTTGCGGCGGTGTCGTGGCAGATCATCCACGCGCTGGATGCCGCGAAATTCAAACGCGCCGGGGCCTTTGCTCCGGCAGACCGGGCGGAGCACGCCCGGCTCTACTCCGCGGAGATCGAGTATTCCGATGAAAATATAGAAGCGATGCTGGAGCTGCTGCAATAAAAAACTCCGTATTCCGATTGGGAATACGGAGCTTTTTCTTATTTCTTACGCCTCGTCGATGATGCGGTGGATCACGTTGGTGAAGCGTTTGGCGTTGTACACCACGGGCACGGGGTAGACGGGGTTGGCCTCGTGCAGGGCCCATTCCACCATCTGGGGGATGTCCGACTCCTTGATGAAGCTGAAGCCGGTGGGGATCTCCATCCGCTTGTTCATGGCCCGGATCTCCGCGATGAAGGACTTGGCCTTATCTTCCTCAGTGCCGGTGAAATTCACGCCGGTGAGCTCGGCCAGATGGGCCAGTTTCTGATACACGGCGGGGCCGTAATCCTCCAGCACAATAGGCAGGATGACGGCGTTGGCCAAGCCGTGGGGGGTGTTGTACAGGCCGCCCAGGGTGTGAGCGATGGCGTGGACGTTGCCCACGCCCGCGCGGGTGAAGGCGAAGCCCGCCTTGTAGGCCGCGATAAGCATCTGGGTACGGGCCTCCATGTCGTTGCCGTCCCGGTAGGCGCGCTCCAGATAAGTAAAGATCTCGCACACGGCCTCCTCCGCCAGACGGATGCTCTCCTCCGTGTTGTAGGTCCAGCAGACGTAGGCCTCCACCGCGTGAGTCAGCGCGTCCATGCCGGTGGTGGAGGTGGTTTTGGGCGGGAGGTTGCGGGTCATCTCGGGGTCCAGCACGGCGTAGCGCGGTACCAGGCACAGGTCCATGATGGCATATTTGTGGTGGGTGTCCGAGTCGGTGATGACCGCGGCGATGGTGGTCTCCGATCCGGTGCCTGCCGTGGTGGGCACGGCAATGAAGGGCGGGATCTTTTTCATGACCTTCAGCAGCCCGGCCATTTTGCCCACTTCCCAGTTGGGATGGACTACCCGTGCAGCCGCGCCCTTGGCCGCGTCCATGGAGGAGCCGCCGCCGATGGCGATGAAGCCCTGGCAGCCGGTCTCCAGATAACGCCGCTGAATTTTATTGACGGTGTTTACCGACGGGTTGGATTCCACCTCGGCAAAGAGCTCATAGGCGATGCCGGCATTGTCCAGCTCCTTGAGGATCATGGGCGCCAGTGTCTTGCCGATGGTGGGGCCGGTGACCACCATGGCCTTCTTTACGTGGGATTTCTTCAGCAGCTCGGGTATTTTGGCCACGCTGCCGATGCCGGAGACGGGGATTGGCTTGCGCCAGGGCAGCATCCGTGCGCCGACATTAAAAACGCCCTGAAAAGCGCGATAATAGGCTGTGTTGACCATGTCCATTTGTAAAATCCCTCCATATTTTTCAATTTGCCAAAAAATATAATATTCCCGTACCCGGCGTTCAGTCAAGTGCCAAAGCGCATTTTAGCACATTGATGAAAAAAAGGCTAAATGGATGTGCGAAATGTTCAAACAAAAAACGGGGCTTGACATGCCTCGAAAATCTATGTAAACTAAGCATAGATTTCCGAGGTATTTGGAGGTGCTTATGAAAATTGACAAAGGGTTGATGACCGGGAGCACCACGCTGCTGATCCTCAAGCTGCTCTCCGAAGGGGAGAAGTACGGCTATGAGATGATCCGGGAGCTGGCACGCCGCAGCGAGAACGCCTTTGAACTCAAGGAGGGGACACTGTATCCCATCCTTCACGATCTGGAGGACAAGGGCTGCGTGGAGGCTTTCACGCAGGAAACCTCCGGCGGGCGGCAGCGCCGCTATTATCGCATCACGCAGAAGGGGATGGGCCTGCTGAGAGATAAGACCGAGGAGTGGCGCTACTTTGCCGGCAAGGTCAATGGCGTGCTGGGCGGCGCCACCGCGGTGCCGGGACTGGCATGACGGGCCGGGAGGACGCGGCGGCGTGGTGCGACGCGGCCTGCGCCTATATCCGCTACAAGCCGGACCGCGGCCCTGTCCGGGAGGAGCTTCTGGGCCACATCGAGGACAAGACTGCGTTTTATGAGGACGGCGGACTGGATGCCGACGCGGCGGAGGAGAAGGCCGTGTCCGACATGGGCAGCCCCGTTTCCACAGGGCTGCTGCTGCGCAAGACCCACAAGCCCTATCTGGGCTGGTGCCTGACGGCGACAAAGGGAATTCTTTTGCTCACGTCAATCCTGACAGTGGCGCTGATGCTTTTTGGCGGCGGGATCGCCAATCTCAGGTCCGCCGCCCTGCAATTGGCCGGCAAACAGCCGGACTACCCTTTCTGCGACTACAACCGGCAGGTGGCCGGCTACACGCCGGTGGACGCGCTGGTACGGGTAAAACCGTTCCAATGCGGGGACTACGCCTTTTCTGTGGCGGACGCCTATCTATGGCGCGGCACCGGGGGCACCGGTGTGGCCGCATTCCGGCTGAATGTGCGCCCCGCGCATTTTTGGCTGGGCACGCCGATGCTCGATCTCTACGCCGTGGACGATCTGGGGCGGCAGTATTTTGCCGTCGGCGCGGCGGAGGACGCGTCCGGCCAGCTGGCCGTGACCGCTTACTCAAGGTCGCTGGGCGACACCAGCTGCGGCATCACCGTGTGGATGCCGGATCTGCGCGCCAAATGGGTGGAGATCCGCTGCCCCAACAACGACGGCTTTGTGATCCGCCTTGATCTGCCGGAGGCGACGACATGACAAAGACAAAGAAGAAAAGAGTTTTAAAAATTCTCAGCTGCCTGCTGGGCACGGCGGCGCTGCTGTTCGCGGCATGGATGGGCACCGGGTATTCGCCGCTGACGGACGCGGGCAAGCTGCACCGTATGGAGCGGCGGATGCTGTTGGCACCCTCGGAGCTGGCGCTGGAAAAAACCGCGCAGGACGAGTACGGCACCTAGAAGATGGCGGTGGGCGACAACGGCACTCAATACACAGTTATGCAGCTCTGCTATACACCGCAAATCAATCTGCTGAATTGGTGGGGCGGCTACTCCGACGGTTTTGCTCAGAAAAAGACGGAGCTCAACATTCTCGAGTCAAAATGCCAGAAAATGTTTTGCGTGTGCGCCCAACGGAACTGCGCTGCCATCGGCGCGGTCCTTTACATTCCCGGCGACGGGGAGAGCAGCACCCCGCTGGTCTTGTCCTGGCAGAGCCCGGGAACCGACAAGGGTGTCTACGGTTTTGCCGTGCCGGAACAGACTGATGCCGACGCGGAGCGGCTGACAGAGGCCTACCGCGGGAACCGTCTGGAGCACTGCTACTACCTGGCGGCGCTGTACGACGCGGCGGGAAGCGTCACCGCCCTGTATGCCGCCGATCTGGGCACGGCGTCGCAATTTGCGGGCATTCTAAAATTTCCTGAGACAATGATGGCGGGCTTTATCGCGCCCGATCTCTCCCAGGTGCGCTTCACGCCCGACGGCGAACACGGCGTCGCCATCTCCTTCGGCGACACGCTGATGGTGCCCTTCGACCTGAGCGATCCTTCGATCTACGTTCAATAGGCGAAAAAAACGCGGGGGCGGCGCCCCCCGCGTTTTTGTTATCCTACGTATTCCTGAATATACTCGTCCAGCTTGGCGGTGTAGAGCGCCGGGGCGCGGTACATCCCCTCAATGTGCTTCGCGCCGCTGACCACCAGCATTTCCTTGTGGGGCGAGGCGCAGATGCCGTACAGCTCCTGCCCCATGGTCAGGGGCACGGTCCTGTCGTCCGCGCCGTGGACGAACAGGATGGGCTTTTCCATATGTCTGCAGGCCAGACGGACATCCGTGTCCGCCAGATCGTAGCCCGCCATGAACTTGTTCACAAAGCGTACGGCACCGAAGGGCAGACGGCGGTGGATGCCCATCATGTGGCTGATGGCCTCCAGCCCGCTGGTATAGCCGGAATCGCATACGATGAATTTCACCTCGTCCGGGCAGCGGTCGCCCAGGTTGACCACCGTGGCGCCGCCCATGGAAAAGCCGTGGAGGATAATGTTGATGTCCCGGCCGTAGTTTTGGCGCAGAATGTCGATCCACTTCAGGCAGTCGCCGGTCTCAAAATAATCGAAGCCGATGAAGCGCCCGCCGGAGGAGCCGGAGGCCACGTGGTCGTCGCAGAAGATGTCGATGCCCCGGCTGAGATAGTATTCCGCGAAGGGCGCGGCGGTCTCCGCATGGTTGGAGCGGTAGCCGTGGACCAGATAGGCGATGGTCTTGCTGCGCCCGCTGCCCGCGCGGTAATAGAAACCGTTGAGCAGATAGCCGTTGTCGGAGGCCATGGTCATGACCTCGTGGGGGCGGCTCTCCATGACCAGCGCCGAACGCTCCCGATCCTCATAAAAGGCGGGCTCGTGGCCGGGCTTTTCCAGCAGAAACCGGGAGAACCTGGAACGGGTGCGGTAGAAAACATAGCGGTACAGGTCCGTGACCAACAGTGTCGTCCCCACGGTGGCGGCCGCGGCGGCAGCGGCGAGATAAGTGGACTTTTTCATTTTGGACCTCCGTCGCTTACAGGTTTTTGATCTGGTTCTGGATGAGCATTCCCACAGTGTCGGCAAGCTGATCGAGGGAATGAATGCGGGCAAAATCCCGCTCGTAGACCTTTTTGGCCGAGGCCACGTCCTCGTCGTCCCCGGTAAAGACGCACACCACGGCGATGCCGTTCGCCCGCAGGCGGCGGACCTCGAAGGCGGTGTCCGTGACGCCGGCGTCGGTCTCGTAGGAGATATATTCGTCCTCGCCCGCGCCGCGCATCTTGCGCACGTCGTTGGGTTTCACATCCGAAAGGATGATGAGGATGCGATGCTCGTACCGCGACTGCGCCATGAGATAGCCCGCCGCGCGCACGGCCAGCCCATCCCGGTTGCAGCCGTTGGAGACGTAGTCGAAAACGGCGTCGTTGCGCTTCGTCTCGTTGTAATCGCGAAAAATGTGCACGATGGTGTAGCCGGTCATGGAGCAGAAAGACATGACCCTGCAGGGAATGCCGCATCGGGTCAGGCTCTCCGCAATCATAAAGCCCTGACTGGATACCGTCTCCTGCCTGTATTTCTGGGAGGTGGAGGCGTCCAGCAGGATGTCCACGCTGAGGTCGCCCATGTTGCTCTGCTCGTCGCGGAGGAAGACCTTGTCGTCGTTCAGGTACGCCGCCCGCCAGACCCTGCCGCCGCTGAGCAGGCCGGAGTTGGCCTTGACGGGGGAGGGCTGCAGATGCAGCAGCACGGAATTCCGGATGCGCCCGGTGAGCTTTTCCACGGCGATGCGGTTGCGGACGAGGCTGCGCTTGTAATAGGCCCGGTTCATCTGCACCTGCTTGGCCTCGTGCTCCTTCTGCAGCGCCTCGAAGCCGTTTTGGATGCCCTGCTTCCTTATCGGCTCGCCCCGGGTGAACAGCAGATGGCAGCTGGCGTGATTGCCGCAGCACAGCGCCCGCTCGATCTCTGCCACCTGCTGGGGGGAATACAGCGTTCTGCCGTACTTGGTCTCCATAAAAGCGCGAAGCTCGTCGTCCGACAGGGCGGTGAGCGCCTTTTTCTGCTCGTCCTGTCCGCCGGCCTGGGCCCCGCCGTAGATGTTCTTCGGGTGGTCGGCAAAGCCGATGAAAAACTTCCGATAGCGCGTCTTGCCTCTGCCGCCGCTTTTGTGGGCGAACAGGGCGGGGGGAGCGCGGCGCTTCAGCCGCTTTTTCTCTTCCGCGGTCACCCGGAACCATTTTTCAAAAAGCGCGTCGGCCCGCGCCGCGATTTCGTCGGTGGTGAGCTCGGGGGAAAATTCCAGCTCGTTGAGCAGCTGAAGGTTGTAGCCGTCCAGCTTTGGCTCCAGCCCCAGCACCCGGGAGAAGTGGGCCAGCGCCATCGTCTCGTAAAAACGCAGATAGTCGCCCGCCTTGCCGGAGGCCAGCACTTCCCGGGCGTATTCCTCCCGCAGCGGGGCCAGTGCCGGACGGGAGGGGGCCTCCCTGGCGAACACGCAGTTCTCCAGCCCCAGCCACAGGAGCCCCTCGTAAACGTCGGCGTCCTCA
This sequence comes from Oscillospiraceae bacterium, assembly GCA_035352555.1. GTDB lineage: Bacteria > Bacillota > Clostridia > Oscillospirales > Oscillospiraceae > UBA2922. The sequence continues at coordinate 15,431 of DAOPXW010000003.1, forward strand.
TACTGCTGAAAGCCGAGAAAAACCTTTTCCAGCTTGGGATACTCGTAGTGCCGCCGCACCGCGCCGATGATGCAGTTCCAGTAGACCTCGGCCCGCCCGCTGCCGTCGTAGGCCTTGAAGTCCGGCGTGAAGCTGTAATCGTGGGCGGCGTTCCATATTATGTTAACCGCACGGCGGTTTTGTACGTCGGAAATTTCCATCAGTCCCTGAAAATATCCCTTGCGGAGAGGGTCCTGGGCATCCGGGCTGCGATGAGATCGGCCACCAGCTGGCGCTCGAAATCGTCGAAGGATTTGTTGATAATGCCCAGCTCCAGCGCTTTGTACACGCCCAGCCCATTGCGTACCAGCGACAGCGCCGCCAGCAGCCCGCGCAGATCCAGCGCCTTGGTGGAAATCTCGGAGCTGTCACACTTGTTCCGCAGCTCTTGGAACAGCCCGGCGAACTGCCCGGCGTATTCGTCCGTGAGGGTGGGGAACTGGGCCAGCAGCAGTTTTCTCAGGTTTTCCTCGGAAATGATCGGCATATTGATGACCATGAAGCGGGAAGCCAGCGCCTCGTTGATCTCGCGGGTGCCGGCGTAGCCGTAGTTCATGGTGGCGATAAAGCGGGTGGCGGGAGCCAGCTCGATGCGGTCGTAGCCGGGCACGTCGATGATGCGGCGGAAGTCCAGCGTGGCGTGCAGCACGGCCAAAGACTCGTTTTTGGCCATGTTGATCTCGTCCAGCACGCCGAAGCCGCCGTTTTCCGCGCATTGATAGATGGGCCCCTTGCGCAGCGAGACTTCGCCGTTTTTGAAGGTATCCGTGCCCACCAGCGAGGCGGCGTCGGTATTGAGATAGAAGGAGATGTCCCAGCCGGGGCGGCCGAACACCGCGGACAGATTCTCGGCCAGAACGTTCTTGCCGGTGGCCTTGGGGCCAACCAGCAGCAAATTCTCGCCGGAGAGCAGCGCGGTCAGCGCCTCCTCCCAGACCTCGCCGCCGTAGTAGCGGTACCTGGGCGCGGGGACGCGGTAGGCGAGCGCGTCGCTCACCGGGTACGCGGCACGAAAATCGCCGATACGGCGGAGAATATCCTCGCGGATCCCTTCCTGACGCAGAAAATCCAGCATACTTGGCCTCCAGTCGTTGATTTTTTTTATTATACCTTCATTTGGCGGACAGCGCAAGGCGAGGGGCGAGAAAAATGCGGCTCGCGCCGCGGGGGACGAAAAATATCCTTTCATTTGCCGCGCCAGGCTGTATAATAGACCTATGTTTTGCAGGGGGGGTGAAGGCCATGAGGACGATTGCGGCAAAGGAGATCGAGAATGCCGTGGCCAGACTGTGCGTGAAAGCCAACCGAGAGCTGCCGGCGGATGTGGTCCGGGCCGTCTCCGCAGCGCGGGAAAAGGAGCCTTGGCCCGCGGCGGCGGAGATCTTAAAAATTTTGGAAGACAATACCGCGCTGGCGGGGAAGCGGGGGCTGCCCATCTGTCAGGATACCGGCCTGGCCTGCGTGTTTGCGGAGCTGGGGCAGGACGTGCATATCGACGGCTGCTTTGAAAACGCCGTCAATGAGGGCGTGCGCCGGGGCTACGAGGAAGGTTACCTGCGCAAGAGCGTGGTGGGCGACCCACTGCGGCGGGTCAACACCGGGGACAACACCCCCGCCGCCATTACCGTGCATCTCGTGCCCGGGAACAAGCTGACCCTCACCGTGGCCCCCAAAGGCTTCGGCAGCGAGAATATGAGCAGGCTGGTCATGCTTAAGCCCTCGGACGGGGAGGCGGGCATGAAGAATTTCGTGGTGGATACCATGCGGCTGGCCGGGCCCAATGCCTGCCCGCCGGTGGTGCTGGGCGTGGGCATCGGCGGCACCTTCGACAAGGTGGCGTATCTGGCCAAAAAAGCGCTGCTCCGCCCGCTGGATCAGCCCAACCCCGACCCCTATTACGCGGCGCTGGAGCAATCGCTGCTGGAGGCCGTCAACGCGCTGGGCGTGGGCCCGCAGGGTTTCGGCGGGGCCGCTACGGCGCTGGGCGTGGCCATCGAGACCATGCCCACCCATGTGGCGGGGCTGCCCGTGGCCGTGAATGTGAGCTGCCATGTCACCCGCAGGGCGACGGCGGAACTGTGAGGCGGGAGATGGAATATCGTTTGCAGACTCCCGTATCCCGGGAGACGCTGGCCCCCCTGCGGGCGGGCGACACGGTGAAGCTCAGCGGCATGGTATATACCGCCCGGGACGCCGCCCACAAGCGGCTGACCGAGCTCATCCAACAGGGTAAGCCGCTGCCTTTCGAGCTGGCCGGCAGCGCCATCTATTATGTGGGCCCCACGCCGGAGCCGCCCGGGCGGATCATCGGCTCCGCCGGTCCCACGACCTCCGGCCGTATGGACGCCTATTCCCCGGCCCTGATCGACCGCGGCCAGCTGCTGATGATCGGCAAGGGGCGGCGCAGCGGCGCCGTGAAGGCCGCCATCGTCCGCGAGGGCGGCGTGTATCTGGCCGCCGTGGGCGGCGCGGGGGCGCTGATGGCGGAATGCGTCAAATCGGTTGACATAATCTTCTGGGAGGATCTGGGCTGCGAGGCGGTGCGAAAGCTCACGGTGGCGGATATGCCGCTGACCGTGGTTATCGACAGCCTGGGGAACGACCTGTACGACATCGGCCCGGCCAACTACCTGAATAGTCGGAAGTAAAAAAATGGCAGCGGCCTTACCCTGAAGCGGGCGAGGCCGCCGCCTTACTGCCTGCAATCCGACCGAGATCTGTCGGGAGAACCCCTTTTTACTTGCTGAAGGCGGCAACCAGCGCTTCAAAGTCGGTATCGGTTTCCACGATGCCCAGTGAAACGGCCAGTTCCGTGAGCTCCTTTTCAAGGGCGTCGCTGAACTCCATGCCCTTCCCGCAGTTCTCCCTGAACTTTCTGAACTCAATTTCGCCGGGGAGAAAAATCTCATCGACGCCTTCGGCTTTTCGGCTGTCTTTCATCATTCGGATATACCGGTCCACATTCTTCTTGAAGTCGTCGATGGGCATGAATTTCGAGGGGTCGATGAGAATCATGAAAAAGCCGGTGTTTTCCTTTTCAAGCTTGGAGAAGAGGCCGATGTCCGAGCCGTAGGCCGCCCCGGAAAGCATGGTGCTGAGAGCGTCCACGATAACCGCGAGTCCGTAGCCCTTGTAATCCGCGATCGGGCAGAGTGAAAAAACCTTGGAAGGATCGGTGGTCATCTTTCCGTCGTAATCCTTCCCCCAGCCGGCGGGAACGGACTTCCCCTCGCGCTCGGCCGCCTGTATTTTGCCCATGGCCACGTTGGTGGTGGAAATATCCATCACGATGGGAAATTCCTCCGATGAGGGAACCGCCGCAATAATGGGGTTTGTGCCGATCAGCCTGTCCGCCCCGCCGAAGGGGGAGGAAAAGGCATAGGTGTTGCATCCGAGGATGCAGATGACATCATCCTTCGCCGCGCGCCACCCGTAATAGGAGCCGCAGCCTATGTTGGCGTTGTGCCTTCCGGAGGCAAAGGAAATGCCGTACTCTCTGGCCTTGACGAGAGCTTCGTCGTAGGCCTTATTGACCGAGACAATGCCGAAGCCGTTGTCCCCGTCAAATACGAGAAGCGCTTTGTCGTCCAGAATCTTTTTGAATTCCGCGTCCTTGTTCAGCGCGCCGACCTTGATCTGGCGCATATATCTTGTGAGCCTTGACAGGCCGTGGGAGTACACTCCCGTGAAATCTGAATGGGCGATCACCCTTGCTATGACAGCGGCATCGGCGTCGGAGAACCCGGAAGCGGAGAGAATGCCATGGACAAGATTTTTTTCCTGATCATAAGTGAGCAGCATAATGATTGGTCCTTTCAATCTATAAAAAATATAAAGTGTTTCGACACCATCGGACGGCCCTCGCCGCAGCAGCGAAAATGCGGCGATGCCCCTTACCGCAGCATTCTATCATAAAATTTCTCTGAAATACACTCCAACCTTCCTATCTTTGAAAAACAATCGGCGGACTTCATTGAGGAATTTTTTTCTTCTGACCACCTATAGCGAAATGCTATGAGCCTATTGAAACATGGGTCTTCTCAAACGCGAAAAATAAAGCTACAATGAATCCAATAGTGAAAATATATCTATTAATAGGAGGCGCTTATGTTCAACCAGTATACTTATGGTCTCGGCACCACCCGGTCCTGCATAAGAGAGCTGTTCGAGTATGGTCTCAGACAGGCCGCCGTCGTGGGCAAGGAAAAGGTCTACGACTTCAGCATCGGCAACCCCAGCATCCCGTCCCCCGCGAAGGTGAACGAATCCATCGTCGATATCGTCAGGACCGAGGATAGCCTTGCCGTCCACGGCTACACCAGCGCCCCCGGCTATGACGGTGTGCGCAGGGCCGTGGCCGATGATCTCACCGCGCGCATGGGCATGGAGATTAAGCCTTCCAACCTGTACTTCACCTGCGGCGCGGCCCCCGCGCTGGTCACCGTGTTCCGCGCGCTGAACATCGGCCCGGAGACGGAGATCCTGGCCGTTGCACCATTCTTCCCGGAGTACCGTCCCTTTGTGGAAGGCACCGGCAATGTGTTCAAATTCGTCCCCGCCGACACCAAGGCCTTCCAGATTGACCTTGAAACACTGGGAAAAATGCTCACCGCCAATACCCAGGCCGTGATCATCAATTCCCCCAACAACCCCTCCGGCGTGGTGTTCAGCCGGGAAACGCTGGAAGAGCTCTCCGCCATCCTCACCAGAAAGTCCGCCGAGTTCGGCCATCCCATCTACCTTATCTCCGACGAGCCCTACCGCGAGCTGGTCTATGGCGGGGTCACCGTCACCTGGGTGCCCTCCGTATACAAGGATGCCGTCGTGTGCTATTCCTATTCCAAATCCCTGTCCCTCCCCGGCGAGCGTCTCGGCTATATCTGCATCCCCGATCAGGTCACCGACAGCGGGGAGCTGTTCGCGGCCTGCGCCGGGGCGTCCCGCATCCTGGGCAGCGTCTGCGCCCCGTCCCTCATCCAGCGCACCGTGGCCCGCTGCGCGGGCGAGCGGCCCGACCTGCGCGCCTATGACGAGAACCGGACCATCCTCTACGAGGGCCTGCGCAAAATCGGCTACGAATGCGCCAAACCCGACGGCGCGTTCTATCTGTTCGTCAAGGCCCCCGGCGGCGACGCCAAGGCCTTCTCCAATAAGGCCAAGGCCAAAAATCTGCTCATTGTCCCGTCGGACGATTTCGGCGTGCCCGGCTATTTCCGCCTGAGTTACTGCGTGGCGAAAACGACCATCGAAAATTCGCTGCCCGTGTTCGCGGAGATTTTCGAATAAAAAAGCTCCGCCGCCCGAGGTACCTTCGGGCGGCGGAAAAAAATCAGGCCGGGGGCACCGCGCCGCGCAGGCAGGCGATGAATTCCCGCAGCAGATGGCTGGACTGGCGGGTGGATTTCACCACAATGCCCAGCTCCCGGCAGGACGGCGGCGACAGCCGCGCCAGCGACAGACTGCTGGTGCTGCCCTTGAGCACCAGCTCCGACAGAATGCTGACGCCCAACCCCTGCTCCACCATTTTGATCACGGCCTGATCCTCCATGGCGATCAGCGAAAACTGCGGTGTCACTCCGTGGCGCTGGAGGGTGCGCAGAATATCCAGATCCATGCCGTAGCTGGGCATCAGAAAATTCTGCCCCTCAAAATTGTGGATATCGTAGGTATCGCCCACCGCGGAGGTGGGCGGCAGAACAGCGTAATACGGGTCGTCGAACAGCGGAATGAATTCCAGATCGCCGGCAAAATTATTGCTGGCAAGGCCGATATCCACCGAGCCCTCCGAAACCCACTTTTCGATCTCGCCGCCGGCGCCGTCCTTGATTACCAGCTTGGATTGCGGGTGCTGCTCGTTGAAGCGGCGCAGGATCACCGGCAGCCAGCTGCGGGAGATGCTGGTGTAGGAGGCCACCCGCAGGACGTCCTCGCCGTTGCGGCGGACGTCGCGCACAGCGCTTTCAAATTCCGCATAGCTCTCAAGCACCCGGTCGATCGCCGGCAGCAGCTCCCGCCCCCGGGCGGTGAGCACCACACCGCTGCTGCCGCGCTCCAGCAGGGCAAAGCCCACCTCGTCCTCCAGCCGGTTGAGCATACCGGTGAGACCCGGCTGGGAATAGCCCATCTTTTCGGCGGCCTTGCTGATGCTGCCCAGACCGGCCACAGCCTTGAGCATTTCAAGTTTCTTCGTATCCGTATATATCACCTATTTCATTTTGCTATGGAGTTACTATATCACAAATCTATGGAGCGGACAAGATGGCACAGTCTTTTGAAAAACTTCTGGATGAGCGGCACAGCGTGGTGCTGCTGGGCGAGGCCGGCTGCGGCAAAAGCGAGATCGCGCTGAATCTGGCCGCGGCCATGGCCGCGACACGGGAAACGCACCTGTTCGACATGGACCAGACCAAGCCGCTGTACCGCTCCCGGGATGCGAGGGACGCCATGGAAAAAATCGGCGTTGCCTTTCACTATGAGCGGCAATTTTTCGACGCGCCCACCCTGGCCGGCGGCGTGGCGGAGAGCCTGAACGACCCCGGCCGCTTCACGATTCTGGATGTGGGCGGCAACGACACGGGGGCCCGGCTCATCGGCGGTTTTTCAAAGCTCCTCGACAGGGACGGCACGCTGGTGCTGTATGTGGTCAACCCCTACCGCCCCTGGTCGAAGGACACCGCTTCCATCGACCGCACGCTGTCCGCCATTTTGCAGGTATCGCATCTCAGACACTTTTCCATCATTTCAAACCCCAATCTGGGGTTTGAAACCACGGCGGAGGAATTCGCCGCCGGTATAGAAAGCACCAGACAGATGCTGGAGCGGTATGTCCCCGTGGCGGGCGCCTGCGTCCGGGAGGAAATCTATCCCGACGCCGCGGCGCTGACTACGCTGCCGCTGCTGCCCCTGCATCTCTATCTCACCTATGAATGGAACAACGAAAACAAGGAGGAAATCTGATGGCTGAAGTCAAGATCAGGGCGGAGAGCTGCAAGAGCTGCGGCTATTGCGTGCATTTCTGCCCCAAAGGCGTACTGGAAATCGGCACGCAGGTCAATTCCAAGGGGTATCCGTATGTGACGGCGGCCCATCCGGAGAAGTGCATCGGCTGCGCCATGTGCGCCAATATGTGCCCGGATGTCGCCATCGAAGTGTATCGATAAGGGAGGCGGACGGTTATGAAAGACAAAGTTTTTCTCAAGGGCACCGAGGCTGTCGCCGAGGCCGCCGTGCGCGCGGGCTGCCGCTTCTACGCGGGTTATCCCATCACCCCGCAGAACGAGATCCCCGAATACCTCTCCCGCCGGCTGCCCGAGGTGGGCGGCGTATTCGTGCAGGGCGAGAGCGAACTGGCTTCCATTAATATGGTCTACGGCGCCGGGTCCAGCGGAACACGCGCCATGACCTCGTCTTCCAGCTGCGGCATCAGCCTGATGAGCGAGGGCGTGAGCTTCTGCGCTTCGGCCCGCATCCCCATCGTCTACTGCAATATGGCCCGCGGCGGCCCCGGCATCGGTTCCATCCAGCCCGCCCAGCAGGACTATAATCAGGCCACCAAGGCCAGCGGCAACGGCGGCTTCCGCATGAGGGTGCTGGCGCCGTCCACCGTGCAGGAGGCCGTGGACATGACCTACGCCGCCTTCGATTATGCCCAGCGGGACCGCAATCCCGTGCTGGTGCTGGGCGACGGCGTTCTGGGCACCATCATGGAGCCGGTGAAGCTGCCTCCCATGCGCTCCGCGGAGGAAGTGAAGGCCCTCAAGGACGAGTGCCGCTCCTGGGCGCTGGTAGGCCACGATCCCGCCGAAGGCCGCTCCTTCATCGCCCCGGGCCACTGGTCCACCAAAGATCAGGAGCAGACCTGTATCGACGGCGCGGCCCTGTACGAATCATGGAAGAAGGACGCGCAGGCGGAAGAGTATTTTCTGGACGACGCCGAGATCGTGCTGACGGCCTACGGCATCTGCGGCCGTATCGCCCGCTCCGCCGTGACCCTTCTGCGCCGGGAAGGCATCAAAGCCGGGCTCATCCGGCCGATGACCCTCTCCCCGTTCCCGTATGAGAGCTATGAAAAGCTGGATTTCGGCCGCGTCAGGGCCATTCTCGACGTGGAGATGTCCATTCCCGCCCAGATGGCGGACGACGTCCGCCTGGCTGTCCGCCAGCGCTGCCCCATTGGGACATGTCTGCACGCGGGCGGCGAGATCATGGGCCGGAACGAAGTGATGGCCAAAGCCAGAGCGCTGGTCAGGTAAGGAGGGAACACAATGGAAAAAGTATATGCGAGAACCGGCGCGCTCCGCGCCGACATGGTCTCCGGCTTTTGCCCCGGCTGTATGCACGGCACCGTGCACAAGCTCATCGGCGAGGTGCTGGAGGACCTGAATATTGTGGACAGGACCGCCTGCGTTTTTGGCGTGGGCTGCTGCGGCCTCGGCATGGGCTACATCACCTATGACAACACCACCGCGCCCCACGGCAGGGCCTGCGCCGTCGCCACCGGCGTCAAACGGACGAACCCGGACACCATCGTCTACACCTACCAGGGCGACGGCGATCTGGCCTCCATCGGCCTTGCGGAGACCATGACCGCCGCCAACCGCGGCGAGAACATCACCGTCATCTTCATCAACAACGGTATCTACGGCATGACCGGCGGCCAGATGGCCCCAACTACCCTTGTGGGCATGAAGGCCACCACCGCGCCCGACGGCCGCGACCCCAAGATTCACGGCTATCCCATGCATATGTGTGAGATTCTCAACCAGCTCACCGCCCCGACGTATCTGGAGCGCGTCAGCTGCAATACGCCGGCGAACGTCATCAAGACCCGCGCGGCAATCAAAAAAGCCTTCCAGAACCAGATCGACGGCAAGGGCTTCTCTCTGGTGGAGATCGTCACCAGCTGCCCCACCAACTGGGGTCTGGAGCCGCTGGACGCCCTCAGGTTTCTTGAGGAAAAGATGTTCGCCGAATATCCCCTCGGCGTCATCCGCGACAGATAAGGAGGCGCACTGCGATGGAAAGAAATCTGATGGTCGCCGGCTTCGGCGGACAGGGCGTCATGCTGCTGGGCAAGCTCCTTAGCTACGCCACCTGCGAATCCTCGGACTATAACGTCACCTTTTTCCCGTCCTATGGCGCGGAGCAGCGCGGCGGCACCGCCAACTGTTATGTGGTCATCTCCGACGAGCCTATCGGCGCGCCTCTGGGCGACGCCATGGACGACCTCATCGTGATGAATGCCCCTTCGCTGAACAAATTTCTCTACAAGCTGATGCCGGGCGGCACGCTGTTTATCAACAGCTCCATTGTCACTGACGAGATCCCCCGCGCGGATATCAAGGTCGTGCGCGTGCCCGTTACGGAGCTGGCACTGGAGATGGGCAGCGCCAAGGTGCTGAACATCGTCATGCTGGGCGCGTATATCGGCTACACCGGCTGCCTGCCCGAGGAGCTGGTGCTGGACACCCTTGTGCGCAAGCTGGGCAAGAAGGCCGACCTGATCCCGCTGAACAGGGAGGCCTTTGCCAAAGGTCTTGAGATCGGCAGGAAAGCTGCCGATGCGTAAATCCCGCTGGAGCTTTGTTCTCGCCGGCGTGGGCGTTCTGCTTCTCGCCGGCGTTGTGTACGCCTGGAGCGTACTTTCCGTCTCCATCGCCCAGGAGTTTCCCGACTGGTCCCGGGCCAAGCTGTCCCTGACCTTCACGCTGCTGATGGCCTTTTTCTGTATCGGTCAGATCAGCTGCGGCTTCGTGGGCGCCCGAATGAAGCCCCGTACCGGCATTTGGCTGGGCGGCACGCTGCTGCTGGCGGGTTTTGTTGTGTCGGCCAGAATGTCCTCCATCGCCATGCTCTATCTGGGCTTTGGCGTGCTGGGCGGCTTCGGTTCCGGCTTCGCCTACATCGCGGTGATGAGCTCCGTGGTGAAATGGTTCCCGGAAAAGCGGGGGTTGGTGTCCGGTATTCTGCTGATGGGCTTCGGCTTATCCAGTTTTCTCATCGGTAAGCTCTTTCAGGCCTGGACGCCCGCCGTGGCGGGCGCGTGGCGCGCCTCCTTTCTGGTGCTGGGCGCGGTGACCTTTGCCGTGCTTTTCGTGTGCGGCTTCTTTGTCCGTCGCCCCATAGAAACGGAAAAGAGCGGGGGAGAAGGACTGACCACGGGACAGATGCTGAAGAAGCCCAAGTTCTGGTTTTACTATCTGTGGGAGCTGATGCTGACGGCCGCCGGTTTGATGATTATTTCTCAGGCCAGCGGCATCACCGCGGATGCGCTGCCCGCCGTCTCCGCGGGGGCGGCGGCCACACTGGTGGGCCTGATCTCCATCGCCAACGGGCTGGGTCGGGTGCTGTTCGGCACATTGTACGACAAGGCTGGGCGGCGTGTTTCCATGCTGCTCATCTGCCTGTGCTTCGCCGCTGCCATGGGCTTGCTGCTCGCGGCGGTAAAGACCTCCGGCACGGCCGTGCTGACCTGCGCGTTCATTCTGCTGGGTCTGGGCTACGGCGGCATCCCCGTATGCAACTCCGCCTTTATCGGCGCCAGCTTCGGCATGGCCCATTATCAGACCAATTTCCCGGTGTGTAACTCCGCCATGCTCCCCGCCTCCTTCGGCGGCACCCTCGCGGGCGCGCTGTACGACGGGGCCGGCGCTTATTCCGGCGTGTTTCTGGTGATCCTGGCCTTCGCAGCCGTGGGGCTGCTCTGCTCCGGCGGCATCACGGCGCTGGACCGCACAAAGTGAAAAATGACGCGGCGGTTCAGGTGAACCGCCGCGTTTCCCTATTCATCACCGGCGTCGGGGGGGGACTTCCTCCTCGGGTACGGCAATCTCCTTGATCAAAAATTCGCCGCCGCTGAGCAGCTCGTAGTCCTTGCTGCCGCAGTGAGGGCACTCACATCGGAATTTCACCGGATCATAGACCCGGCGGCAGCTTCGGCATTTGCCCCGGGCGGGGATGGTCTCAATCTCCAGCTCGGAGCCCTCCAGAATCGTGCCCTCGCAGGCGGGGGCGTAGACCTCCCGGATGAACATGGGCACAACGGAGGAGCTCTCCCCGATCGCCAGAACCACCTTCTGCACATGGCGGATACCGTTTTCCGCAGCCAGCGTCTCCACCCGCTTGATCACTTCAAAAACAAGGCCCAGCTCGTGCATCTTTCTTCTCCTTAATCTGTTCTGGGAAAAGCATACAGGCTTTGGGCTGCAATGTCAATCCGCGCAGGCGCCTCCTTGAGGAGAGACGCAAAAAAGCTCCCCGTCCGGCGGACGGGGAGCTTTTGTTTGAAATTACAGCAGGCCGGCGCCGCCGTTGATCATCAGGAAGATGGGGGCGAATACCAGGGAAACGACGGTCATAAGCTTAATAAGGATGTTGATGGAGGGGCCGGAAGTGTCCTTGAACGGGTCGCCGACAGTGTCGCCGACGATGGCCGCGACGTGGGCCTCGGAGCCCTTGCCGCCGTGATGGCCTTCCTCAATGTACTTTTTGGCGTTGTCCCAGGCGCCGCCGGCATTGGCCATATAGATGGCCAGCAGCACACCGGTGACCAGAGAGCCGCAGATCAGACCGCCCAGGGCCTTGGTGCCCAGCAGCACGCCGACCAGCAAGGGGGAGATGACGGCCATCAGGCCGGGGACGATCATCTCGTGCAGCGCCGCGTTGGTGGAGATGCCCACGCAGGTGGCGTAATCGGGACGCTCGGTGCCCTCGAGGATGCCCTTTTTCTCATGGAACTGACGGCGAACTTCCTCGATCATGGCATAGGCCGCTTTGGACACGGAACCCATGGTCATGGCGGAGAACAGGAACGGCAGCATGCCGCCGATGAGCACGCCGATCACGACGGTAGGCTCGAGGATGCTGATGCCGCCCGCGGTGAGGCCGGTGACCTGCGCATAGGACACGAACAGCGCCAGCGCGGTGAGCGCGGCGGAGCCGATGGCGAAGCCCTTGCCCATAGCGGCGGTGGTGTTGCCGACGGAGTCCAGCTTGTCGGTGATCTCGCGCACATGGGGATCAAGGCCGGCCATCTCGGCGATACCGCCGGAGTTGTCGGCGATGGGGCCGTAAGCATCCACCGCGACGGTGATGCCGGTGGTGGACAGCATGCCGACGGCCGCCAGAGCGATGCCGTACAGGCCGCAGACCTTGAAGGAGACCAGAATGCCGACGCAGATGAGGAGGATGGGCACCCAGGTGCTCATCATGCCGGTGGCGACGCCGCTGATAATGGTGGTGGCGGGGCCGGTCTCGGCCTGCTCGGCGATCTTCTTGACGAATTTGTAATCGCTGGAGGTGTAGACTTCGGTGATGAAGCCGATCACCAGACCGACGACGATGCCGGAGATAATGGCGATGCCGGAATTCATGCTGCCGAAGAAACTCTTGCTGAAGATCAGCGCCAGAACGACGACCAAGGCGGCGGAGACATAGGAAGCCATGCTCAGCGCGCGCTGGGGATTGGCCTTTTCGCCGGAGCGCACGAAGAAAGTGGCCACGACGGAAGCGAAGATGCCGCAGGCCGCGATGACCAGCGGGTAGATGATACCGGCACCGTCAAACAGGCCCATCACGGAGACGCCCAGCGTCAGCGCGGATACGACTGCGCCGACATAGGACTCGAACAGGTCGGCGCCCATGCCGGCCACGTCGCCCACGTTGTCACCCACATTGTCGGCGATAACGGCGGGGTTGCGGGGATCGTCCTCGGGGATCCCGGCTTCGACCTTGCCCACAAGGTCGGCGCCGACGTCGGCCGCCTTGGTGTAGATGCCGCCGCCCACGCGCGCGAACAGCGCGATGGAGGAAGCGCCCAGGGAGAAGCCGAACAGAATGTCGGAATTGCCGGTGATGATATAGATGACACTGCAGCCCAGGAGACCCAGACCGACGACGCACATACCCATGACGGAGCCGCCGGAAAATGCCACGCCCAGGGCCTTGTTCATACCGCCGTCCATGGCGGCCTGCGCGGTGCGGACGTTGGCCTTGGTGGCCACGTTCATGCCGAAGAAGCCGGCGCCGATGGAGAACAGCGCGCCTACTACGAAACAACAGGCGGTGCCCCAACTGATGAACAGACCGATGAGCAGGAATACGACCAAAATAAAGATGGCCAGTATTTTGTACTCGGAGTAAAGGAACGCGCGAGCGCCCTCACTGATGGCGCCGGAAATCTCCTGCATGCGCTCGTTACCACCGGGAGCCTTGGATACCACGGCGGCCTTGTACACCGCAAAAAGCAGTGCGACCACAGCAAAGATTGGGGCAAGCCAGACGACAGAATTCATAACACAACTCACTCCTACTTAGTAAATACTTTTGCGCCGGTATACCCCAGCGCATTTATGTATTTTATACTATAACCGGCAAAAAAGCAATTTAAATCTGCCTCGGTTTCGTGTAATATCTACAAATTTATTGAAAGTCACGAAAGTAAAGCCCAAAACACCGACCGGCTATACAAAATCCACAAGATAAGTCAATTTATTATCAAATTCGAAAAAGGTGTTGCAATTTGAGAGGAGTTATGATATCCTAACTTTAGTTAGTAAAGGCTAACAGAATGCGAGGACTGGAAGATGACGCTGGACAAGCTGAAACCCGGACAGTCCGGGTATATCGACGCCGTGAATGTGGAGCGCAGTCTGCGCTGCCGCCTGCTGGATATGGGGCTGATCCCCGGCACGCAGGTGGCGGTGCGCAAGACCGCCCCGCTGGGCGACCCGCTGGAGATCGCGCTGCGGGGTTACACCATGACTCTACGGAAGGCCGACGCGGCGCTGATCGCGCTGCGGCCGGAGAAGGAGGAGTGAGACGATGATCCTTGCTCTTGCGGGAAACCAGAATTGCGGCAAGACCACGCTGTTCAACCAGCTCACCGGCGCAAACCAGCATGTGGGCAACTTCCCCGGCGTTACGGTGGAGCACAAGTCCGGCCAGGTCATCGGCTATAAGGACTGCACGGTGGTGGATCTGCCGGGCATCTATTCCATCCGCCCCTATTCAGGGGAGGAAGTCGTGTCCCGGAATTTTATCCTTGACCAGCACCCGGACGGCATCATCAACATCGTCGACGCTACCAATATCGAGCGCAACCTCTATTTGACCCAGCAGCTCATTGAGATGGGCAAGCCCATGGTGCTGGCCCTGAACATGATGGACGAACTGCAGGCCAATCACGGGTCGGTGAACACGGTCAAGCTGTCCGAAGCGCTGGGCATCCCCGTGGTGCCCATTTCCGCGGTGAAGAACGAGGGCGTGGACGAGCTGATCCGGGTGGCCATCGAGACGGCCAGGAGCAAAAGAGCCCCCGCCAGAATGGACTTCTGCAAATCCGGCCCCATCCACCGCTGCATCCACTCCGTGAGCCACGTCATTGAGGATCACGCCGACCGCATCGGCGTTCCGGCCCGCTTCGCCGCCACCCGGGTCATCGAGGGCGACGAAGATATCATCAGCCGGCTGGAACTGGCGGACAACGAGCGGGAACTCATCGAGCACGACGTGGTGGAGATGGAGGCGGAGAGCGGGCTGGATCGGGATGCTGCCATGGCGGATATGCGCTATGCCTTCATCGAGGGGGTTTGCGCGGAATGCGTGGTCAAAGCCCAGGAGAGCCGAGAAGCGCTCCGCAGCGTCCGGATCGACAAGGTACTTACCGATAAATACGCCGCTATCCCGGTATTCGTGGGCATCATGGCGCTGATCTTCTGGCTGACCTTCAGCGTGATCGGGAAATGGCTCTCCGAGCTGCTGAGTATGGGCATCGACTGGCTGACCGGGGTGGTGGACGCCGCTCTGACGGCCTATGGGCTCAACCCCGTGGTGCACAGTCTGCTCATCAACGGCGTGTTTGCCGGCGTGGGCAGCGTATTGAGCTTCCTGCCCATCATCGTGGTGCTGTTCTTCTTCCTGTCCATTCTGGAGGACACCGGCTACATGGCCCGGGTGGCTTTCGTCATGGATAAGCTGCTGCGCAAGATTGGCCTCTCCGGGCGCAGCTTCGTGCCCATGCTCATCGGCTTCGGCTGCTCGGTGCCCGCCGTGATGGCCACGCGCACGCTCTCGTCGGAGCGGGACCGCAAAATGACCATGCTGCTGGTGCCGTATATGAGCTGCTCGGCAAAGATTCCCATCTACGCGGTGTTCACGGCGGCGTTTTTCCCGCACAACGGCGGGCTGGTGATGACCTGTCTCTACATCGGCGGCATGTTCGTGGGCGTGCTGGCGGCACTGGTGCTGAACCGCACCGCGTTTCGCGGCAAGCCGGTGCCTTTCGTGATGGAGCTGCCCAACTACCGTTTCCCCTCCATGAAAAGCGTGCTGCTGCTGATGTGGGAAAAGGCGTCGGACTTTTTGCACCGGGCCTTCACCATCATTTTTGTGGCCACCATTGTGATCTGGTTTTTGCAGACCTTCGACGCGCGGCTGAACGTGGTGGCCGGCAGTGCCCAGAGCCTGCTCGCGGCCATCGGCGCATTCATTTCCCCGGCTTTCGCGCCGCTGGGCTTTGCCGACTGGCGGGTGGCCACCGCGCTGGTGACGGGGCTCATCGCCAAGGAGGCCGTGGTCAGCAGCATGGGCGTGCTGCTGGGCGTGGGTACGGAGGGGTTGAGCGCGGCGCTGAGCGGCCTGTTCACCGCCGCCTCCGCGGTGAGCTTTTTGGTTTTCACCCTGCTCTACACCCCCTGCGTGGCGGCGCTGTCCGCCATCCGGCGGGAGCTGGGCAGCGGCGTCAAAACAGCAGGCGTTGTGATCATGCAATGCGGCGTGGCCTGGTTGGTGGCCTATGCGGTCTACCAGCTGGCCCTGATCCTGTGAGGTAGGAACGATGGGATTTCTTGAAATTGCGATCCTGGCGGCATTGGCCGTCTGGGGTGTGCTGGCGGTACGCTCCCTGAAAAAGAAGGGCGCCTGCGGCTGCGGCGGAAACTGCGGCGGCTGCACGGACTGCGCCAAATGCGGTTCATGTCCCGGCAGCAGCAAAAAACGGGGGTCTTGACAGACCCCCGTTTTTATCCTCTTTTTCAGAACACCATGTGCCACACCATGATGGAGCTTTCGCTGCGTTTGACATTGGAATCCGGCAGGAACACCCGGTTCCCGGCCTTGTCGTAGCTGCCGGCCACATAGCCCGCGGCGTACAGGGCCGTCACATAGGGGTCGTCCACGTCGGCAAAGGGTGAAGCGGCGGTGCCAGGCGTAAGCTTCAGCGCCCTGGCCACACAGTGGGCGATGAACAGCCGGGAGGCGGGGGCGTCCAGATCCGTCACCTCGGCGGCGTCCGCGATGCCCAGCGACAGGGCCTTGTCCCGGTAACCGCTGGCCCAGTGCGCGCCTGTGGCGGCCTGGGCGCCGTTGCCGGAGGCGGTGAGCACCAGCGCCAGCACCTCGCCCACAGTGACGGAATTGGCCGGGCGGAAGGTACCGTCGCCATAGCCGGCCACATAGCCCGCGGCGGCGAGCTCGGTCACATAGGAATAAAACCAGTCGGAGGTCTTGACGTCGCTGAAGGAGACGGATTTTGCCGCGTCCAGCCTGGCACCTGCCGCCAGCGCGGCGGCCACATCCAGCATACCGCCGGTGGTTACCTTTCCGGCGAGGGCGGAGAGGGGGCGGACGGAGGAGAGAAGGACATCGCGCACCTGCGCCAGCGAGAGTTTCGTGCAGCAGGAATATACCAGAGCGGCGGCGGCGGTGACCATGGGGGCCGCCATGGAGGTGCCGGTCATGTAATACATTTGTCCCTCTCCGCCGTAGCCGATGATGGAGGTGCCCGGGGCGGCGATGTCCACGGACGCGCCGAAGTTGGAGGAGGCGTGCAGGGTGCCGTCTCGGTCCAGATTGGCCACGGAAATGATGTTGTCCAGATCGTAGGAAGCGGGGTACAGGGGCTTGTCGGCACTGTCCGCGCCGTGGTTGCCCGCAGCGGCGATAAAGAGCATCCTGGAAGCCTTGATGGCGTCGTACAGCGGGGCGTTGTAGGACTCCACGCCGATGCTGAGATTCACGATGGCCGCGCCGTTGGCTTCGGCATACTGGATGGCCCGGATGATGTCCGAGGTCTTGCCGGTGTTGGTGGAGCCGCTGAACGCCTTGAGAACCATGATCTTTATGTTGTTCGTATAGCCGCAGATTCCGGCGATGCCGACGCTGTTGCAGGCCGCGCCCATGGTACCGAAGCAGTGGGTGCCGTGGTCGTCATCCCCGGGGGTGTACAGCACGTTGTTTCCGCTTCGGAAGTTCCAGCCGTTCACATCGTCGATGTAACCGTTGTCGTCGTCGTCCAGCCCGTTCCCCGCGATCTCGCCGGAATTGACCCAGAGATGGCCGGAGAGATCGGAATTGGCGGTGTCCATGCCGGTGTCGATCAGCGCGATGACCACGGGCCGCCCCGCGCTGTAAAGATCCCAGGCGTTCTCCATGCCGATGTCGATGCCCGCGACGCTCTTGGCGGAGGACGTCTCCGAGGCCGTGGAAAAGCTGCCGTCGTTTTTCAGCGCCCACTGATACTTATAGTACGGGTCCGCCGAAACCAACGCGGACGCGCTCTGACCGGGCAGCAGCGCGACAGCGGCGACAAACGCCAGCAGAAGGGCCAATACTTTTTGAATCTTTTGGCCGTGCATACTGAAAACCTCTTTTCCGGGACTGTCCTATGGGATAGAATTCACCATAACATTTTTTCAGCGCAAATACAATTCAAACTGAAGCTTTGTGCTTTTTGAATTCTTCGCTCTGCCCTCAAAGCCTGCTCCTGAGCCGCCGACCGGCGCAGGCTTCGGGGTGACGGTGGAATAAGCGCGCCGCCTATTGACAAAAAGCGACCCTCGGCGTATAGTCTGTATTATCACACTTAATACAGACTATACGCCCGGAGGTCTTTTTTCATGAAAAAAGGTTACGCGGATTACGAATATACCACAGCCAGACGCGGCGGCCGCCGCCGGAAACGGCGCGCCCGCCGGTTCCTGGTGCTGCTGCTTTTGATCGCGGCCGCCCTCACGGCCTACAGGGCCACCGACGGCTTTTCCAGGGTGCATCTGCCGTCCGAGGCGGCAAAAACAAACATCCAGACCAATTTTACCGTGGATCTCGGGGCGCTGGCCGCCCAATGCGACGCGGCGGGCGGCGATTATTCCCTCTCGTCGGACGACGAAGCGGCGCTGGAAAAGGTGGCGCAGAAAAACCCGGAATACAAGGAGAAGATTAACTTTTTCATCAAGCACGCTTCGGCCTACAGCCAGACGGCGGTAAACACGCTGCTGCTGGCGCCGGAGAAGGCCGATTTTGTGCTGCTGTGCCCCTTTGCGCAGGAGACGGCCTCCGGCAGCTGGGACGTGACGGTGAAAAAGGGAGAGATCCCCTTTTTCATCCAGTATGACAGCCGCTGGGCCTTCCACCCCTATGGCAGCTCCGTGATGGGCAACACTGCCTGCGGCCCCACCTGCCTGGCCATGGCCGCCGCCGGACTGACCGGCAGCAGCCGGTATACGCCGGACTATGTATCCGACTATGCCGAACAGAACGGCTATTATGTGGAGGGCACCGGCACGTCCTGGGAGCTGTTCACGTCGGGCGCGGCGGGTCTGGGCGTGACGGACCGGCAGGCATCCACGGACAAAAGCGACATGGAGCGCTGCCTGAAGGACGGCGGCGTGCTCATCGCCTCCATGGCGCCGGGCGACTTTACCATGGCCGGCCATTTCATTGTCATCTACGGATATGGAATAGGCGAATTCAGGGTTTACGACCCCAGCAGCGTGGCCCGCAGCGGCGAGACCTGGAGCTATGCCAGACTGGAGCCCCAGATTGCCCAGCTCTGGTGCCTCACAGCCGATTGAATTTCCCCTCCGCCCGGTTCCGGGCGGAGGGCCTTTGTTTACAGCCGCGCGAAAAAGTAGTATAATTAATTCATGGAAGAAAAACTTGACCGAAAAACAGCCTTTCGGGAACTCTCGCCCGTACGGCTCATACTGTGCGCCCTGTGCCTGATGGCCATTGCCGCCGCCTATCTCCTGCGGGACGGCGAGACCGGGATGCGCTGGGTGTACTATCACATCTCCCGGCCCTACCATACCTTTATGGCGCGGCTGTGCGCCCATGTGCCCTTTTCCGTGGCGGAGCTGTTCTATGCGCTTGCGGTCGCGGCAATATTGGTTTACATAATTTCACAGATAGTGCGCATAATCCGCAAACCAGAGAAGGGTAGAAGAGTTTACATAACTATTTTAACGCTGATCGTGGTCTGCCTGCTGTTCTGGGCCGCGTATTCCTATCTCTGGACGCCCTACTATTATGCGCCCTCCTTTGCCCAGCAGGCCGACATCGACGACGGGGCGGTCTCAACCCCGGAGCTGGAGGCCGTGACGCGGTATTTCGCCGGGAAAGCCAACCAGTACGCGGGCAAAGTGTCCCGGGATGAAAACGGCGTCTATGCCGCCGACCGGCAGGACATTCTGAATCGGGCGGCGGCGGTCTACGCCGCAGCGGCGGGGAAGTGGCCGTTCCTGGCCGGGGACGCGCTGCGGCCCAAGGGTATCCTGTGCTCCAAGGTCATGAGCCTCACGGACTTTACGGGCTTTTTCTTCCCCCTCACCGGGGAGGCGAACCTGAACATGGATTCGCCCGCGGTGATGCTGCCCGCCACGGAGGAGCATGAGCTCAGCCACCAGCGGGGCATCGGCAGGGAGCAGGAGTGCAACTTTATCGCGGTGGCCGCCTGCATGGACAGCGGCGACGCGGATTTTGAATATTCCGGCGCGCTGACGGCCTATATCTATCTGGGCAACGCCCTGCGTTCCGCGGACGAGGCCGCGTGGCAGAAAATCTATGCTTCGCTGTCCGACACGGTGCTCTCCGACCTCAAGCAAAACAACGGCTACTGGGCGGCCTATGAGAACACCTTTGTCTATAAGGTCTCCAATTCGGCCTACGAATCCTTTCTGCAGGGCAACGGACAGACGCTGGGACTGAAAAGCTACGGCGCCTGCGTGAACCTGCTGACGCATTACTACTACGCTATAGCAAAATAATAACGCCGCCGGTCGAAAGACCGGCGGCGTTATTATCAGCGGAGCCAACCCAGCTTATCCAGCCCCCGTTTGACCGGCGGGAGGGCAAACAGGCCGAAGCCCAGCGCGGCGCCGGCGAGATTCAAAATGAGATCGTCCACATCGCAGGAGCCCAGGCAGGTGAAAAGCTGCGCCAATTCGATAAGGCTCACGGCGCCCAGCACCGTGAGGACGAAAATGCCGAAATTCCGCTGCCTTTTCCACAGGCCGGGCAGAAACAGTCCCGCCGGGATAAACGCCGCCACGTTGCCCGCCAGATTGATGGCGGCGGCCCGGGGCATCCGGCCGTAGGCTTTCCAGAAAAGCCGCATGGTGCGGAAGGGGACGAGATTGAGATTGGCCCTCACCGTGTCCCAATAGGGCAGATAGGTCAGCCGGCTGGGCCGGTGGAGAAACAGCAGCCAGAACATCACAAGGCAGTACAGCCCAAAAAGCGACCATTCAATGACGCGGGTGGTCTTTCTCATAAGACTTTGCCCAGAATGCGCAGAGGCAGCGCCGGGGAGACTTGGATGTCGCCGTATTCCGGATTGTGCGAGCGGAGCACGGGGCGTCCGTCCCCGTTAAATAGCTGTTTGAGATAGGCGCTCCCGTCATAGAGGAAGACGCCGGTCTCACCGTTTTGCAGCTCCCGTTGCTGCCGGACCCATACGATCTGGCCGTCGTGAAAGTCCGGCTCCATGCTGTCGCCCGCCACGCGCACGCCGAAATTGGCGTCTGCCGGGACCTCGGGGCCGACCTCCGCCATCTCGTAGTCCTCGCCGTCCAGAAACTGGCCGGTGCCCGCGGAGACCGCCAGCGAATACAGCGGCAGGGAGCGGAGCTTGGCTTCCCGCACCGCCGGGACGGCGTACCGCCCGCTGAGCCGCAGCAGTTCAATATATTCCAGAGCCTTTTTTCGGCCCTCGTAATTCAGTCCCTTGAAATAGCCCTCCGGGCTGCCGCCGGAGAACGCGCCCCGGATATCCTCGATATCCAGCGCGGCGCACAGGGCCAGAAACTGCTCCGCCCCCGGCTCCGTGACGCCGTTTTCCCATTTGGAAACGGCCTGGTTGGTCACGCCGATCCCCAGCATCCCCAGCCGGGCGGCCAGCTCCGTCTGGGACAGCGCCAGTTCCTTGCGGCGGGAAGAGAGCGCCTCGCCGATGTTCTTGTGCATTTGATCACCTCTGCACCACAGTATATAGGCTGCCAACAAAAAATACAACGAAATTTTATCCAAAAGAGAGAAAACTTTGCCCTTGAATTATCCTATTTAGATAATATAATTATATTAATATCTAAATAGGAGATAAAATCATGGACAGGGTGATCCTGCATTCGGATATCAACAACTGTTTTGCCAGCATCGAGCTGCTGTATCGGCCGGAGCTGAAGGGCCGCCCGCTGGCGGTGTGCGGGGAAGAGAGCGCCCGGCACGGCATCGTACTGTCCAAGGACGAGCTGGCCAAAAAGGCCGGGGTCAAGACCGGAGAGGCCATCTGGCAGGCAAAGCGAAAATGCCCGGACTTGCAGCTGGCGGAGCCGCACTTTGACCGCTATATCAAGTATTCCCGCATCGTCCGGGAAATTTACGCCGACTATACCGACCGCTGCGAGGCCTTCGGCATCGACGAAAGCTGGCTGGACATCACCGGCTGCTACGCCTGCCGGGACGGGGCCGAGACCGCCCGCGAGCTCAACAGGCGGGTGAGGAAGGAGACGGGTCTCACGGTGAGCGTGGGGGTCTCCTGGAACAAGGTGCTGGCCAAGCTGGGGTCGGATTATAAGAAGCCGGATGCCGTGACGGTGATCGACAGGGCGCATTTTAAGGATGTGGTGTGGCCGCTGCCCGCCGCCGATCTGCTGATGGTGGGACACAGCACGTCGGCGGGGCTGGCGCGCATGGGCATCTACACCAT
Organism: Oscillospiraceae bacterium; assembly: GCA_035352555.1. Taxonomy (GTDB): domain Bacteria; phylum Bacillota; class Clostridia; order Oscillospirales; family Oscillospiraceae; genus UBA2922. The sequence continues at coordinate 37,449 of DAOPXW010000003.1, forward strand.
CGGCGACATCGCCCGGGCCGACCCGGATATCCTGCGGCAGCGCTTCGGCAAGGGGGGCGTGATGCTGCACGCCTTTGCCAACGGGCGGGACACCTCCCCCGTCCGGCGGACGGACGACGTGCCGGAGGCCAAATCCATCGGCAACAGCACCACCGCCGCCCGGGACATCACCGACGAGCGGGAGGCGCGGCTGGTGCTGCTGACCCTGTCGGAGAGCGTGGGAGCCCGGCTGCGGGAGAGCGGAGTCAAGTGCCGCACCGTGGAGGTCTCCATCCGCTCTGCAGAAAACCTGGACTGGCGCAGCCACCGGATGCGTCTGCGCTGTGCCACCGACCTCAACGACGAGATCCTGGACTGCGCCATGGCGCTGTTCCGGGAGTGCCGGGGGGAGGGAGAAGTGCTGCGCAGCGCAGGCGTCCGGGCGCTGGAGCTGGTGCGCGCCGACGCGCCGGAGCAGCTGGATCTGATGTGCGATTACGGCACCCGGGAGAAGCTGCGGCGGCTGGACTGCGCCATGGACGGCATTCGCGGCAAGTATGGGTTCGAGAGTATCCGCCGCGCGGCGGTGGTCTGCGACCGGCAGCTGGGCGCGCTGAACGCCAAGGACGAGCACACGGTGCATCTCACGGGCTTCGTGGGATAGAGAAGAAACCGGGTGAATGCAGCCGGCGGAAAATAGTCGGACAAATACACATTTCCGTACCTGATTTCGACGTGTAGCGATTTACCGCGCAGCGCCCACTTGCATTGCGGCAAGTGGGCGCTATATTTTCTGTTTTGCGGATTCCCGCCGATTTCCGGCCCCTCTTTTGGCGCCGGTTTTACTTCAGCCCCGCGCCCAGATTGTGCAGCTCCATGCTGCAGCCGATCTGGAAGAAGGCGCAGGCACCCTGATACAGCAGCTTTTGCAGGGTGTCCTGATCCGGCTCGAAACTGCCGATGAGGATGTAAAGCTCCTTGTACTGCTGGTTGATGAATTCCTGCAGTTCGTCCAGCTCAAAGTCAACGGCCCCGGCCACGGTATCGAAGATGTTGCCGGTGAAAAGCTCTCTGAATACCGCGTCCGGGTTGAAGCCCTCGCGGTCGATATGATAGCTCAGGGCGTAATAGAGGCCGGAGAGCAGGGAAATGGTGGAGACGTTGTAGTAGAGATCCCGGTCGTCGCCGCCGTAATGGGCCACGAACTGAGGGTTGGAGAGCCAGTAGGCTACAAAGCGCTGGCCGGTCTCCCACAGGGGCTTGGCATAGAGAATCTCATTGGCGGAGGAGAGCCACCCGCGCTCCGCGGCGGCCTGCCCGAAGGTGTGGAGAGCGTTGGTGAGGAATTCGCCCAGCACCTCACCCTCCGGCGCCGTCTCCGCGTCGCATTCGGCGGCGAAAATGCCGCAGCAGGCCCGCAGCTCCTCCGGAAGACGGCGCATCGCCTCGCTCTTGATGGCGGGCGGCACTTCACCATAGAAGGCCTCGGCGATGGAGCCCGCGATGGCGGCGATGGTATCGGAATCCCCGCCGATGGACACGGCAGAGCGGATGGCGTCTTCAAAGTCCGAGGACTCCAGAAAAGCCTCGATGGCCTGGGGCACGCTGCCCTGACAGGTCTCGTCGAAGCGATATCCGGCACGGATGCCGTCCAGCGTGAAGTCCAGCTTATAGTATTTTTCCTCGATATAGGCGCGGATGTCCTCTTTGCTCCTGCGGACGCGGCCCAGATAGATGGCGGCGGCCACGGCCTGCGCGCCTTTAATACCCTCAGGGTGATTATGGGTCGGTTCCGCCGATGCACGGGCCAGCATTTCGGCCTCCTCCACGCTGCCGGCGGCCCAGGCTACGGGGGATACGCGCATGGCGCTGCCGTTGCCGAAGCTGTGATAGGGGCCCATGGCGCCGTCAGCCAGCCAAAGGGCAAAGCGTCCGCCGTAGCCCCGGCCCGGATAGGCCCGGCCCAGGGCGCGCATCTGCACGGCGACCTCGTCTCGGAAGGCGGAAAGGCTCTTTCCCTCCCGATAGGCGTGCAGGGCGTTGGCCACCGCCACGGTCATCACCGTGTCGTCCGTAAAGCCGCATCCCGCGCCGAACAGCGGGAAGTCCTTGGTTTTGATGTTGTGAAACTCGTACACCGAGCCCACAATGTCGCCTACGATGGCACCGAACATGGCAAGGCCCCCTCAAGTGATTTTTTCCCATTGTACCACTTGCTCAGCGCCTGAGCAAATAATTTGGGCGGGGGGAGGCAGACATTTTCTTCAACGCAGCTTTTCCGCAAAAATGTCCAGATGCGCCCGCAGGTCGGCGGAGCCGCGGTAACGCACCCACAGCACCGTTTTATCCCGGCGCAGCAGCAAACTCTGCCCTCCGTCGTCGGACACGCCGTACAGCGCGGTATCAAATCCGGGCGCGTCAAGCGGGGAGAGGAAGCCGTTCGCCAGCGTTTCCGTCCAGACCACGGCCAACTTCTCCGACAAGAAGCGGAAATATTGCGCGCTGTACCAGGTGTAGTATGTAAACGGAGCGTCCGCCGCAAAGCCGGGTCCCGTACTCAGCCCCTGCAGCAGATGGAACTGCTTTGGCGCGGGGAACGTTGAATTTTCCGCGACCCGGTTTTCCCAGGAAAATCCGGAGTCGCTGTGCGGCGGGACGGCGGCACGAGCGGCATCGATGGCCGCCGCCTCGTCCGGCGCGATGTCCGCCAGCGCGGGGAAGGGCAGGGCGGACAACTCCGCCGTGCATTCCTGGAAATTCAATTGACCGTTGTTGCGGTAATGCACAATGATAAGCCCCAGGCACAGCAGCGCGGCACACACCGCGAAAGCCCTGCGCAGCACCGCGGCGCGTGGGGCGCGGAAATTGTGCTCCGCAGCCTCACCGTTCTTCACCCGCCGATTGACGCGCACGTAAGAGAGATAGGAGTCCACACCCACGGCCAGCGCCAGCAGCACGGTGCCCCCCAGACAGATCAGCGGCAGGAGCCCGGAGTAAACAAAATACCGCAGCAGCCCCTGTGTGCGGATGGGGATATATTGAATCCATACGGCGTTGAAAAGGAGAGTCAGTATAAATAACCGGACGTACTGAGAATTAATCAGCATTTTCCGCAGACTATGCAGATACACCGCGTCGTCGGACTGGAGCTCCGCCGCATCCTCGTCCGCGGTGCGAAAAACGTAGGCGTCGCCCCAGGGACACACATAGTTCCAGCCGGCATCGGTACACATCGCCAGATATTCCGTCTCCGCCTCGGTCTGATAGCCCAGCGCCTGCCAGTCCAGCCGGTAACGGACAGACTTGGGGCCGGTCCTGCGGAAATTGCCGGAATGAAATGTTATGTTAACTAATTCCCAGCCGTCTTTGGCCTGCTCGGCGAGCCAGGTCTCCACGGCATCGGTCTCCCAGGCGTAGTAGGGGATGAGTTTTGTGCATGTGTGCATTTCCCGGCCCCCTCAACTCAGCTTTTCCGCGAAAATGTCCAGATATTCCCGCAGGTCGGCGGAGTCGAGAGAATATACCTCCAGCAGCGTGTCGCCGCGCCGCAGCCAGAGCGACTGATTGCTGTCCGCATCAAGACCGTACCACACCTCGTCGAAACCGGGATAGGCGATCGTTTCGTAATCACAGCCGTCGGCCTGGAGCGTCAACCGATCGGACAGGTAGTCCCGGGCCAGATTCTCAGACCAGAGCTTCCGATAGTAAAAAGCGCAGCCGGTGCGGGAGACGGTCTCGTATTGATTGACGCCGGCCTTTTTCCATGTGTCGATGGTCTCCGAGACACTGTAATACGCCGGCATGGGCAGATTGCGATAGGTACAATAGTCATACGAAACGAGCTTCAGCTCTGAATGCGGCTCCCGGCTCTGGGCGGCGATTTTCGCCGCGCCCGCGGGATCGATGTTCCGCAGGGTGGCAAAGGGCAGCGCGGCAATGACCTCGTCGCTGAGAGAATCGCCTCTGTGGATATTGGAGTACCCGGGGTGGACGACATCCAGGATCAGCGTCAGAATGAGCAGGGGCACCAGCACCGCCCGCAGCCGCGCCGCCCGGGGGGAGCGGTGGAAATGCCGGTCGACCGTGCCGTCCTTGATGCGCTTTTTTATACGGATTACCGTGACGATCTCCAGCGGGAACAGCAGCGCGGCCGCCAGACAAAACACAAATTGGTTGACAAAGCTTAAAAATCCCAGTTCCACCAGTCGGTAGGCGATGCCGTCCCGGCGGAAAAACATCGCGAGTCCCGCGATGGTAAAACCCAGCAGTATCAAAATGAAAATAGACCACCCGATCTTGCCGCGCAGCGCCTTTTCGAGACCTTCCAGATACAGCGCCGGGTCGGACTGAATCTCAACGGCGTTCTCATCCTCTGTGCGGAGCACATAGCAGTCGCCCAGATTGCAGACGAAGTCCCAGCCCGACTCTTTGCACAAGGCCAGATATTCCTCCTCGGCGCGGGTCAGACGGCCCAGCACCTGCCGATCCAGACGGTAGCGGACGCGCTTGGGCGCCGTCCGTCTGAACTGCCCAAAGTGAAGTGTTATGTCAACTAGCTCCCAGCCTTTTGCCGCCTGATCGGTCAGCCAGGTCTCGACCGCGTCCGGCTCCCAGGAGCGATAGGGGATGTATTTGATCATGGTGCCGCCTCCTTATCCGCGTCGGCCACGCATTGCCGCAGCCGCGTCAGCTCGTCCTCGTAGGCCCCGATGCCCTTCGCGGTGATGTGATAGGTGCGTTTGCGCCCATCCAGCGCGATCTCCTCGATGAGCCTCTTTTCTCCGAAGGAGCCCAGCAGGGTATAGAGGGTGCCCGGCCCCAGCCGGACGCGCCCCCCGGTCTTGCGCTCCACCGCTTCCGCGATCTCCGTGCCGCACAGATCGGCGTGCCGCAGCGCCATCAGCACATAGAACATACTCTCCGTCAAAGTCTCCAGCGCTTTTTTCGACATCCGCCCGCCTCCTCAAATCCATGCAATATCGAACCTCGATATCAGTATAATATCGAACTTCGATATTGTCAATACGCAGCGGATGGAACGGCAAAAAAACGTTGAAATCATTACATAAAATCGCTACTGCTTTAAATTGCTGTTGTTAAAACTGCATCTTCTTTAGCCCGCTAATTTGTGACAACAGCGGATTGACAGGAATAGGCGCTGAGCATAGACTTAATATGTTAAGGAAGCACACCGGAAGCAACAGACAGTCAAACAAAGACAGGAAAATGCAAGACAGGAAAATGTAAGAAAGGTGGAAGTCTATTGAAAACACTGATGTCCGGCAACGAAGCCGCCGCGAGAGGCGCGTATGAGGCCGGAGTAAAGGTCGGCGCCGCCTATCCCGGCACGCCCAGCACCGAAATTTTTGAGAATCTGCCCCTTTACAAGGACGTTCTCTACTGCGAGTGGGCACCCAATGAGAAGGTCGCCGCGGAGGTTGCCTATGGCGCCTCTATGGCGGGTGTGCGCTCTCTGTGCGCCATGAAGCACGTCGGCCTGAACGTGGCCGCCGACCCCGTGTTCACCGCCGCCTACAACGGCGTGGGCAAGGGCTACGTCGTGGTCTCGGCGGACGATCCCTCCATGCATTCCAGCCAGAACGAGCAGGACAACCGCTACTATGCCAAGGCGGCCAAAATCGCCATGGTTGAGCCTTCCGACAGTCAGGAATGCCTGGACTTCATGAAGGCCGCCTACGACATTTCCGAGCGCTTCAACATCCCCGTGCTGTACCGCAGCACGACCCGCGTCTGCCACTCCAAGTCTCTGGTGGAGACCGGCGAGCGCACCGAGCAGGAATTTCCCGAGTATAAGCGGGACATCCGTCACCGCGTCTGCATCCCCGCCTTTGCCTATCTGAACCACCCCGAGGTGGAGCAGCGTCTCGCCTCGCTGGAGGAGTACGGCTGCACCTGCCCGCTGAACAAGGTGGAGATGAACGGCACCAAGGTTGGCGTGGTCACCTCCGGCATCGCCTATGAGTATGCCAAGGAAGTTTTCCCCAACGACACCTCTTTCCTGAAGCTGGGCCTGACCTTCCCGCTGCCCATGAAGCTCATCAGGGACTTTGCCGCCAAGGTGGATAAGCTCTGCGTCATCGAGGAGCTGGAGCCCTTCATGGAGGAGCAGATGAAAGCCGCCGGCATCGAGTGCGTGGGCAAGGACCTCACCGGCAAGCTCTACGAACTCAATCCCCAGCTGGTGGCTGAGCGCGTGTTCGGCATCAAGCCCGTCACCGTGGATGTGGGCGTCAAGCCCGTGTCCCGCCCGCCCGCGCTGTGCCCCGGCTGCCCCCACAGAGGCTTCTTCTATACCATGAGCAAGAACAAAAACTTCGTGGTCTGCGGCGATATCGGCTGCTATACCCTGGGCGCTTCCGCGCCTCTGAGCGCCATGGACACCAGTGTATGCATGGGCGGCGGCTTCTCCGTGGCCATGGGCATGGCGAAGGCTTTCGAGCAGGCCGGCGTCACCGGCAAGACCATCTTCGGCGTGGTGGGCGACTCCACCTTCTTCCACAGCGGCATGACCGGCGCCGTGGACATCGCCTACAATAAGGGCAAGGTCATCCCCGTGGTGCTGGATAACTCCATCACCGGCATGACCGGCCATCAGGACAACCCCGGCTCCGGCGAGACCCTGATGGGCGAGACGGTGCAGGGTATCAAAATCGAGGATGTCCTGCACGCCTACGGCTACAAGAATGTCTTTATCTGCGATCCGCAGGATCTCAAGTCGATGCAGAAGGCCGTGGACGACGCAATGGCCAGCACCGAACCCGCCGCCATTATCTCCCGCCGCCCCTGCCTGCTGATCAAGAAGATCAAGCACGACATCGGTCTGTGCGAGGTGGATCACGACAAGTGCATTGGCTGCAAGATGTGCCTGAGGGTCGGCTGCCCGGCGGTCTTTATCAAGGACGGCAAGAGCAACATCGATAAGTCCCTCTGCGTGGGCTGCACGGTCTGCGCGCAGGTCTGCCCCAAGGGCGCGATCTCGAGAAAGGAGAAGTGAGCCATGTCTGATGTGAAAAGTGTAATTCTGGTAGGCGTTGGCGGACAGGGCGCGATCCTTGTCGCCAAGATCCTGACCAACGGCCTGATCGAGGCCGGATACGATGTGAAAATGAGCGAGGTCCACGGCATGAGCCAGCGCGGCGGCTCCGTCTCCACCCAGGTGCGCTGGGGCCGCAGGGTGTATTCCCCCCTCATCGGCTACGGCGCGGCGGACATCATGGTGGCCTTTGAAAAGATGGAGGCCGTGCGTTACGCCAACTTCATGAAGCCGGACGGCGTGTGCGTCATCAACGATTATGAGATGGCGTCCTCCACCATCGCCGCGGGACTGGCGGAGTACCCGGAGGGCTGCCTTGAGGCCATGCAGAAGCATTTCAAGGTCATCTCCCTGAACGCGGAGGAGATCGCCGAATCTCTGGGCAGCGTCAAGTGTGCCAACGTGGTGCTGTTCGGCGCCATGGTGAAGCCGCTGGGTCTGGACGACATCAACTGGGAGGAAGTCATCAAAAAGGTGGTCCCCGCCAAGTTTATCGACCTGAACCTTGCCGCCTACAAGGCCGGCATGGCCGCGGCGGAGAAATTCTGAAAATCAGCCGAAGCAGAAGAATACAGACCGTCTCCCGCAGGGGAGACGGTCTGTATTCTTCTGCGCGGATCAGAACGGGAAGCCCCCGCCCATGCCGTTTTGCATTTTGTTCATGGTCTCGCTGGTGGTATCGTCACACAGGCGCAGCGCCTCGTTCACGGCTGCCAGCACCATGTCCTGCAGCATCTCCACATCGCCCGGGTCCACGGCCTCGGGCTTGATTTCGATGCTCTCAAATTCCCGGGTACCCAGCAGAGTGGCTTTCACTACGCCGCCGCCCGCGGTAGCCTCAAATTTCCGCGCTTCCAGCTCCTGCTGCATCTTCAGGAATTCCTGCTGCATTTTCTGAGCCTTTTTCATCATGTCCATCTGGTTGCCGCCGCCGGGATACCCGCCGCGGAATCCACCTTTTGCCATTTCAGTCTCCTCCTGTAAAATGTACTTCCCTGAATTTTTTCAATTCTTCGATATTCCGCGCCGGCGGGGCGGCGTCCTCGCGCATCTCCGCGACGGTCACATTGACGGGGCGGCCCAGAGCGTCCCCCGCGGCCTGCCGGAAGGACAAGAGCACATTGGGTGTGCTGAACTGGCCGTAAAGGAAGCCTGGCGTCACGGAAAGCCGCAGACTGCCGCCGTCCAGTGTCCCGGTGATCACGCCTGGATCGCCCAGATAGATCCGCAGCCCGGGAGGCAGCAGCGCTTCCGCCCGGCGGGAGATCTCGGCCCAGCCGGCGCTGCCGTCGGCTTCGGAAGGGAGCGGGAGATCCACCGCCGGCGGTGCTGGCTCGGCTTCCGCCTCGGGCTCCGGATCTTCCGTGATCTCATCCTCCGGCTCGGGAGGCTCATCCTCGCCCCAGGGAGGGCGATCGTCCTCCGGCTCGGGCGGAGGCGGCGCCTGGGCGAGTGTGGGCGCGGAAACAGGAACGGTGGGCGGGACGACCGGTACGGCAACCGCCGCGCCCTGCGCGGCGGCGTTTTCCAGCCGGGCGACCCGGGCGCGGAGAGCGTCCATCCCGTCCAGCAGCTGGGGTTCGCACAGGGCGACCAGGCACAGCTCCGCCGCGGTGCGGGGGCTGCCTGCCTCGCGCATATCGGCCAGCGACTGCTGCACGCGATTCATATCGGTTACCAGCTCTGCCGCACTGAATTTTTTGGAAAAGTCCCGCAGGGAAGCGGCGTCGTAGCCGCCGGAAAGCAGCTCCGCTCCGCCCTTGGGGGCGATCAGCGTCATCAGCACGTCCCGCATCAGACCGGAAAGTTCTTTTAAAATGGTGGCCGGGTCACGGCCGTCCTGCCAGAGCCTGCGGAACAGAGTCAGCGCGGCCGCGGTGTCGTGGGCGGCCACGCTGTTCAGCAGCGCGGCCACATTCTGCTTGCCTGCGAGACCCATGGAGGAATACACCGCGTCCACGGTGATATGCTCACGGCCGGAGCATTGATCCAGCAGAGAAAGGGCGTCGCGCATACCGCCCTCGGCCAGCCGGGCGATCAGCTCCGCGGCGTCAGGGTCAAGATGGAAATGCTCCTGCGCCGCGACATATTCCAGCCGTGGGGTGATCACGGCTGGGGCCAGCCGCTTGAAGGCGTGCCGCTGGCAGCGCGAGAGGATAGTGGCCGGGACTTTGTTCAGCTCCGTGGTGGCCAGAATAAACATCAAATGTTCCGGCGGCTCCTCCAGAATTTTCAGAAGCGCGTTGAAAGCCGGCGTGGACAGCATATGCACCTCATCCACGATGTACACGCGCTTTTTCACGGAGGCGGGGGAAAAAATGGCCTCGTCCCGCAGGGCGCGGACATTGTCCACACCGTTGTTGGATGCGGCGTCCAGCTCCACGATGTCCATGACGGAGCCGTCCTCGATACCCAGACAGGCCGGACATTTGCCGCAGGGATTGCCGTTGACCGGGTGCTCGCAGTTCGCGGCCTTGGCAAGAATTTTGGCGCAGGTGGTCTTGCCGGTGCCCCGGGTGCCGATAAACAGATAAGCGTGGGACAGCCGCCCGGTCATGACCTGATTTTTCAGGGTCTCCGTGATATGCTCCTGCCCGACGACCTCGTCGAAGGTCCTGGGCCGCCATTTGCGGTACAGAGCCTGATACAACCGCCACACCTCCCCGCATAATGATATGGCTCTTGACAAGACTGCACACCCGACTTTGAATCATGCGATATGCCCGTTACGCCGGCAGCCGGCTCGGATCCGGCACCCTCGCGGCACACACGGAACACCGCTTAATGCTGCTCGGTTCCCCGCCTGACATGGTTCACGGGTCCGCGTTGCGCAAGACCGGATCTTCAACGCTGCTTACCGGGGTCAGACGGCACATTGCACACCCTCGGTCGGGAATTCGTCCCTGCTGTAGCGGATTGCAGGTACAGGGCACCGCTGGCTCCCCGACTAGTGCAGCCTTGTCAAAAGCCACGATGGTCATTTTACTACAGAAACGACGCTTTGGCAATAAGAAGATTTTTGATTCCCTCTTTACAAAGAGAATTTTTATGTGTATAATACTCAAGCACTCCAAAAATCAAACACGGGCCTGTAGCGCAGTTGGGAGAGCACGCGGTACGGTTTCAGCAACAGTAGTGTAACTCACTTGGCAACCACTAGATTCACATCGCAAAAATGGAAATATTTGG
>DAOPXW010000004.1:0-45982 GCA_035352555.1 Oscillospiraceae bacterium
GCTTTTCGCGTTTACATAATCCTGATAGTCGAGGTGCTTGTCGAGGTGGTTGGGGGACACGTTGGTGATGACGGCCACGTTGGGGCGGCATTTCATGCTGTGCAGCTGGAAGGAGCTGAGCTCCAGCACGGCGTAGTCGGCTTCCCCCATGGAGGGCACCTCGGAAAACAGCGGGCGGCCGATATTGCCGCCCAGATGGACGGTATAGCCCGCCGCCTTCAGCAGTTCGGAAATGATGGTGGTCGTGGTGGTCTTTCCGTCGGAGCCGGTGACGGCGATGATTTTGCAGGGGCACACCGCAAAGAAGGCCTCCATTTCGGAGGTGATCACGCTGCCCCGCGCCTCTGCCCCGGCCAGATGCTTTTCAAAGGGCAACAGGCCCGGCGTGCGAAAGATCACGTCAAAATCCAGGTTTTCGAGATAATCCTCGCCCAGGCGGAGCTCGGCCCCCAGCAGGGCCAGCTTCTCCCCGTCCTCGCCCATCTCCTCCATGCTGCGCCGGTCGCAGGCCGTCACGCGGCAGCCGCGCGCCAGCAGCGTCTCGACCAGCGGCAGATTGCTTACGCCGATGCCCAGCACGGCCACGGATTTGGTTTTCAGATCATCGATATATCCATCGAAAGTCAAATTATTCGCCTCTCAATCCGAAATATTATAATGCCGGCGGCGGGCAAATACAAGAAAATCGTTGACGAAACGGCGGAAAGTGGTTAAAATAGCCCACGTGAGCAGGCCGAACAGCCGCGGGCGCCAGGCGAAAGCCGGCGCGTGAGGAAAGTCCGGGCTCCATAGGGCAAGGATAACGGATAACATCCGCCAGGGGCAACCCTCGGACAAGTGCAACAGAGATATACCGCGGATCGCCGTCTCTCTCTATCCAATCGAAGCATGCTTCGATTGGAGAAGGAGCCGCCGCGAAGCGACGAGGCCCCACCGCCTGCGGTGGCGCCGAGCCGATCGCAGCGCGCGGCGACGTAAGGGTGGAAAGGCGAGGTAAGAGCTCACCCATCGCATGGAGACATGTCGGTGCTGTAAACTCTATCCGGAGCAACACCGTGGAGGGACACATGGCCTGCCCGGCCGTCCCGTGGAGGTGGCTTGAGCGTACCGGCAACGGTGCGCCACAGATAGATGGCTGTTTAAGACAGAACCCGGCTTACAGACCAGCTCACAAAAAACATGGCGCCCTTCCGGCAGCACCGGAAGGGCGTCTTTGCATTTTAAGTCAATCTTCGGTTTCCCAGTTGTGCCAGACGTTCTGCACGTCGTCGTTGTCCTCAAAGATTTCCAGCATCTTTTCCATGTTTTTGATGTCGCTCTCCGAGGTGAGCTTGATATAGCCGTTCTGCGGAATCATCTCCACCTGGGCGGAGAGCAGGGTGTAGCCCTTGGCCGTCAGCGCGTCCGCCACGGCGGTCACGTCGTCCGGGCCGGTATAGACCGTAAACGCGCCCTCGTCGGTCTCAAAGTCCTCGGCGCCCGCGTCGATGGCGGCCTCCATCACCGTATCCTCCCGCAGTTCCTCGTCCTCATTGTCGATGACGATGACACCGCGCTTGGCGAAGGACCAGGATACGCAGCCGGCCGCGCCCATGTTGCCGTTGTACTTATCAAAGCCGTGGCGGACCTCGCTGGCGGTGCGGTTGCGGTTATCGGTCATGGCGTCCACGATGACGGCCACGCCGCTGGGGCCGTAGCCCTCGTAAACGATGTGCTCGTAGTTGTCCGCGTTGCCGGAGCCCAGCGCCTTCTCGATGGTGCGCTTGATGTTGTCGTTGGGCATATTCGCGGCCTTCGCCTTGGTGATGACGGCGGCCAGCTTGGAATTGCTGTCGGGATTGCCGCCCCCGCCTTCCTTGACGGCCACGATCATCTCGCGGGCAATCTTTGTGAAGGCCTGTGCGCGCTTGGCGTCAGCAGCACCTTTCGTTTTCTGAATGTTGTGCCACTTGGAATGTCCTGACATTTTAACAACTCCTTAGTAAAGACTGATTCTCGGCTGATATTGTAGCACATTCCGTCAGCCCCTGCAACTAAAAAATGCCGAAAGGACGGGATTTGTCCTTTCGGCATGGCTTTATGGGATCAGAAGGATGACGCCCTGGGGGATTTCCCGCTCCTCCAGTCCGTTGCAGCGCAGGATCTCATCCTCGTCCGCGCCGAAGGCTTTGGCCAGCGTCCAGAGGTCGGTCTCACCGGTCCGAATCACTGTGACCGAGGGCCGGGTCCGCGGCGGCACGTCGTCCGGCGACGACAGCGCGGATACCACCGCCAGCTGTACGTTGCCCGCCGTGGTCAGGGTGAAGTCAACCTGCGCCCGCAGCTCCACGCTCATGCCCGCCGGTACGGCCACCGCCTCCGCCCCCGCCACGGCGATAGCGCCGCCGTCGCAGTCCGCCGCCGCCGTCAGGGAGAAGCGCTCGCCGTAAAGGCCGCCGCCGTCTGCCAGATAGAGCAGCTCCGCCGTCAGGGACACGGACGCCTTGCCATCCTGCGCCGCAGCCGCGCCCGCCAGTACGTTCACGCTCACCACCCCCGTGCAGGGGCGCTGCAGCTCGAACTGGCCCCGGGCCGCGGCGCGCGTCACGGCGCAGGCGGGGTCCGTCTCGGCGGTCAGCACCGCGCGCTCCGCCGTCAGCGGTCTGCCCACACAGTAGGCGTCGGTTATATATTCGATCTCCCGTTTCTCCCGGACGGCGACCTGCAAAACGCCGTGGACCTCCAGCGACAGCGGGCTCGACCCGTCCACAGCGGACAACCGCTCCACAAACGCGTCCGTCAGCAGGGGCGTCACCGTGAAATCCGTGCCGCCCCCGGTCTCCACCAGCTGAGAAAAGGCCGTCTCCGCGGAGACACACTCCAGTCCGCCCTCAGCGGACAGGTAATGTACCACCGTCCGCACCGTACCCTTGACGATGAGCTTTCCGCCCACGCTCTGCGCGTCCGTGACCCGCAGGACGGAGGCGGTGCCGAGAATTTTTGCCGGCGCCGGCTTTCCGGCAGGCAGCGGCAGTACGTCGGATACCAGGAAAGTCTTTTCCGTCACCGCCGTGACGACGCTGACGCTGGCCACGGCAGTTTTTACCCGCAAGCACGCCCCCGCGCCGCCCTCGTCCGGACTGTACCACAGCAGACGGCTGGAGGCGTACAGCACCGTTTCAACGCAGACCGTGGCCCTGACCAGCACCTTGCGCGGGTTCAGCAGCCGCGCTTCCAGCGCCATGAGCCGCACCGACGCCACGGGAAAGACCTCCCCCTCCGCGCAGCAGCGCTGCTCAGAGGAGAAGGGCACGTTCACGGACAGCGCCGCGGCCCCCTCCCCCGATTCCGGCACATACAGCACCGACGCCATCACCTCGCCGGTGACGGATACCACGCCGTCCGCCGCGTTCTTGGTGCGCACCGCGGCAAAGCCTGCGGTTCCGAGGATGCGGAGGATGTCCTCCTGTGTGTCTGGCACCACCGATTCCGCCGTGCAGTCCACCGCGCCGGACAGCACCGCAAGCTTCTGATAACAGCTCAGACTGTTCTGTTTCAAAGAAAAATCCATCCGTATCTCTCCTTACAGGCTTTTTGTACAGCCTATGAAAAGAACGGATGGATTAGAACGGTCCTACCGACGACACCAAAAAAGCCGGGCGATGAATTTTGGGAGCCTGATGACATAGATCCGCATAACTGTCTCCTTCAGCAATGGCGCATATACCAGATTCCGGCAACGATCAGCGCCAGGGCCAGCATGAACCACCAGAATGCCGGGGGCAGGACGAGAGCGAGGATAATGACGACGCCCGCCGCGATGGCAATCCAGCCCCAGTTCCAGCTATGCCTGCCTCCGCATCCGCGCATAAAAACACCTTCCCACACGAAAAACTGATCACAGCATTATACGCGCGGGGCGGCGGAAGTGTGCTTCACTTTTTATCCTCCCAGGACTTGTGCCGGGCGCTGAGATCGTAGAGCCGGACATAGCTGTCATAGCGGCTTTGGGCCACGTCGCCCGCGGCCACCGCCGCGGTGACGGCACAGCCGGGTTCCCTGAGATGGGCGCAGTCGTCGAACCGGCAGCGGCCTATATAAGGCTGAAATTCCGGGAAACAGAATTGCAGCTCGTCCTTTTCCACGGCGTTGACCATCTCCACGTCAAAAGAGGCGAAACCCGGGGTGTCGGCCGCATAGGTCTCCCCCCCGAGGTCGAACAGCTCCACATGGCGGGTGGTGTGCCTGCCCCGGCCCAGGCGCTCGCTGACCTCGCCGGTCTGCAGTGAAAGGGCGGGGCAAAGGGCGTTGAGCAAGCTGGATTTACCCACGCCGGAGTTGCCCGTAAAGGCGCAGACCCGGCCCGCGAGGGCCTGCCGCAGCGCCGCCAGACCCTGGCCGGTGGCGGCGCTGGTGCGCACCACGGGATAGCCGGTTTTGGCATAGGCCGCGGCCAGCCCATCTCCCGGGTCGAGGTCGCATTTATTGACGCACACCAGTACCCCGCAGTCCGCGGCCTCGGCGATGACGGCCACCCGGTCGATGAGGAAGGGGTCGGTCACCGGATTGACGGCGGCGGCAACGAACACCAGACAGTCGGTGTTGGCCACGGCGGGGCGGATGAAAAAATTGCGCCGCTCATGGATACCGTCCACCCGGCCGGTACCGTCGGGGTCCAGGCTGACGGACACCCGGTCACCCACCAGAGGCGAGGTGCCGTCCAGACGGAAACGGCCGCGGGCCTTGCAGGCCACCACGCCGTCCGCCGTTTTCACATAGTAAAAGCCGCTGAGGGCCTTGACGATGATCCCGTCCTCCATCATCCGGCGCTGGTCGGGGTCGCGGCGGGTTTGGCGGAGATCTGGATATAGATCTCCGTGCCCTCGTCCACCTGGATGTCGGCGTCCACGCTCTGCCAGATGACGACGCCGTACATGCTGTCGTCGTCGTAATCCTTCTCCACATAGGACACATTGCCCAGATGCAGATTGCTCAGCGTGAGCTTGGCCCTGGCATCGGCCTCGGTGCGGCCGATCAGGTTGGGCATGGCGATCTTCTTAACCTCCGGGCCGCTGCTGACCATGAGATACACCGTGCTGCCCACATCCAGCGTCTCGCCGGAGGCGGGGCTGGTGCTGACCACATAGCCCTCCTTAATAGTGTCGGAGGCGATCTGTTCCTCTGCGACCTTAAAGCCCGATTCCTCCAGGATCGCCGTGGCCTCGGCCTCGGTATACCGGCCGGAGGGGATGTCCGGGATCTGCACGGAGGTATAGCCGGAGCTGATGGTCAGCTCCACATTGATGCCCTCATCCACCAGCGACATTTCCTTGCCCGCCTCGGGGGATTGGCCCAGGATGGTGTTCTGCTCATGGTCCTGGTCGATCTGAATCTTCACGGTGAAGTTATAGATGCCCTTGTACTGCTGGTCGTTCATCACATCCTCGCAGTTCTGGCCCACGAAGCTGGGGACCTTGATCTGCTCCCCCTCGGTAAACAGTCCCTTCAGCCAGAAGCTCCATAAAAAGGCGAACAGCCCGATGATGAGCAGCAGCACGCCGAACACGCCGGAGAGGATGGTGACCTTCCGCGAGCGCTTCTTCCGCTGCTTATACTGCTCCCTGGGCATACCGCCGCGCTCCCGGATGGGGGCCACGTCCGGTGCGATGGTCAGCCGGGCCTCCGCCGCGGCCTGATCCTTGCGGAACTCCTCCAGATCGGCCAGCATCTCGTCCGCGGACTGATAGCGGCTCTGCAGATCGGAGGACATGGCCCTGAGGGTGATTTCCTCCAGCTTCACCGGGACATCCTCCGCCAGCTCATGGGGCGACACGGGATTGCCGTTGATATGCTTGATGGCGATCTCCTCCGGCGTGTCGCCGGTATAGGGCAGCGCGCCGGTGAGCATCTCGTACATCACCACGCCCAGCGAATAGATATCGCTTCTGGCGTCGGCTACCGCGCCCTTGGCCTGCTCGGGGGCCATATAGTGCACCGAGCCGACCGCCTGGTCGGAGGAGCCGGAGAGGCTGCTTTGCAGCTCCGCGATGCCGAAGTCGGCCACCTTAATGGTACCGTCCTTCAGCAGCATGATGTTCTGGGGCTTGATATCCCGGTGGATGATGCCCTTCTCATGGGCGTGGGCCAGCGCCTTGGCGATCTGAATGGAGAAATGCAGGGTCTCCTTCCAGCTCAGCGCGCCCTTTTTCTGCATATATTGCTTCAGGGTGATGCCGTCCACCAGCTCCATGACGATATATTCCATATCATCCAGATGGCCGACATCGTACACGGAGACGATGTTGGGGTGGGACAGCATGGCGATGGCCTGGGATTCGGCCTGGAACCGCTCCCGGGATTCCCCGTCGGCGGACAGATCGTCCCGCAGGATCTTGATGGCGTCATAGCGGTTCAGCCGGTGGCACAGGGCCTTGTAGACCACCGACATCCCGCCGGAGCCGATGCGTTCCAGTATTTCATAGCGGCCGTCCAGGATGCGGCCGATGTATTTATCGTTTTCAGGCAGATTATCCATGGCGACCTCCCATCAGGCCCGCACCGCGACGGCGGTGACGTTATCGGGACACGCGCGGGCAAGCGCGAGGTCCAGCAGCGCGCGGCAAAGCGCCTTCGGCGACGCGCTGTTTTGCGCGGCGGACAGCAGCTCCGCGTCCTCCAGCTCGTTGGACAGCCCGTCGGAGCAGAACAGCAGCCAGTCTCCCCGCGCCAGCGCGATCTCGAACACGTCGGCGGTGACGCCCTGCTCCAGGCCCAGCGCGTTGGTGATGATATTCTTCCGGGGATGGCGGCGGGCCGCCTCCCGGGTGATCTCGCCCCGGCGAACCATTTCCTCCACCAGCGAGTGATCCCGCGTGACCTGGGTGATGCCGCCGCCGGTGATGTGATAACAGCGGCTGTCGCCCACATTGGTCACCACCGCGCTGTCCGGCACGATGATGCCGCCCACCAGCGTGGTGCCCATGCCGCTGTAGCCGGCGTCATAGCAGGAGTATTGATAGACCACGCCGTTGGCCTCGGAACAGGCGCCCTTGAGGATGGCACCGTAGGGCGCGGGTCTGTCGCCCCCTTCACTTAGCCGCTCGCCCACGAAGGCCACGAAGGACTTGGCCGCCACATCGCTGGCAATGCCGCCGGCCCGGGTGCCGCCCATGCCGTCGCACAGGGCGACCACCAACCGCTCCCCCTCCCGCTGGGGCTCCATAAGGAAGCAGTCCTGATTGTCCCTGCGCACTTTTCCCCTGTCTGTGATCCCAAAATAGTCCATTGTATCCTCCGACTAAGACTTTGCCTCAAACTTCCGGCGGAGCTGCCCGCAGGAGGCGTCCACATCGCTGCCCAGCCGGCGCCGGACCGTGACGTTCACGCCCTCTTTCTCGAGAATGCTGATAAACGCTTTCATGTGGCCCTGAGTGGAGGGCCGGAATTCCCGCTCCTCCACATGGTTGAGCGGGATGAGGTTTACATGGGCGTGAACCTCTCTGGCCCGCCGGGCCAGCAGACGCGCGTGATATTCCGTGTCGTTGACGCCGTCGATCATGGCGTATTCAAAGGAAATGCGCCGGCCCGTGCGCTCGTAGTAGCGGCGGCATTGGGAAATGAGTTCGTCCACGCCGCGGCCGCGGTTGACGGGCATGATGCGGGAACGGGTCTCGTCGTCCGGCGCGTGGAGCGAGACCGATAAGGTCAATTGTAAATTAAGATCGGCCAGTTTGTCAAACATTTCGGTGATGCCGCAGGTGGAAAGTGAGATGTGCCGCATCCCGATGTCCATACCGTCTGGGTGATTGACCAGACGCAGGAACTGCACCACGTTGTCGAAATTGTCCAGCGGCTCGCCGATGCCCATGAGCACGATGTTGGAAATGGGCATCCCGGAATCCAGCTGGGAATACAGCACCTCGGAGAGGATCTCCGACGGGGCCAGATTGCGCACCAGCCCGCCGATGGTGGACGCGCAGAAGGCACAGCCCTGGCGGCAGCCCACCTGCGAGGACACGCACACGGTGTTGCCGTGCTCGTAGCGCATGACCACGGTCTCCACGGCGTTGCCGTCCCGCAGCTCCCACAGGTATTTCACGGTGCCGTCCAGCCTGGACACCTGCCTGCGCAGCACTCCGGGCCGGTAGACGAAGAATTCCCCGGCCAGTTTTTCCCGCAGGACCCCGGGCAGGTCGCTCATCTCCTCAAAGGCGCCCGCGCCGCGGTTGAGCCAGCGGAAGACCTGTTTTGCCCGATATTTGGGCTCCCCCAGCGCGGTCAGCGCCGTTTCCAGCTCCTCCGGCAGCAGGGAGCGGATATCTTTTAATTCCGTTTCCGCAGTCTGCATACAAAAAATCCGTCCGTTTCGTCTGTCTGCGGCCAGAAGCCGCGGGTCAGCTCCGCCTGATAATCGGGTCTTTCCGCCAGGAAAGCCGCGATCACATCCTCGTTTTCCTCTTTCAGCACCGTGCAGGTGGAATACAGCAGCACCCCGCCGCATCTCACCTTATCCGCCAGCGCCCGCAGGATTTCCAGCTGGATGGCCGGCAGGCCCGCGATATCCTCCGGCGCGCGATTGCGAATCTCCGGCTTGCCGCCGATGACGCCCAGACCTGAACAGGGCACGTCCGCCAGCACGGCGTCGTAGACCTCCGCCGTCTTTTCCCGGGCGTCCATCGCGGCGGCGCGGATAATGGAAATACCCAGTCTGGCCGCGCCCGATTCGATGAGGCGGATCTTCTTTTCTTTAATGTCCCGGGCGACGACGACGCCCCGGTCCTTCATATCCATGGCGGCGGCAAAACTCTTGCCGCCGGGGGCGGCGCAGGCGTCCAGTACGGTCATGCCGGGCCGAAGCTCCGCCGCGGACACGCACCATCGGGCGGCGGCGCTCTGCACATAAAAGAGTCCCTCGTCAAAGCCCGGCAGCGCCGTCACGGCGCCGGAGGCGGCCAGGCGCAGGCAGTCGGGCAGCAGGGGATGGGGCGCGCACGTCACCCCCGCTTCCGCGAACCGCGCGGCCAGCGCCGCGGCGGTGGTCTTCAAGGTGTTGACCTGCACGTCCAGCGGTGAGGGCCGGTTGTCGGCGGCAAAAAACGCCTCGGTAAAAGCATAGCCGTGGTCGGCCGTCAGCTTCTCCGCCAGCCACAGCGGATGGCTGTATTTCACGGCCAGATACCGTGCCGTGCCCCGACCGGGGACGTCCGGCAGCCGGCCGCGGTTTTCGGCCACCCGGCGCAGCACCGCGTTGACCAGACCCGACGCTCTGCCGACCCCGGCGGCCCTGCACAGCTCCACCCCGGTATTCACCGCTGCGCTGGGCGGCACTTTGTCCAAAAACAGCAGCTGGCAGACCCCCAGACGCAGAATGTCCAGCACCTTGGGCTCCAGCCGGGCCGCGGGCTCGGTGGAGTACAGCCCGATATAATAATCGCACAGGGCGGCGTTCTCCTCCACGCCCAGCACCAGCCGGGTCAGGAAGGCCGCGTCCCGGCTCTCCAGCGCGTATTTCTTCACCGCGCCGTCGATGGCGGCGGCGCTGTAGGCGCCGTCCCTGCGGCAGCGGCCCAGCGCGGCCAGCGCCGCTTCTCTGGCTTTATCCGCCATGCTCATTCTCCGATTTCGATCTTATGGCCCAGCAGATAGTCTCCCACGGAGACCCGTTTCCTGCCGGGCGCCTGGATTTCCGTGATGCGCACGGTTCCGCCGTCCCCACAGGCCACCAGCAGGCCGCCCCTGTCGGCGGCCAGCAGGATGCCCGGGGCCCTGCCGGTCTTTTCTTCGCCGACGCGCGCGGCGAACACCCGGTGGGGCGCGCCGTTGATCTCCATAGTGGCCACGGGCCAGGGCTGCAGCCCGCAGACCCATTTCACGACCTCCCGGGGACTGCGGCGAAAGTCGATGGGGCTTAAGGACTTGTCCAGCGGCCTGACATAGCTGACGCCCTCGGCGCTCTGGGGCGTTCTGGGGGCCGTGCCGCGCTCGATATCCCGCAGGGTCTTCACCAGCAGCTGTGCGCCCAGCGCCATCAGCCGGTCGAAAAGCTCCCCGGAGGTCTCGTATTCGCCGATGGCCGTTTTTTCGGTGTAGATGAGATCGCCGGTGTCCATTTCACTGGCGAGGTACATGGTGGTGACGCCGGTCTCGCCGTCACCGTTCAGCACGGCCCATTGGATGGGCGCGCTGCCCCGGTATTTGGGCAGCAGCGAGGCGTGGACGTTCACCGCGCCGAATTTCGGTACGGCCAGGAGTTCGTCCGGCAGAAGGCGTCCGTAGGCCACCACTGCCAGGATGTCCGGGGCAAGGGCGCGGATGGTCTCCAGCGCCGCGCCGTCCCGCAGCTTTTCCGGCTGATATACCGGGGTGCCGCGGGCCAGCGCCAGCGTCTTTACGGGGCTGCTGGAAAGCTCCATGCCCCGCCCCCGCGGCTTGTCCGGCTGGGTAAACACCCCGGCCACATCGAAGCCCGCCGCGTACAGCGCCTGCAGCGACGCCGCCGCGAAATCCGGGGTACCCATGAAAACGACCCGCATTATTCCTTGTCCTCTCCGCCGGACGGCCCCTCGTCCGTCAGCATCCGCTGGCACTTTTCAAGGAACATGTGCCCGTCCAGATGATCCAGCTCGTGGCAGAAGCACCGCGCCGTAAGGCCCGTACCGCTGAGGGTGAACCAATTCCCGTTGCGGTCCTGCGCCCGGACGGTGACGTCCATGGGGCGCTCCACGATACCGTACTCCCCCGGAGCGCTCAGGCATCCCTCCGGCCCGGTCTGCTCCCCTTCTGCGGACACGATCTCGGGGTTCACCAGCTCGATGAACCGCTCCTCCTCGCCCTCAGGCACGTTGGTCTCGATGACGACGACCGCCCGGCGCAGGATCCCCAGTTGGGGCGCGGCCAGGCCCACGCCGTCGGCCTGCGCCAGCGTGTCCTTCAGATCGTCCAGCAGCAGGTGCAGCCGGGGATTGAATTCCGTCACGGGGCGGCATTTCTTGTAGAGCATGGGGTCTTCCTTTGTCAAAATTCTTCTCAGCGCCATCGTTTTTCTCCTTAATCTGCGGGATTATTATCGGCATACACGGATACGCCGCGAAACTCTTTCTGCGTGCCGCACCGGATGACCACCGCCGAGATCAGGCTGCGCACGGCGGCGTCCGCCCGGCAGCTGACGTTTACCCGGTAGCGGTAGCGGTTGTTGACCTTCACCACCGGCAGGGGCGCGGGCCCCAGGATCACGGCGTCCGCGCGGGCGGAAAGTCCGTCCGCCAGCATATCCCGCGCGGCGGCACAGCAGCGCAGCACAGCGGCCTCGTCCTGCCCGGAGGCCGTGACGGCGTAGAGGTCGGCAAAGGGCGGGGTGTTCTGCAGCCTGCGCAGCTGGATCTCCGACGCATAGAAGCTTTCGTAATCCTGGGCCGCGGCCTGAAGGATGGTCTCGTTGCCGGGGGTAAAGGTCTGGATGACGGCCCGGCCCGGGCGCTCGCCCCGGCCCGACCGGCCCACCACCTGAGTAATCAGGGAAAAGGTGCGCTCCCCGGCCCGGTAGTCCCCGGCGTATAGGCTCTGGTCGGCGGAGATGACGCCCACCAGCGTAACGTTTTCAAAATTCAGCCCCTTGGTGACCATCTGGGTGCCCACCATGATGGGGATCTTCTCCTCCCGGAAGCGGGTCAGCAGCGCTTCATGGCTGCCCGCCCTGGACACGGTGTCCGTATCCATGCGCAGAATCTCCGTACCGGGAAAGAGGTCGCGCAGCTCCTGCTCCACCTTTTGGGTGCCGGAGCCCACGTAACTGAGGATGCCGCCGCAGTCGGGACAGGCGGCGTCCACCGTGCGGGAATAGCCGCAGTAGTGGCACATCAGCCGCCGGTTCGCGCTGTGATAAGTAAGCGACACGCTGCACCGGGGGCATTTGTAGGTATAGCCGCATTCGCCGCAGGTGATGAGCTTGTTGGCGCCGCGGCGGTTGAGGAACAGGATGCTCTGTTCGCCCCGCTCGAGATTTTGGGCGATCTCATCGCGCAAAACGGAGCTGACATCCCCGCCGTTGCCGCGGCGGAGCTCCCGCTTCATGTCCACGATCTTCACGCCGGGCAGGTCGCGGTTGTTGAACCGCTCCGGCAGGGCGAAGTACTTGTAGCGCCCCGTCTCGGCGGCGTAGCGGCTTTCAATGTCCGGGGTGGCGGAGCCCAGCAGCAGCAGGCCCTTTGCGCGGGCGGCAAGATATTTGGCCACGTCCCGGGCGTGGTAGCGGGGGGCGTTTTCGGACTTATAGGTGTCCTCCTGCTCCTCGTCGATAATGATGAGACCGGGATCCTCCGCCGGGGCAAAGACGGCGCTGCGGGTGCCGATGACCACCCGGGCTTCCCCGCTTTTGACGCGCTTCCATTCGTCGTACCGCTCGCCCACGGACAGGCTGGAGTGCAGCACGGCAATTTCATCCCCAAAGTGGGCGCAGAAGGTTTGCAGCATCTGGGGCGTCAGGGCGATCTCCGGCACCAGCAGGATGGATGTCCGGCCCCGTTTCAGCATACTGTCGATGAGATGAATATACACGGCGGTCTTTCCGCTGCCGGTGACGCCGAACAGCAGCGCCGCCCGGGCCTCGCCCTCCCTGGTCAGCGCCAGCAGCCCGTCCAGCGCGGCGCGCTGGCTGTCGTTGAGCTCCGGCAGGGGCAGCAGCACGCCCTCGTACCGGGCGGGGCGGCGAAAGACCTCCACGGGGTTTTCCTCCGCCAGCTCCGCGCGGAGCAGGGCGTTGAAGGACTGCCGGGACGCGCCGGTGAAGTGCAGCAGCTCTCGGGTGGAGACGGCGCCCACGGCGGCCAGCGTGCGCAGCAGCTCGGCCTGCTGCGGCGCTTTGCGGCGCTTTTGCTCCGCGATGGCCAGCGCGTCCTCCGCCCCAATGGTCAGGGACGCGAAGGGCACCAGCTTGTCGCCGACCTTCTGCCGGCCGTCGGCGGTGAACCACATCCCTGCGGGCAGCATAGTCTTGACGGCTTCGTAGACGGTGCAGAAAAACCGGTCCCGCATCCACAGCGCCAGTTTCAGCTGGTCGGGCGTGAGCACCGGGGCGGCATCGCAGGCCGATTCCACGCATTTGAGCTCGTCAAGCCCGCTGTCCGGCTCCACGGCCAGCACTACGCCCTCGCTGCGGCGGTTGCCCCGGCCGAAGGGCACGGTGACCCGCATCCCGGGCACCACCTGCCCCGCCAGCGGCTGGGGGATCAGATAATCGTAGGGCTTGTCCAGCCAATATGTCGCCGCGGACACGGCGATTTTTGCGACGGCCATACGACCCTCTCCCCTCTCCGAAATCAAGAAAAAGACCGGGCGGGGCCGAGGCCCCGCCCGGCATTATTTTTCTATGGTGAGCTTGCCGGTATAGACCTCGTCGATGGCGGCGGATACCGGCTTTTTCTCCGGGATCACGCCCTCCTCCTCGGCGATGGCGGAAAGATCCCGTGCGCGGGAAGACACAAGATTGACCAGCAGATAACGGCTGCCAACCTTTTCGACCAGTTCGGCCATGGGTGGATAAAGCATCATAATTAAAACGCCTCCGTTAAAAATTTTTTTCTCTCGGCCGATCTGCAGCGTTCCGAGGTGAGGATCGACCCGAATTCGCCCGCGGCGACGTCGGCGTCGCCGTTGATGATGATGTAATCGTAATTGACCGCCTCGCGGTACTCCTCCCGGGCGCGGAACAGCCGGGCTTCAATCTTGCGCTCACTGTCGGTGTGCCGGCCGCGCAGCCGGCTCTCCAGTTCCTCCAGGCTGGGCGGGGTGATGAAGATCATCACGGCGTCCGGCATTTTTTCTTTGACCTGCCCGGCGCCCTGGACCTCAATGTCCAGCACCACATTCAGACCCTGCGCCAGTTTTTCCTCCACATATTTCTTCGGCGTGCCGTAGGAATTGGCGACATACTCGGCGTGCTCCAGAAGCTCGCCGTTGGCGACCATTTCCTTGAATTCGTCCGGCTGGACGAAGAAATACTCCTTTCCGTTGACCTCGCCCTCCCGGGGCTTGCGGGTGGTGACGGACACGGAAAAGCAGGTGTCCTTCCTCCCGTCGGTGGCCTTGAGCACCACCGTGCTCTTCCCCGCGCCCGACGGGCCCGAGATTACAAACAGTTTTCCCTTCTCATTCATCGGTACCAATGTCCTCCTGTACGCCGGAGCCGGCGAGCCGGCTCGATATTATATCTGTGGACAGGGCGGAAAGGATCAGGTTCCCGCTGTCCATGACGATGACGGATTTCGTGCTGCGGCCAAACGAGGCATCGATGAGGAGGCCCCGCTCCCGGGTGTCCTGAACAGCGCGCTTGATGGGCGCCGAATCGGGACTTATCACGGCAATGACCCGGCCCGCGGCCACCAGATTGCCGAATCCAATGTTGATCAGCTTCATGCCGCGCCGCCTATTCGATGTTCTGGATCTGCTCGCGGATCTTTTCGATGTCGGATTTGAGATCTATTACCACGTGGGCCACTTCCGTGCTCTGACACTTGGAACCGATGGTGTTGGCCTCGCGGTTGAACTCCTGGATCAGAAAGTCGATCTTGCGGCCGATGGGCGAGCCGGTGTCCAGCATCTTTTTCAGCTGGGCGATGTGGCTGCGCAGGCGCACGGTCTCCTCATCCACGGCGATATGGTCGGCATAGATGGCGGCCTCCTGCAGCAGGCGGTTTTCGTCCACCCCCGCGCCCTGGAGGACCTCCTCCATCTTCTGGCGGAGCCGCTCGCGGTAGGCGGTCACGGTCTGGGGCGCGGCGGTCTCCACAGCGGAAACGAACGCTTCGATCTCGCCCAGTCTGGCCGTCACATCCTCCCGGAGTTTGGTGCCCTCCCGCTCCCGCATGGAATCAAAGTCCCGCAGCGCTTCCTCCGCGATGGCCAGCAGCGCCTGGGCGACGGCGTCGGCATCCAGGTCCCTCTTTTCCGCCGTCAACACGTCTGGAAAATGGCTGGCGGAGGCGGCCGTGAGGTCGAAGGCGAGGTCGTATTCCTCGGCAATGTGGCGCACAGCGCCCACATAGCCGCGCAGCAGCGGCTCGTTGACCTTGACGGCCACATCGTCCGCCTGGGAGGAATCCACCGTCACGAACACGTCCACCTTGCCGCGGGTAATATGGTTCTGCACCGCAGATTTCAGCGCGTCCTCCGCAAAAATAAAGATGCGGGGCATACGCACGGACACGTCCAGGTAGCGGTTGTTGACGCTCTTCAGCTCCACAAGGACCGAGAGACCGTCGATCTGGCCCCGGGCAGAGCCGTAACCGGTCATGCTTTTTATCATGGATGATACTTCCTTCTTCAGATTCTCATTCGATCACACGGATGATCTCGTAGGTAATGCCTTCCTTTTTCTTCTTCAGCCGCTGGGACAGCACGATGATCACCGCGCCCAGCGCGAAAAAGCCGAAGCTGACCAGCATACAGCCGGTCTCGCCCAGGCCGATGGCGGAGGCGATTGCGTAGCCCACGAAAAACAGGACGAAGGGCAGAATGTAAACCAGAAACAGCGCCCCGTAGATGCGGGAGGATTCGGTCTCGATGACCACTTTCTGGCCGGGCAGGGCGGAGACCTTGTTCGCCGCGGGGGTGCGGATCTCGTTATCGTACATGCAGCTTTCGCAGCTGCCGCAGTTCCCGCCGCAGGCGGTGCCGCGGATGACGGAGACCTCGGCCATGCCGTCGGTCAGAATTTTGGTAACAACAGCGTTTTGAGTCATAATTTCATCCTTTCGATAGTGTCACGGTTACTTTATAGCTGCCGATGGCGCCCACGCCGGAAACGCCGTCCACGGCGATCTTGGCGGTGGGCATCACGGTGCCGGTGGTGTCGCTGTAATTGGACAGATCCGCCACGGCGCGGATATTGCCCGCCGTGAGGGCGTCCAGCGCGGCCTCCGTGCCGCGCATGGTCACGGAAATGGTCTCGGTCTCCACCGCGGCGCTGCAGCCCGCGGCCACGTTGGAGCAGGAGATGTTGGTCACGTCGAAGGTCTTGGTGGTCAGGCCCACGATCACGATCTTTACCAGAGCGGAGACCTCGCCGGTGACATTTTGCAGATCATCGTCCAGCATGATGGGGAAGGTGTCCTCATAGGAGGCGGAGAAATCGGACAGATCCACCGTGCCGATGACCAGCTTGTTCATGGCGTCCAGCACCTTGGAATCGCCGGCGACCTTGATGGTCTGCGGTTCGATGGACACGGTACAGTTGTTCGCCGTGGCGCCGCCCCCGTCGATCAGCGTGACGGACAGCGGAAGTTCCTTGACCTCCATGATGGGCAGCGTGGCCTTGATTAACTCGGTGGAGAAGGTCAGCCCCGTGGTGGAGACAGGGTTGCCGTCCGCATCCACCAGCGTGTAGCCGGTGTCCACGGAGAAGCTCTCCTTCACGTCGGTCTTGTCCTTGCCGAACACCACCTTGGCCCCCGCGATCTTGGTCAGGGCGGCTTCGGAGCCGGTGACGGTGACAGTAGAGGGTTCAAAGGTGGGGTCCTCCGCGGAATAGCCCTCCGCCAGGCTGCCGGCGAAAGAGCCGGCGACCTCCACGGATTTGGAGGAGAGCGCCGACACCGTGAAGCCGATGATCTCCGGCGAGCGGCTGATGGTGGTGATGGAGCCGGTATCGGTGCCGGCGGGATATTTGATGGTGTAGGACCAGGACATATCGCCCGCCTGGGTGATCTTGCTCACGTCGATCACGGCCACTACCTGCGACCCGTCCAGCGCGCCGATGGCGCGGCGGCTGCCGCGGATCCATACGTTGACGGAGGTGGTGTCCACGTCGGAGATGGCGAGATTCCGCTCCTCCCGCAGCAGGTCTTCCCCGGAAAACTGCACCTGTATGCCGGTGAGCTGTTTGGAAATGCTGGTGGTATCCTGATTGGAAATGTAGGCCCACAACACCAGCGAAGCCAGCAGCGACAGAATCATCCAGAAGATCTTGCTGTTATATATTTTGCTCATTCGACTATGCTTCATGCCTTTTTCCCCTTAAACAGCCTCTGAAGGCCGGCCGCAAGTCCCTTCTTCTGCTCCGACTCCCCGGCGGCGGGCAAAAGCTCCGTCCGCAGCAGGGTCTCAAAGGTGGCTGGGGTGAGGTGCCGCTTCAGCATACCGTTCTGAGCCACGGAGATGGAACCCGTTTCCTCCGAAACGATGACCACCACGGCATCCGCCGCCTCGCTCATGCCAATGCCGGCGCGGTGGCGCATCCCAAGATCCTTGCTGAGGTTATTGCTCTTGGACAGGGGCAGCACGCAGCCCGCGGCTTCGATGCGGCCCTCCCGCACGATGACGGCGCCGTCGTGCAGCGGGGCCTTGTCGTAAAACAGGTTTTTCAGAAGCTCGGAATTGACGTTGGAATCTATAACGGTGCCCGAGCGCATATATTCGCTGAGATTGTTGGCCCGCTCGAACACGATCAGCGCGCCGGTGCGGGAGGCGGACATGGCGGTGCAGGCCAGCACGGTCTGAGTGATGGCGGTCTCAATGGCCGAAGCCTGCTGGCTGCCCAGCGTAAAGTGCTTGTACAGCTCGCCGCTGCCCATCTTCTCCAGCAGCTTCCGCAGCTCGGGCTGAAAAATGATGACGATGGCGATGAGCCCCAGCTCCACCGCCTTGCGCAGGATGTAGTTGATCATGGTCAGCTTGAACACGCCCGAAAGCCACAGCACCAGCAGTAAAACGATGATGCCCTTCGCCAGCTTGAAGGAATTCGTTCTTCTGATCAGTTCTATGGCCTTATAGATAAGATAGGCGACGATGAGAATATCCACCGCGTCGGCAAAGCCGATGGTCTTGAGATAATTCAGCGAGCCTGTCAATATGCTGCGGATCGTATCCATGAGCTTGTCCCCAATGCGCTTTTATTGGCGGACATCCGGGATTGGCCGGATATCCGCATACTTATAGTCAGTATATTATAATGCAATGCCGTGCAAATGGCAAACGTTTCTCACGAAAAAGCCTAAGAAAAGTCGCCGCCCGCCGCCCGCCGCAGGATGCGGCAGGCTTTCACCGTCTCGGCCCGGGTGGAAAAAGGGGAAAAACTGAGGCGCACGGTGCCTGTATCCAGCGTGCCGACCGTCTCATGGGCCGTGGGTGCGCAGTGCAGCCCGCCCCGGACGGCGACGCCCCGCTCCCCCAGCCGGGCGCAGAGGGTCTCGCAGTCCAGCGCGGTATGGCGCACGGACAGCACCCCGGCCTGTTCCGGGCCGTTGAAAATTTCCAGTCCCGGCACATCCTCCAACTCACCGGCGGCCAGCGCCGTCAGATCCCGCTCATGGGCGCCGATACGCTGCGGCGTCCGGTCCAGGACGTATCGGATGCCCTCTCTCAATCCCGCGATGCCCGCGACATTGTGGGTGCCTGCCTCCAGCCGGTCGGGCAGGAAATCGGGCATCTCCTGCCTCTTGCTGTCCGAACCCGTGCCGCCGTACAGCAGCGGCACTCCCACCTGGCCGCACAGCAGCAGCCCGGTGCCCTGGGGGCCCAGCAGGCCCTTGTGGCCGGGCATGGCGATAAAGGCGGGGTCCAGCGCCCGGAAGTCCACGTCCGCACAGCCCGCGGACTGGGATGCGTCCACGATCAGCGGTACGCCGTAGGCCCGGCACAGCGCGGCAATCTCATAGATCGGCAGCACAAAGCCGAACACGTTGGAGACATGGGTACATACCGCCGCGCTGGCCCCGGCCAGTCTTTCCCGAAAGGCGGCCACGGTGGCCGGCCCGTTGAACAGCGGCGAACGCGCGATCCGGATATCGGCCCCGACGGCCTTCAGGGCACGGGTGACCGAATTGTGCTCATAGCCGGAGATCACCACCCGATCCCCCGGGCGCACAAGAGAGCGGATGGCAATATTGAGCCCGTGCGTGGCGTTCATGGTAAAGACCACCCGCTCCGGCTCAGGGACATCGAACAGCTCAGCCGCCGCGCAGCGGCAATCGTAGACGGCCTTGGCGGCCTCCATGGCCGGGGCGTGGCCGCCCCGGCCGGGGCTGGCCAGCGTGCGAATGGCCCGGGACACCGCCCGGGGCACGGCGGCCGGCTTGAGCAGACTGGTGGCGGCGGAATCAAGATAAATCATAGTTTAGCCTCCCGCAAAGTGCCGTCCGCTTCCTGCAAAAAAATCCGGCCTGACCGGAGGTCGGCCTCATCCAGCAGCTTTACCGCCCGGGGTCCGTGCTTATATGAGACGCTCACACAGTAGGCGCAGCCGTTGACCGACACGCTCTGGGGCGCCTTGATTACGGCCGCCGTGATGCCCGCGCGCTCCAGCAGTCTGGCGGCGCGCTGGGCATAGGTCAGCGACCGGGTCATGATAAGATAATGCAGCATAAAATTCCTCCCGCATGGTCATACGACATTCTATGCGGGAGGTCCTGAATTGTTTATTTTTAATGGGCATCGTACAGCAGCGCCACACAGTGGGCCGCGATGCCCAGCCCCTCGCCGGTGAAACCCAGATGCTCCTCGGTGGTGGCCTTCACGCTGACCCTGCCGATCTCCACGCCCATGGCGGCGGCCAGCCTGGCGCGCATCTCCCCGGTGTAGGGGGCGATCTTCGGCCGCTGGGCGACTACGGTGCAGTCGATGTTCTCTACGGAGTAGCCGTCGTCATACAGCAGGCGGCACACTTCGCGCAGCAGCGCAAGGCTGTCCGCGCCCAGATAAGCGCCGTCGGTATCGGGAAAGAGCTTGCCGATGTCGCCCTTGGCGCAGGCGCCCAGCAGCGCGTCCATGACGGCGTGGGTCAATACGTCGGCGTCGGAATGGCCGTCCAGCCCCTTTTCAAAGGGGACTTCCACGCCGCCCAGAATCAGCTTTCGCCCCTCCGCCAGCCGGTGCACGTCATACCCGTGTCCGATCCTCACGCCAGCTCACCCCGCTCCTTCAGGATCAGCTCCGCCAAAAGAAGGTCCCGGGGCGACGTGAGCTTGATATTGTCCGCCTCGCCGGGGACGACGGTCACCGCCACGCCCAGCGCCTCAACGGCGGAGCAGTCGTCCGTCACGGTGAGCTTGGTCTCCACCGCGCGGGTCAGCGCGCCCTTGATGATGCTGGCGTTAAAGACCTGCGGGGTCTGCACCAGCATCAGCGCAGACCGGTCGGGCGTTTCCACAACGGTGCCCTTTCCGTCCACCAGCTTCACGGTGTCCGTAGGCGCGAGACCGGGGGCGGCGGCGATATTGGCAGCGGCGGCGGCAATGCAGCGGGCGATGAGCTCCTCCGTCACCAAGGGGCGCGCGCCGTCGTGGATGGCGATGAGCTTGGTCTTTTCCCGCACCTCGCTGACGCCGGCCAGCGCGGATTCCGCCCGGGTGGCTCCGCCGCAGATAATCTTACTGACCTTCTGAAACCCATATTGCCTGCAAATGTCCGCCACGGTCACTAAGCTCTCCTGCCGGGCGACAATGACGATCTCATTAATGCCCTCCGCTTTTTCAAAGACCGAGACCGTGCGGGCGATGACAGGCATACCGCCCACCTCCGCCAGAATCTTGTCCGTTCCCATGCGGGCGGAAGCGCCGGCCGCAACCAGCACCGCGGCACATTTTGGGATGGGCGTGGGCTTGACGAATTTTCTTAAAACAGACATTCAATTCACCTCGCTAATCGGCATAAATGAAAAAATAGCCGCACTGCAGCTATTTAATCACATTTATCAACCGACTGCAAGAGCCAGCTTGTCTTCCACCTCGTCGCAGCTGAGTTCCAGCGAGGCCGTCATCTCGGAAATCAGGATATCCTTGGCATAGTGCAGCATACGCCGCTCTCCGGTGGACAGGCCCCTGCGGGTGTCCCGCTGCATCAGGCCCTTGATCACGCAGGCCACCTTCAGCGGGTCGCCACTTTTGATATTCTCCATATTCTCCCGATAGCGCCGGTTCCAGTTGCCATCCCCCTCAGGAATGACAAGCCCGGGTATGGCACGGAGGATACGCTCGGCCTCCTTCCGGCAGATCACAGGCCGCAGACCTACTTCGCCGCACTTGTCATCCGGCAGGGTGACGGAAATATCGCCGGAACCGAAGCGCAAAACGTAGTAATACTTATCACAGCCGTTTTCTGTTTTTCTGAGAATGTCGCCGATGGTGCCCGCGCCGTGCAGCGGGTGGACCACGGTCTGGCCGATGCTGTACACTTTATGCCTCCCTTTCACCGCAGAGTTCTTACATCTTTACAGATATAGTATACACTTTGGATAGTTTTTAATCAAGAGGCAAAAATGACCCGCCGGAAAAGCCCGGCGGGTTATTACATTTTGTTATCAGTCGTTCTTCTCGTCGCCCACCGGGGCGTTGCCGATGGCGGTGCCGTCGGCGGAGACCTCATAGACCAGCGCGTCGTCCCGAGGCTTGTCATGGTGCGCAGGATGCTCGTCATCCCCCGCCTTGGGCGCCGGTTCCGGCTCGGACAGGGCGCGGATGGACAGGGAAATCTTCTGCTTGTCGTTGTCGATGGCCGTGATCTTGGCCTCGACCTCATCGCCTACGGTGAGGGCCTCATCGGGCTTGCCGATGCGGCGGTTGGCGATCTGGGAGATATGGATCAGGCCGTCCACGCCGGGCACGACCTCGGCAAAAGCGCCGAAAGGCATGAGCTTGACGATCTTAACGGCGGCCACGTCGCCCACGCTGTACTTCCCGATAAAGACCTTCCAGGGGTTGGCGTCTGGATCCTTATAGCCCAGAGAGATCTTGTGCTTCTCCTGGTCGAAGCTGATGACATAAACGTCCACCTCGTCGCCCACGGAAAGGACGTCGGAGGGCTGCTTGATACGGCTCCAGCTCAGCTCGGAGACATGAACCATACCGTCGATGCCGCCGATGTCCACAAACGCGCCGTAGCTGGTCATGGACTTGACGGTGCCGTGATACATCTTGCCCACCTCGATATCGTTCCAGATGGCTTCGGAAGCGGCGCGGCGCTCGGCCTGCGTGACGCGGCGGATGGAGCCCACCACGCGCTTGCGGCTGCGGTTGACCTCGGTGATCACCAGACGCACCTTCTGCTTGAGCAGGGTGCCCAGATCGGCCTCGCGGGGCAGACCGGACTGGGAAGCGGGCACAAACACGCGGGCACCCTTAACGTTGACCACGATGCCGCCCTTGTTCTCTTCGGTGACAGTGCCTTCCATCACGGTGCCGGATTCGGCGGCATCCTCAATGTCGGTCCAGCCCTTGGCGGCATCCAGACGCTTCTTGGACAGCTGGGCGGTGCCCTCCACATCGTTGACGCGCACCACGACGGCCTGAATGGGATCGCCGACCTTAACGGCCTCTTCGACCTTGATGCCGTCGTCGGTAAATTCGGTGGTGGGAATGAAGCCTGAATACTTGCAGCCCAGGTCGACGTTGATTTCCGTCGGCGTGATGGCTACTACCGTACCGGTGACCGTATCTCCATTATATATAGATTTAAGGGACTCCTCCAGCATTTCGTCGAAGGACATCTCCTTCTCAGGCTCTGCCTCGGCAGTCTCAATTTTGATCTCGTCACTCATCTTATTACTTACCTCCTTAATTATCCACGCCGGGGCGGACGCCCCCGCCGTAACGCCGATTGTCTCCGCGTTTGCCAGTGCCGGCAGATCCAGCTCGTCCGCGTTTTCGACGAACTGTACGTTTTCGCAGAATTTCCGGCAGATTTCCGCCAGATTTCCGCTGTTCGCGCTGTGCCTGCCGCCAATGACGATCATCGCGCCGCATTCGGACGCCAAACGGGTCGCTTCCTGCTGCCGTGTGGACGTAGCGTCACATATTGTATCAAATGTTTCCGAATTTGTACATCCTTTTTTTAAGATATTTGCACATTCGGAAAAATTGCCATGGGTCTGTGTTGTTTGTACTACCATCGTGAGCGGTTTATCCAAAGGCAGGGACTTTAACGCCTCCTCCAGCTCCGCGGCGCTCTCGACCACCAGGTGCGCGCCGCACCAGCCCTCGATGCCCTCCACCTCCGGATGGCCGCGCATACCCACGATCACCACGAAGCGCCCGCTCTCCGCGGCCTGCTCCACCAGCTTGTGTATGCGCATGACCTTGGGGCAGGTGGCGTCCGTGACGGCGGCATTCCTCGCCGCGAGTCGGGTGTAGATCGCCTTGGGCACGCCGTGGGAGCGGATAATCACCTTGGCCCCTTCCGGGATCTGCTCCGGGGTGTCCGCCATGCGCATCCCCTGCGCCTCCAGCCTGCGCACCACATCGTCGTTGTGGATGAGCTGGCCCAGACACCAGACGGTCTTTTCCCGGGAAAGCAGCTCCTCCGCCAGCTTTACAGAGCGGCTGACGCCGAAGCAAAAACCGGCGCTGTCCGCGACGATAAACCGTTTCATCGCTTCGTGCTCCGTTTTTCGATCAGCGCACATACCAGCGCGGTGCTCCGCTCCAGCGTGTTGCCGGTGGTGTCCAGCAGCACGGCGTCCGCCGCGGGTTTCAGCGGCGCCGCGGCCCGGGCAGAATCCTGCTCGTCCCGCTTCTCCATCTCGGAAATGACGCTCTCATAACAGGTGCTGACGCCTTTTTCGAGGAGTTCCTGATAGCGGCGGTAGGCCCGGTCCTCCAGCGAAGCGGTGAGAAAAATTTTCAGCTCCGCCTCCGGCAGCACCACGGTGCCGATGTCCCGGCCGTCCATGATCACGTCGTGCCGCAGCGCCATGGCCCGCTGCATATCCAGCAGGAAAGCGCGCACCCCCGGCAGGGCCGACACGTCCGACGCGGCGATGGAGATTTCCGGCAGGCGGATGCGCTCGGACACGTCCTCCCCGTTGAGGAACATCCGCTGCTCCCCCGCCGCATTATAGCGCATTTCGATCTTCAGCCCCGGCAGCAGCGCACATACGGCGTCCCCGTCCTTCCGATCCGCGCCGGCCCGGTTGGCAGCCAGCCCCACGGTGCGGTAAATGGCGCCGGTGTCCACATAAAGGTATCCGAATTTTTTTGCCGCCGCTCTGGCGATGGTGCTCTTCCCGGCGCCGGAGGGGCCGTCGATGGCGATTGCGGTATATCCGTTCATTGCTTGTCCGTCCTTCTGTCAATGGAATTTCCGGCCTTACAGGCCGTAGACCATGCGATCTGCAAATTAAAGCCGCCGGTATAGGCGTCCAGATCCAGCACTTCCCCGGCGAAGTAGAGCCCGGGCACGAGCTTGGATTCCATGGTGCGGGGATTGACCTCCCCGGTGGCCACGCCGCCGGAGGTGACGATGGCCTCGTCGATGGGGCGCTTGCCGGACACCGACACCGGGAAGGCCTTGAACAGCCGCAGCAGCGCCTGCCGCTGCTCATGGGTAATGGAATTGACCATGGTATCCCCCGGGATGCCGGAAAGGCGCACCAGCACCGGGATCATGGAGTGACCGGCCAGGTCGCACAGGGCGTTTTTGAAGTCCCGGTTTTTGTATTCGTCAAAATCCCGCAGGATGCGGGCATCCAGCTTTTTCTCGTCCAGCCCCGGCTTCAGGTCGATCTCCAGCCGGTAGGCGCACCGGCCGAAGCGGCGCATGTGGGCGCTGGCGGAGAGCACCAGCGGGCCGGACACGCCGAAGTGGGTGAACAGCATCTCCCCCAGCTCCCGGTAGATGAGCCGGTCATCCTCGTAGGCCGACAGGGTGACGTTTTTCAGCGCGAAGCCCTGCATCTCGGCGCACCAGTCGTCATCGCTCTCCAGCGGCACCAGCGACGCCATGGGCGGCGCGATGGTATGGCCCAGCTCCCGGGCGAAACGGTAGCCGTCCCCCGTGGAGCCGGTGAGCGGATAGGACATCCCGCCGGTACACAGCACGGCGGCGGCGCATCGGATGGTCCCGGAGTCGGTCTCCACGCCGGATACCGCGCCGTTTTCCGTGAGGATACGGCGGCATCTTTCGCCTTCGACCCGCACGCCTGCCCGGCGCGCGGCGCCGGCCAGCGCGTCGGCCACGTCGTTGGCGTTGTCGGATACCGGGAACACCCGACCGCCGCGCTCGGTTTTCAGCGGCACACCCAGAGCCTTGAACTTTTCCATGACCTTCCGGGGCGGGAAGGCGCTGAGGGCGCTGTAGAGGAATTTTCCCCCGTTGGGGATGCTCTCCAGCACCGTCTTGATCTCACAGTCGTTGGTCACGTTGCAGCGCCCCTTGCCCGTGATGCGCAGCTTTCGGCCCAGCTTTTTGTTGGGCTCCAGCAGGATCACGTCCAGACCCCGCTCCGCCGCGGTCAGCGCGCACATCAGCCCGGCGGCGCCGCCGCCGACAATCACGGCGTCAGCCTTGCGCAGGTTCATAAACTTCATGCTCCGTCCAGATTTTTTCCAGCTGCTTAAAGGTGTTGGACACCTCCTCGCTGGAGGCTTTGGCGCCGACGGCCACGATGATGGCGTTAATCAGGCTCAGCGGCGCCACCAGGGAATCCAGGAACGACACCATGTCGCTCTTGGCAAAAAGGCTCACGTCCGAACTGCCGCCGAGAGGCGAGTTGGGCCCGTCCGTGATGCCCACGGTCATGGCCCCGCGGTTCTTGGCGAACTGCATGGCCTCCACCGTGTGCTTGGAATAGCGGGGAAAGCTGATGCCGATCAGGAGATCGCCCTCGCCGATGCGGATAAGCTGCTCGTAGACCTCGCTGGCGGCGGTGTCCCGCACCACCAGCACGTTCTCCCGCAGCAGATTCAGATACAGCCCTAAAAACGCGGACAGCGACGTGGAGGTGCGCATACCGATAATGTAAATATGCCGGGCGCGCATAATGTCCTCCACCACCCTGTCGAAGCTCTGCTGATCCAGCTCCTCCAGCGTGGTCTGGAGCTTGTCCATATCCGCGCTGAGCACGGACTTCATGATGTCCTTCTCATCGATCATCCGCCGGGCGACTTCGATGCGCTGCACCGACGTCAGCCGGTTGCGGATCATCTCCTGCATGGCCTTGCGCATCTCCGGGTAGCCGTCGTACCCCAGCTCCGCCGCGAAGCGCACCACGGTGGATTCGCTGACGCCCACCACGCCGCCCAGGCGGCCGGCGGTCATAAACGCGGCTTTGTCGTAGTTATCGGTGATATATTTGGCGATCTGCCGCTGGCTTTTGGAAAACCTGACGTTTTCCCGGGAAAGCACGGACAGAATATCTCTTTCCATGGCGAAACCTCCCTTGGCGTAATGAAGCCATTTTACTTGCATTTGGGTGCAAAGGCAAGAGCGAATTGCAATCAGCGCAATAAATCCTGCATTTTCAGCAGGATTTATCAGCTGATTTGCAATTTTTATTCGATGCCGCAGGATTTGAGCAATTTTTGCAGCTCCTCGCCGCTGAGACGGCGCCATTTGCCGGGGGGGAGCGTCCCCAGCTCGATGGGGCCCTCCTTCACCCGTTTGAGCCGGGTGACAGTGAGCCCCGCCTGCTCGCACATCCTGCGCACCTGCCGGTTTTTCCCCTCGCCGATGGTGACGGCCAGCAGCGCGCCGCCGTCCTCCCGGGACAGCACGGTGACGGACGCGCCCCGCACTGCCTCCCCGTCCAGCACCATGGGACCCTGGAGCATACGCACGGCCTCGTCCAGTTCGCCGCCCCGCACCCAGGTGTGATAGGTCTTGCGGATGTTATGGGAGGGGTGCATCAGCCGGTTGGCCATGTCGCCGTCGTTGGTCATCAGCAGCAGGCCCTCGGAATTCAGATCCAGCCGCCCCACGGGGTACAGCCGCTCCCCCACTTCCGCCACCAGCTGGGACACGTCCTTCCGGCCCTTCTCATCGGACAGGGTAGTGACGTAGCCCTTGGGCTTGTTGAGCATTATGTAGGTCTTTGGCGGCGCGGAAGGCAGCGGCGCGCCATCCGCACGGATATCGTCCGTATCCGGGTCGGCGCTCTCGCCCAGAACGGCGGGCACGCCGTTCACCGTGACGCGGCCGGCCTCGATCATCTTCTCCGCCGTCCGCCGGGACGCCACGCCCCGGGCGGACAGGAGCTTCTGGATTCGTTCTTTCATGGTCTCTCCTATCAAGCATATTGATAATTCGATCCGCCGAGCGCGGAAAACCGGGCCCAGGCGCCGACCGCGGCGCCCGGGGACACCGCCACCGAACCCGTGTACAGCAGGCGCGCCGAGGCGGCGGGCACCCCGTTCACCAGCGCGGTGATGCGCCCGGCATCCTCCCCCGCCTGTACGGGGGCAAAGACAAATCGCGGCAGCTCGATGCGGTAGGTCACCGTATCCTCCGCGCTCAGGAAGCGGCACACGGAGCATTCCGGGGCGATGCCTACGGCGGTCTCCTTCCCGGACACCACCGGCAGCGACAGGGCAAACCTGCCGTCGATCACCGCGCGGTCCGACCAGTTTTGGAAGGCCCATTCATACAGCGCCGCATGATCGGCCCAGTCGTCGGGATCGCCCAGCGTGACGCAGAGATAGCGCGTCCCGCCACGCTGGCAGCAGGAGACCAGACTTCTCCCCGAAGAGAGCGTATAGCCGGTCTTGACACCCAGACAGCCCTTCAGCTGCCAGAGAAGCTTGTTGTGGTTTACATAATCCCTGCCGCCCATGGTGCGGCTTTTACAGGACACCAGCGCGCGGAAGTCGGCGTTCTGCATGCAATAATCCGCCAGCTTCGCCATATCCCGGGCGGTGGAATAGTGTCCGTCCTCGTCCAGTCCGTTGGGGTTTTTAAAAGCGGAATCGGTCATGCCCAACGCGGCTGCCTTGTCGTTCATCAGCTTGGCAAAGGCCGCTACGCTGCCCGCGGTGTGGCAGGCCAACGCCACGGCGGCGTCGTTGCCGGACACCAGCATCATGCCGTAGAGCAGTTCCTCCACGGTGTAGCTCTCCCCCGCCCTAAGGTACATGGACGACCCCTCGACACCGCAGTATTCGGCCTTGATGGCCACGGGATCGGTCAGGGTGCAGTTTTCCAGCACCACGATGGCGGTCATGATCTTGGTGGTGCTGGCAATGCGCATCCGCGTGTCCGCGTTGTGCTGGTACAGCACCGTCCCGTCTCCCGCGTGAATGAGGATGCAGCTCCGGGCGTCGATGTCCGGCGGGGCGGAGGCCGCGGCGGAGGCCGGGACCGCCGCGGCGGAAAGCGCCAGCAGCGAGAGCAGTATGGAAACGATTTTTTTCATAGTATAAGCACCACCCCGGTAAAATTGGGCAGTGCTTATTATGGGCAAAATCGGCGAACGCTATGCCGGTTTATTTTTCTTCTTTGTTGTCCTTGATCTTGTCCACCATCAAATCCACCCGGTCGATGACCGTGGGCACCAGGTCGATGATGCGGTCAACGGTGTTGTTGGCGGGCGGGATGACGTTCATCATGCGCACGCTGCCGTCCTTGACGATGAGGAAGCCGATAGGCTCCACCTTCACGCCGCAGCCGGTTCCGCCGCCGTAGCCCTTGTTCTGCGCGAATTCCGCGCCGGCGCCGCCGAAGCCCATGCTGACCC
This sequence comes from Oscillospiraceae bacterium, assembly GCA_035352555.1. Taxonomy (GTDB): domain Bacteria; phylum Bacillota; class Clostridia; order Oscillospirales; family Oscillospiraceae; genus UBA2922. Next base: position 28,409 of record DAOPXW010000004.1, read on the forward strand.
GGGAGACGGGCACCAGCGTGATGCCGTCCGGCGTGTAGATCGGTTCGCCGACGATCGTGTTCGTATCGACCATGCTCTTGAGATTCTGCATGGCGGTCTCCATGAGATTGCCAAGATTGGAATTTTCCATCTTTATCCATCCTTTCCTTCTCGCGCCCCGCAATTCAGGCGGCAAGCTGCTCTTTGAGCATTTTTTTCTGTTGTTTTTTATGGCGCAGTAAAATCTTCAGCGCGGCAAAGCCCGCGGCCAGCGCGACGCGCACAACCTGCCCGATTCGGATGGACAGGGCCGCGCCGGCTTCGATAAAAGGTGTGCCCACCGCAAAATCCGTGGCGATGCGGATATCACTGTGCTTTACGCGGAAAGCGTTGTCCGCCAGCGGGCCCAGCGCGCACAGCGCGTCGTTGACATAGTTATAGATCATGACGGTCAGGTAGGGATCGGGATCGGAGGATACGAACCACAGCTTGAACCGGTCGATGCACAGCTTTCGCCGGAAGCTGCCGGCGGCGCGCAGGCCGACCTTGGCCAGCGACAGGAGTTCTTCCCTGGAAAACTCGCCGGCAAGGCCCGCTTTGAGCTTCCCACCCTTCTTCTCCGTCTCCTCCTCCGCGGGCTTGTCCTTTTTCTTTTTGGGCTTTTTCTCTTTTTTCGGCTTCTTTTCACCCTCCGGGGGCTTGGGGTACAGCAGAATGAGTTTACCGCACACCTTGGCGGAGGCCCTGACCTCCCCGTCGGCATAGCCCACGTCCGCCCCCACGCGCACCAGATTAATGAGGACGATCAGCAGGATGATTCCGCCGATAATCTTCAGAGCAAGCAATCACATCACTCCCCCGGCGGGATTGGCCGCCATTTCTTCCAGCGAGATCTGGCCGTCGTCGGCCTTGGAATATGCGTCAATGGCCAGCTGCAGCTTTTCAAGGCCGTCCGCTGAGCTGCAGTCCGGCAGTTCGGGCAGTTCCCTGAGGCTGCCGATACCCATCGTGCGCAGAAATACGTCCGTGGTGCGGTAGAGCGAGGGGCGGCCCGGCGCGTCCAGCCGGCCGCAGCGCTCGATCAGGCCCCGCTCCAGCAGCGACGACACGGTATAGCTGCTGTCCACGCCGCGCACCTGATCGATGTAGGCGCGGGTGACGGGCTGAAAATACGCCGTGATGGCCAGCGCCTCCAGCGCGGGCTGGGACAGCATGGGCGGCTTGCGCCGCTCCATGGTCTTGATAATGTCCTGGGCGTAGTCCGGGGCGGAGCACATCTGGAGCTTGCCGTCCAGCCGGAGGACGCGCATTCCGCGCTCCCCGCGCTCATACTCCCCGGAAAGGGCACGGCCGCAGTCGGCCACGTCCTCCTCCGGCACGCCCAGCACCAGCGAGATCCGCGCCTCGGGCACGGGTTCGCCCGCGGCGAACAGGATGGCCTCTATCGTACTTTTGAGCTTTTTCTTATCCATTTTCACTCAATGATCCTGTCAAGAATTTCCTCGGCGTCGCCGCCGGTATAGGCGACGGTGTAATCGTCGCCGTCGGTCTCGACCGCCAGGCTGCCCATACTGCACAGCTCCAGAATGGACACAAAGGTGGCCACCACCTCCGACCGGCTGCGGCATTGGGCATAGAGGCCCGCCAGCGATGCGGGCTTGCCCGAGCGCAGACGCCCGATAAGCTCCCGGCTCTTTTCCCGCACGCCGTAGGGGATGCGGGCCGGGGCCGCGACGGCCAGCTCCCGCAGATCCGGGGTCCTGCCGCCCCGGGAATAGACATCCATCAGGGCCTTCAGCAGATCCGCCTTCTCATGGCGGTATTCGTAGGGGCGCTGCCCGGTCCTGACCGGCTCCGGCAGCTTATCGTAATACAGCATCCCCCGCTCGGCCGCTTCCTTCAGCGCAGGGGTCACCTGCTGCACGGCGGAAAACACGTCCCTGGCTTTCAGTTGCTCCAGCGACTGCATCAGCGCTTCCAGCTCCGTGGTCTCGTCTTCGGCGGCCAGCAGCGTGCGGGTCTTGATATACAGCAGATAGGACGCCATCTGCACGAACTCGCTGGCGATTTCCAGATCCATGCGCTCCATCTGGGCGAGGTAGGTCAGATACTGATCCAGAATCTCCGAAATTTTGATGTCGCGGATGGCGATCTTATTTTTGGAAAGCAGCATCAAAATCAGGCTCAGCGGACCTTCAAAGTCCTGCATCTCCTCCCGGTTCCGGACCACGCCCTCCAGATGATAGGTGGGATCTTCCATGTATAAACTACCTCGCTACGATATCATAGCCGAACTGGGCGATGAAAAACATCTTGTTGAAGACATAGGAAATGGCCGTGTTCAGCGGCTTGCCCAGCACGCCGGTGGCCACCAGCGCCAGCAGGGCGATCATACCGAACTGCTCGTAGCGCATCAGCTTATAGTAAGTATCGTCCGAAAGGGCGGAAAATAATACCTTTGACCCGTCCAGCGGCGGAATGGGGATGATATTGAACACCGCCAGACCCACGCTGAGATAGGCCGTGACCTCCACCATATCCAGAATTTCCTTCTGAAAGCTGCTGCCGTCCGCCAGGGCGCTGTACAGCAGTCCGTACAAGAACAGGAAAACCACGCCGATGAGCAGATTGGAAATGGGCCCGGCCAGCGCCGTGACAGCCATGCCCCGCTTGGGGTTTTTGAAATTGTACATATTCACCGGCACCGGCTTTGCCCAGCCGACCTTGAACACCACCATCATCACCAGACCCATGATGTCGATGTGCTTCAGCGGATTGAGGGTGAGCCGTCCCGCGTTTTTGGCCGTGTTGTCGCCCAGAAGATAGGCGACGTAGCCGTGGCTGAGCTCGTGCAGGGTGATGCACAGCAGCGCCGGGATAATGGCGGTGGCGACGGTGACCAGATAGGACCAGTTCAGCCCGTCCCAGATTGTTTTCACGGTACCCACGCGCATCGCCTCCCTTTTTCACGGTATTTTAAGATTATACCAATATTCTTAATCAAATACAAGAGCGGAGCCATTCAAATTGAATGGCTCCATTAATCAGACACGATGAAGAATCTCGTTCATCAGGGTATCCCGCCCCGCGCCGTTCTGGGCGGAAAACGGGATCAGCGATACGCTCTCCGGCAGGGCCAGCGTTTCACGGATCAGGGCCAGATTGGGTCCGATCTCGCTTTTTTTCAGCTTGTCGCATTTGTTGGCCACGACAGTCAGCGGCATACCCGAGGCCTTAAACCACTCCGCCATGGTGACATCGTCCGCCGTGGGCCTGTGGCGGGCATCCACCAGCATCACCCCCAGCGTGATCCGCGCGGGGTCGGAGAAGAAGTCCTCCATCAGCTTGGACCAGCGCTGGCGCTCCTCCTGCGAGACTTTGGCGTAGCCGTAGCCCGGCAGGTCCACAAAATGGACCCTGCGGTCAATGAGAAAATAATTCACATGGATGGTCTTGCCCGGAGCCTCGCCTACCCGGGCGAAGTTCCTGCGGTTCAGCAGCCGGTTGATCACCGAGGACTTGCCGACATTGGATTTCCCGGCGAATACGATGGACGGGAGCGAATCGCGGAGAAAGCCCTCGGGCGCGGCGGCGGATTTGATGAATTCCGCGTTGTTGATGTTCAGCCCCGTCATTTTATTGCCTCAGTCCCGGGCGGGAACCGCCCTTGGCCTTGGGGATGACGGGGGCCGGCTCGTCGCGGCCGCCGGGCGCCTTCACCAGCGCCTCATCCAGAATCTTGTCCACATGGTCGGTGGTGATAAAATTCAGCGCCTTGCGCACCAGCGGGTCGATTTCCTTGAGGTCGGCCTCGTTGTCCGCGGGGATGATAACGGTGTTCACGCCGTTGCGCAGCGCGGCCATGGTCTTTTCCCGCAGGCCGCCGATGGGCAGGATGCGGCCCCGCAGGGTGATCTCGCCGGTCATGGCCACGTCCCGGCGGGCGGGAATGCCCGTGAGCGCGGAGATCAGCGCCACGCAGATGGTAATACCGGCGGAGGGGCCGTCCTTGGGTACGGCGCCTTCCGGAAAGTGGATATGAATATCTTTTTCCTTGTAGAAATCGGGGGCGATGCCCAGAAGCTGGGCCCGGCTGCGGATGTAGGTGACCGCCGCGTGAGCGGATTCCTTCATCACGTCGCCCAGATTGCCGGTGAGCTCCAGCTTGCCGCTGCCGGGGACCACGGCCACCTCCACATCCAGCACCTCCCCGCCAACCTGGGTCCAGGCGAGGCCCCGGACGAGGCCGCATTCGTTGGCCTCCCGCGGGGGTTCGGGCTTAAATTTGGGTACGCCCAGATAGTCGGGCAGGTTCTTGGCCCCCACAACCATGGATTTTGCCGAACCCTCGGCGATCCTGGTGGCGGCCCGTCGGCAGATGGAGGCGATGCTCCGCTCCAGCACGCGCACGCCGGATTCCCGGGTGTACAGCGATACGATGGCGCGCACGCCGTCGTCCGAGATTTTCAGCTGCGAGGCCTTCAGGCCGTGCTTTTTCCGCTGCTTGGGGATGAGGTGCTGCCTGGCGATCTGCAGCTTTTCCTCGTCGGTATAGCTGGACAGCTCGATGACCTCCATGCGGTCCAGCAGGGCTCTGGGAATGGTCTCCGTGGTGTTGGCGGTGGTGATGAAAAACACGCTGGAGAGGTCCCAGGGGATCTCCAGATAGTGGTCACGGAAATTGGTGTTCTGCTCCCCGTCCAGCGCCTCCAGCAGCGCGGCGGAGGGGTCGCCCCGGTAATCGGAGCCCAGCTTGTCGATCTCGTCCAGCACCATCAGGGGGTTGGCGCTTTTGGCCTGGATCACGCCGGCCATAATGCGGCCCGGCATGGCGCCGATATAGGTCTTGCGGTGGCCGCGGATCTCGGCCTCGTCATGGACGCCGCCCAGGGAAATCCGCACCAGCTTGCGGTTGGTGGCCCGGGCGACGGACAGGGCGATGCTGGTCTTTCCCGTGCCCGGAGGGCCTACCAGACACAGCAGGCCGCCCTTGACATCCGGGGTGAGCTGGCGGACGGCCAGGTATTCCAAAATGCGTTTCTTGACCTTATCCAGGCCGTAGTGATCCTCATCCAGCATTTTGCGGGCTCCGGCCACATCCAGCGTCTCCTCGGTGCGGGTGTTCCAGGGCAGGCTGAGACAGGTATCCAGATAACTGCGGATGACCGCGCCCTCGGCGGAGCCGAAGGGCTGCTTGGCCAGGTTCCGCGCTTCCTTCAGGAGTTTTTCCTCGGTCTCTTTATCGGCCAGATTCAGCGCCAGGATCCTGTTTTTGTATTCGCCGGCGTCGTCGCCGGCATCCTCGCCGTCGCCCAGCTCCTTCTGGATGATCTTCAGCTCCTCGCGGAGATAATACTCCCGCTGGTTTTTGTTCATCTGCTCGGCGGTGGAATTGCTGAGCTCCTGCTCGATGGTCATGACGTTGAGTTCGTTGTTCAGCATCCGGCACAGCATGGCCAGCCGCCGGGTGGGATGGGTCTCCTCCAGCAGCAGCTGCTTGTCCTGATATTTGAAGCGCGCGGTGTTGGCCACAAAATCCGCCACATAGCCCGCGTCGTTGTTGGACAGGATGTTCAGCACGATCTCGGGCGCGGCGTTCTCGCTGAGACGGACATATTCCTCAAACAGCGTCACGCAGCTGCGGATCAGCGCCTCCCTGCGGGCCTCGCTCACCCGCTCGGCCGCGTCGGGTACCCGCTCCACCTCGGCATAGAAGCTGGGCGAGTCGGTGACGATCTCCCGCACCCGGCCGCGATAGACACCCTCCACCATGATGCGGGCGGAGGTGCCGTTGGGCTGCTTGAGCTGCTGGCGGATGCGGCAGACGGTGCCCACGGAAAAAAGGTCCTCCGCCGCGGGGATGTCCTTGACCACATCCTTCTGGGTGACCAGAAAGATATTCTGGTCGGCGCCCATGGCAAAATTCAGCGCCGCCATGGACATGGGCCGCTCGATATCAAAGGTCAGCAGCATACCGGGAAAGGCCGTCAGGCCCCGGAGCGCCAGCATGGGCAGACCGCGTGTAAGTGCTTTTTCCTTATTTTCAGACATGATAAAATCTCCTTTCCGGAGAGATGCCTCTCTTGGATTGACGTCATTATAACATCGGCTTCCAGCAAATCCTGTAGAACATACTACAGGTTTGTCGCGCCTGAAAAAAAGCCGCGGCAAGGAATTGCCGCGGCCTATGTTCAGGAAACGCTTTCCTCGTCCTTTTTCTTGCGCACCACAAGGGGCGGCGTACCGTTTTTTACCGCGTCCGCCGTGATGACTACCTTTTCGATGGACTTATCGGAGGGGACGCTGAACATCACGTCGGTCATGACGTTCTCCATGACGCTGCGCAGGCCGCGGGCGCCGATCTTTTTCTCGATGGCGGTATCCGCGATGGCCTCCAGCGCGCCAGACTCGAATTCCAGTTCCACGCCGTCGTAGCTCATGAGGACCTTGTACTGCTTGCTCATGGCGTTCTTCGGCTCGGTGAGGATGCGCACCAGATCGTCCCGGGTGAGGGAGTTGAGAGATGCCACCACCGGCAGACGGCCGATGAGCTCTGGAATGATGCCGAACTTCAGCAGGTCGTGCTGCTGCACATGAGAGAAAAGCTCTCCCACGTCGCGCTCCGCGCTGGTCTGGATATCGGCCTCGAAGCCCATGGATTTTTTGTCCATGCGCTTTTCGATGATCTTATCCAGCCCGTCGAAAGCGCCGCCGCAGATGAACAGAATGTTGGTGGTGTCCACCTGGATGAACTCCTGATGGGGGTGCTTGCGGCCGCCCTGGGGCGGGACGTTGGCCACGGTGCCTTCCAGCAGCTTCAGCAGCGCCTGCTGCACGCCCTCGCCCGACACATCCCGGGTGATGGAGGTGTTTTCGCTCTTGCGGGCGATTTTGTCGATCTCATCAATGTAGATGATGCCCCGCTGGGCGCGCTCCACGTCGAAATCCGCGGCCTGCAGCAGCTTCAGCAGGATATTTTCCACATCCTCGCCCACGTAGCCGGCCTCGGTGAGGGTGGTGGCGTCCGCGATGGCGAAGGGGACGTCCAGCATCTTGGCCATGGTCTGGGCGAACAGCGTTTTGCCGCTGCCCGTGGGGCCGATCAGCAGGATGTTGGATTTCTGAAGCTCCACGCCGCCGTCCTGGCCGTGGAGAATGCGCTTATAGTGGTTGTAAACGGCCACGGCCAGAACCACCTTGGCCCGGTCCTGCCCGATGATATATTCATCCAGATTTTTTCGGATGTCGGCGGGCCTGGGCAGCTCGTCGAAGCTCAGCGTTTCGCCGTTGACACCCTCGATAGTGGGCTCGTAGCCCTCCTCGATAATGCTCATGCACAGGCGGACGCATTCGTCGCAGATGTACGAACCGTTGCCCGCGATGAGCCGGTTTACCAGCGACTGCGGCTTTCCGCAGAAGGAGCATTTGATGCTTTTCCTGTCGTCAGTTTTGGTCATAGTTAACCTCGTGTTCCATTCTCCATTACTAAAGATGGGGGAACCGCGGTTCCCCCATAACAGGTCACCGCTTGAAAATGACCTTGTCGATCAGGCCGTATTCCTTGGCCTCCTCGGCGTCCATAAAATGGTCACGCTCGCAGTCGCGCTCCACCTCTTCGATGGGCCTGCCGGTGTTCTCGGACAGGATCTTATTCAGGCGCTGTTTGATCTTAAGAATCTGATCCGCTTGAATTTGAATATCTGTGCACTGACCCTGGCTGCCGCCGGAGGGCTGGTGGATCATGATCTCGGAATTGGGCAGCGCGATGCGCTTGCCCTTTGCGCCGGAGGACAGCAGGAACGCACCCATGGAAGCCGCCATACCGATGCAGATGGTGGAAACGTCCGGCTTGATATACTGCATGGTGTCGTAGATGGCCATGCCGCTGGTGACGCTGCCGCCGGGGGAATTGATATAGAACTGGATGTCCTTATCGGGGTCCTGGGCCTCCAGATACAGCATCTGCGCCACGATGAGGCTGGCGGTGGTGTCGTTGACCTCCTCGGACAGCATCACGATGCGGTCGTTGAGAAGGCGGGAAAAAATGTCATAGGAGCGCTCGCCGCGGCTGGTCTGCTCCACTACGTAAGGTACTAAGCTCATTGCAAAAACTCTCCTTTCGGTCCTTCGGTTATCCAGGAAAGCATATCCTTCTCAAAGGAAAATTATTCCGCGTTGTCCTCAGCTTTAGCCGGAGCCTTCTTCACAGACGGCTTCTTCGCGGGCTTTTCCTCGTCGGATTCTTCGGCCTTCCTGGCGGTCTTCCTGGCGGCGGGTTTTTCTTCCCCGCCCTCTGTCTTTTCGGCGGTATCTTTGGCTGCCGACTTCCTGGCGGACTGTTCCTCGCCGCCGTCAGCGGCGGCCTTGGTCTCGGGCAGCTTCTTGCCCTTCACGTCCTTGGCGGTATCGGCAATGAGATCGGCGGCTTTCTCCTTTTTGTACTCCTCAAGGAGGAAGTCCCGGCCGAAATACCGAAGCAGATCTTCGGGCTTGGCGTTATAGTCGGCGGCGACTTTTGCGATATAGGCGTCGGCATCCTCGTCGCTGATCTCCATATTTTCAGCCTTGACCACGGCTTCCAGCAGCAGATCGACCTTGACCTGTTGCTCGGCGGCGGGACGGATGGACTGGCTCATGGCGGCGTCGTCGATGCCCAGCATCTCCACCAGCTTCTCACGGGGGATGTCGTTGGTCTTCACGCCGAGGTTGGCGGCGTAGTTGCGGATGAACTCGGTGACCTTGTCCTCGATCATTACCTCGGGCACGTCCACCGTCATGTTGTCGGCAGCCAGCTTCATCAGATCGGAACGGTAGCGGTCGCCGATTTCTTTCCCGGCGGCTTCCAGCATCTTCCTGCTCATGTCGGCCTTATACTCATCTATGGTGTCAAACTCGGACACATCCTTGGCGAACTCGTCGTCCAGCTCGGGATACTCGGCCACGGTGAGGCTGTTGAGCTTCACTTTGAAGACCACGTCCTTGCCGGCCAGATTTTCCACATAATTCTCGGGGAAGGTGACGTTCAGTTCCTTCTCCTCACCGACGGTCATGCCCACGATCTGCTCCTCGAAGCCGGGCACGAAGGAGTTGGAGCCCAGTTCCAGACTGTAGCCCTCGGCCTTGCCGCCGTCAAAGCGCTCGCCGTTGAGGTAGCCGTCGAAGTCGATGTTGGCGGTGTCGCCCATCTGGGCCTCGCGCTCCACGGAGATCATGCGGGCGTTGCGCTTTTTCACATCGTCCAGCGCGGCCTGCAGCTGCTCCTCGGTGACCTCGGGCTTCCCTTTTTCAAGCTCGAGCTCTTTATACTGGCCCAGCGTGACCTCCGGGTAAAGCTCCACGCTGAAGGTAAAGGTCAGAACCTTGTCGTCGCTGAGATTGACATCCGACAGCGCGGGAGAGCCCACGCAGTTCAGCCCGGCATCCTGCACGCCGAAGCCAAAAGCCTCGGAACCCAGGTCGTCAATGGCGTCCTGATAGAACACGTTGGCGCCGTACATCCCTTCGATGACGGCACGGGGGGCTTTGCCCTTGCGGAAGCCTGCGATATATATTTCTCCCTTTTTCTTCTGGTAGGTCTTGTTAACGGCCTGCTCAAAAGCGGCAGAATCCACTTCCACCTGGAATTTGGCCTTGTTCGATTCGCTTTTATCGACGTTTTTGACGATCATGGAAAAATCCTCCTAATTGTTGTCACGGACACGCGCCATAGTATATTAGCAGATTCTTACTTTAAAATCAATGAAAATCTTTTCACACAGCCGTTTTTACAGAATTTTTGCCGGAACGAAATCCAGATAGTCGGCGGACACCAGCCGGAACAGCGTGCCGCCATACTCGCCGTTGAAGGCGGAGGCGCAGCCTTTGGAGTGGATATGGCCGTAGCAGCACTGCTTCACGCCGTATTTCTCCAGCAGCGCCAGCAGCTCCGGGCACTCGTAGCCCTGATATTTGGGCGGGTAATGGAGAAACACGTATTTTTTCCGGTCTCCGGCCGCCCGCAGCGAGGCCTCCAGGCGCAGGCACTCCCGGGCCAGGATCTTTTTGTCGTGCTCGGTTCCCTTCTCCTCCTCATAAAACCAGCCGCGGGTGCCGCACAGGCCCACGCCCCGGTAATCGAAAAAGTTGTTGTGCAGAATGTCAATGCTCCCGATGCCGTTTTCCGCGAAAAAATTTCGGGCCTTGGCCGCGGTGGACCACCAGTAGTCGTGGTTGCCCTTGAGAATCAGCTTTTTCCCAGGCAGCGCGTCGATATACAGGAAATCCTCCCGGGCGGAGTCGAAGTCCATGCCCCAGCTCACGTCCCCGCAGATCACGGTGACATCCTCCGGCCCGACCACGGCGGCGAAGCCTTTTTTGATTTTTTCGGTGTAATCCTGCCATCTGCCGCCGAAAACGTCCATGGGTTTTTCCGCGCCCAAAGACAGATGCAGGTCTCCTATGGCGAAAAGCGACATTTCCATCCTCCGTATAGACTGCGGGCAGGATTCAAATACTAATCACGCCGGAAACGGCAAAACGATCTGGAGGTATTTGACATGACCGACATGAACAAGCGCGGCTACGACACCCAGGGCGTCCGGTGCGACGTCAACAACTGCAAGTACAACACCACCGACTGCAAATGCACCGCCGGCAGCATCAAGGTCAAGAACGAGAAGGCCGTCACCAAAGGCGAGACCTTCTGCGAGACCTTCTGTCAGCGAGGCAGCTGCTGAGGAAAACAAGGGGATTTTTCATGAATCCCCTTGTTTTTATTTCAGAAAATCATCCACAACGCCGATCATGCCGGCCTTTTCCACGCTGCCGGAGAAACGCACGGGCCGTCCCGCGAGGCCGGCCAGCGGCTGGGGCGCGGGCAGGCCGGTATAGTCGGCCAGCCTGCCGATGAGCTCCGTGCCGGGGGCGTCGGACTCCTGCCCCAGGGCGGACAGCACGCTGTCGCAGAACTTGAAGGGGCTGGCCGTGGATATCACCACGGTGGGGGTGCGGCGGATCGTCAGGCTGCGGTATTCCTCCAGCACCCGGCAGGCCACGGCGGTGTGGGGGTCCATGAGATAGCCTTTTTCCCGATACATGGCGCCGATGGCGGCCTTGGTGTCGGCATCGCCGCAGAAGCCCGCGGCAAAATCCGCGGCCAGCGCGGCCTTGACGGCGTTATCCACGGTGTACTTCCCCGTGGCGGCCAGCTCCTTCATATAGCCCGCCACCTGCGTGTCGCTGCCGCACAGCGCGTACAGCAGCCGCTCCAGATTGGAGGACACGAGAATATCCATGGAGGGCGAGAGAGTGGTATGGAAGGGGCGGTTGCGGTCATAGGTACCGGTGCGGAGGAAATCCGTCAGCACATTGTTGGCGTTGGAGGCGCACAGCAGCCTCCCGGCGGGCAGACCCATCTTCTTGGCGTACCAGCCCGCAAGAATATCGCCGAAGTTGCCGGTGGGCACGGCGAAATCCACGGTGTCGCCCAGCGCGATGCGTCCGGAATTCACATAGTCGCAGTAGGCGGAGACATAGTAAACGATCTGCGGCAGCAGGCGGCCCCAGTTGATGGAGTTGGCCGAGGACAGGAAATAGCCCCGCCCGGACAGCTCCGCCGCGTAGTCCCTGTCGGAAAAGATTTTTTTCACGCCGGCCTGGGCATCGTCGAAATTGCCGTAGACGGCGGAGACGAACACGTTGGCGCCGGTCTGGGTAGTCATTTGCAGCTTCTGCACGTCGGACACGCCGTCGTTGGGGTAGAACACCACGATGCCGGTGCCCGGCACGTCGGCAAAGCCCTCCAGCGCGGCCTTGCCGGTGTCGCCGCTGGTGGCCACGAGAATGCACACCTTGCGCGTCTCGCCGCATTTTTTCAGCGAGGCCGTGAGAAAGCGGGGCAGGATCTGCAGCGCCATGTCCTTGAAGGCGCAGGTGGGGCCGTGCCACAGCTCCAGGAAGGCGGTCTCATCGTCCGTGAAGCGCAGCGGGGCCACGGCGGGATCGTCAAAATTGCCGCCGTAGGCCGCGGCGGTAAAACCCTCGATCTCCGCGGCGGAGTACTCGGGCATGAACTTCGCGAGAATATGCGCGGCTCTGGCCCGGTAATCCAGGGCGCAGAGAGACTTGATTTCCCCAAGGGTGAGCTCCGGCAGCTCCGACGGCACGTATAGTCCGCCGTCGGGGGCCAGCCCGCCGGCGATGGCGCCGGAAACCGTGACGACGCGGTTTCTGTCTCTCGTGCTGAAATATTCCATGATCGCACCTCACTCAAAAGCGTTTTCGATGTGGTTGATTTGATAATTCGACTCGTCCGGTCCGTTGGGGGCGTAGATCTCCACGACGTCGAATCGCGGCTGCTTGGAGGTCTCGTTCTGGCTGAGCCAGACGGCGGCGGTGGTTCTCAGCCGCTCCTGCTTGGCCGGGGTGACGAATTCCCTGGCCTGGGCGAAGGCGGCGGAACGGCGGAGCTTCACCTCGCAAAAAACCACGGTAGTCTTGTTTTCGGCGATCACATCGATCTCGCCCATGCGGCATTTATAGTTCATGCCCACGGTCTTGTAGCCGTGCCGGTTCAGATACTCGGCGGCCTTCTGCTCGCCCCAGCGGCCCGTGTAGACGGTATTCATCAGTGCATCTTCCTCAAAAAGCCGGGCCGGTGGGCCTCGCAGGGGCCGTATTCGCGGATGGCCGCGTAGTGGGCGGCGGTGCCGTAGCCCTTGTGTTTCGCAAAAGAATACTGCGGGTACTTTAAATCAAGCTCAAGCATATAGCGGTCCCGGGTAACCTTGGCCAGCACGGAGGCCGCCGCGATGGAGGCGCACTTCCCATCTCCGCCCACCACGGGGCGGCTGGGCGCGAGAATGCCGGTATCGCGGTTGCCGTCGATCAGGGCCAGCGCCGGGGCCGGATCAAGCTTTTCAATGGCCCGGTTCATGGCCAGGAAGGTCGCGCCGAGGATGTTGAATTCCCCGATCTCCTCCACCGTGGCAAAGGCCACGCCAAAGCTCACGGCCTCGCGGGTGATGACAGGAACCAAAGCCTCCCGCTGCTTTTCCGAGAGCTTTTTGGAATCGTTCAGGCCGGGGATGACCAGCCCCCGGGGCAGGATCACGGCGGCGGCGCACACCGGGCCCGCCAGCGGGCCGCGGCCGGCCTCGTCCACGCCGCAGACGGGACCGGCGTCCCCGCACAGCGCCAGTTCGGCTTCCCACAGGTCAATCATGGGGCTCCTCCAGCGTGATGCGGCCCAGCTTGCCCTCGTGATACTCGTTGAGCAGCACGTTGGCCATGCGCTCGGTGTCACATTCTCCCCCGGAGACGAGAAAGCCGCGTTTTCGCGCGGCGGTCTCCAGCAGCTCAAAGCCGTTCATGGCGGGGTCTGGGGTGAATTTATAGCGCTGCTCGACGGCCTGGGGGTACAGCGCGCGCAGGCGCAGCATGAAGTTCGCGCCCAGCGTCTCCCTGTCCAGCACGTCCGCCTTGATGGCGTTGGTCAGGGCCAGCAGCTCGCCCACCTCCTGGGAATCGAACCTGGGCCACAGAACGCCCGGCGTGTCCAGCAGATCCAGCGAGCTGTCGATGCCGATCCACTGGCGGCCCCGGGTAAGGCCGGGCCTGTCCCCGGCCGCGGCGGCCCTGCGGCGGGCGACCTTGTTGATAAAGGTGGATTTCCCCACGTTGGGGATGCCTAAGATCATGATCCGCAGCGGCTTCCCGCCCATGCCTTTGGCCTCGTTCGCGGCGATTTTATCCTTCAAAAGCGCGCGCACGGCGGGAACGAACCCGCTGACGCCCTTTCCCGATCTGGCGTCCGTCTCCAGCACGGCCAGCCCTTTGCTTTTGTAATAGTCCGCCCAGCGCCGGGTCAGGGCCGGGTCGGCCAGATCGGTGCGGTTGAGGATGACCAGCCGGGGCTTTTCCCCCACCAGCCGGTCGATGTCGGGATTGCGGCTGGCGCCGGGGATGCGGGCGTCCAGAAGCTCGCACACGGCGTCCACCAGCTTGAGATTATCTTCGATCATGCGCCGGGCCTTGGTCATGTGCCCCGGAAACCATTGGATATTCAATTTTTCCGGCGTCGGTTCAGGCATCAGTGATACACACTCCCAAAATTGTTGAAGGGGAAGACGATGGCGTAGACCTTGCCGATGACCAGCCGGGTATCCACCATGCCGATGCGGCTGTCCCGGCTGTCGGTGGAGGCGTTGCGGTTGTCGCCCATAACGAAAATGCAGCCCTTCGGCACGGTCTTGGGGCCGTTGAAGTCGCTCTGGTAGGCGGTAAGCTCCGCGATATAGGGCTCGTCCAGAGCCGCGCCGTCCACATACACGATGCCGCGGTTGAAGTCGATATCCACGGTCTGCCCCGCGGTGGCGATGACGCGCTTGACCAAAGCCTCATCCTTGAACTGAACCTTCTTGAAGACGATGATGTCCCCCTGCCTGGGCGTGTAGAGGATGTTGGAGACGATCATCTTGTCGCTGTTCTGCAGGGTCGGCACCATGGAGGTGCCCACCACGTCCACCAGGCGCACCACGAACACGAACAGCAGCACGCAAAACACCAGCGCCGTCACGATGCACTGCAGCCAGTCATAGACCTCGGAACGGGCGGTGGGTTTCTCCTTAATTTTTTCAGTCATAGTCGGCGACCTTTCCCGAAAGGATATATAATAGATTATTATACACGTTTTCCCCGGTCTTGGCAACTTAAAAACAACCCGTGGGGACACAAAAAAAGAGACCCTCCCGGGTCTCTTTTTTGCAGCTTGCTCAAACCTTAGCCTTAACTTTTGCCGCCTTGCCCACGCGGTCGCGCAGGAAGTAGAGCTTGGCCCTGCGGACCTTGCCCCTGCGGACAGTCTCCACGGAAACGATGGAGGGAGAATGCACGGGAAAGACCTTCTCGCAGCCGACGCCGTAGGAAATGCGGCGGACGGTGATGGTCTCGTTGATGCCGCCGTGCTTTTTGGCGATAATGGTGCCTTCAAACGCCTGGGTGCGTTCGCGGCTGCCTTCCTTGACGCGGACGGTGATACGCACGGTATCGCCGACATTCATCGCGGGAAGCTCCGCCTTCATGTAGCGGTCGGACAGAGTTTTTACCAGATCCATGATAAACCTTCCTTAATATAGACGTTCATACCGGAGGGCAAAGCCGCGGCAGCGGACCGTCTTAGTAGGCGCGGGAGGATATACTCCGCGCAAGCCAGAGTATGGTACCATAGTTTTCTTGGAATTTCAAGCTTTTTTTACCGGAATACCCGCAGATTTTCGTCATAGACCTCGATCCGGGTGAAGCTGGCGAAGTCCGGGGCCAGTCGGGGCGCTTTCTGGCGCAGGGCGTCGGCGATGAGCTCGGGATTCAGGGTCGGCTCCTGGGCGGAGATCAGCATCTCGGCGCGCACGCCGCCGTCCTGCGGGACAAAACCGATCTCCCGGACGGCGGGGCGGATATCGCTGTCCCCTTCCCCGCGCTTGGTCTTTCTGGTGATGACGATGGCGTCCTGCGCGTAAAATTCGCTCAGTCCCTCCGCCATCGCCTCCGGCGCTCTGCCGTCGTATTCAAAAACGCCCTCCGCCCGCAGCCATTTGATCTGCGCGGGCTTCCGCTCCGCCTCGTAGACCTCCAGCGCCTCAAGCCCCTCCGGCATCTTCGCCGTGAGCCGTTCCGGCAGCCCGCCGAGGTCCGGCTCCCCCTCCAGCCGAAAATCCATCAGCTCGCACAGGCTCCCCGTGCCCACGGACAGCGGCAGCGCGATGGAAATCTGCGCATGGGGATTAAAGCCCTCGGAATACTTCAGCCGATAACCCGCGCGCAGAAAGGAGCGCTGCAGGGTGCGCATGAGGTCGAGGTGGGAGATATACACGGCCCGGCCGGTCTTTGAAAAGCGAAGTCTCAGCTTATCCATCGCACTTGCCTCCCTTCAGAAGCCCTGCCGCGCCGCAGGCGGAGCACTGTTTCCGGCAGTCGGCGGAGAGCACGGATTCATAGCAGCGCTCCCGCTCCCGCCAGAGATGGTCGGCGCGCACGCCCACATTGATCATGCTCCAGGGCAGCACCTCGTCCTTTTCCCGCTGACGGTTCGCGTAGAACGCGGGGTCCAGTCCCGCGTCCGCCATGGCCTCCATCCAGCGGGAAAAGGAGAAATAGTCGTCCCAGGCGTCCAGTCTGCCGCCGGCGCGGAACACGGCCTCCAGCACGCCGCCCAGCCGCCTGTCGCCGCGGGACAGCACGGCCTCCACCAGACTGGTATCCGCGTCGTGCCACTTGTAGGTCACGTTCCGTGCCGTGAGACTGTCCCGCAGCAGCTTCACCCGCCGGCGGTATTCGTCCATCGGAATCTGCGGCTCCCACTGGAAGGGGGAAAAGGGTTTGGGAATAAAGCAGGAGGTAGAGATGGTGATGCGCACGCCGCGGCTTTTGTACTTCGCATATTCCCGCCAGCAGTGCAGCACCTCGTTTGCCATCTGGGCGATGCCGCGGATATCGTCGTCCGTCTCGGTGGGCAGGCCAAGCATATAATAGAGCTTTACGCCGTTCCAGCCGCCCTCAAAGGCGATGCGGCAGGTGTGGAGGAGATCCTCCTCCGTGACGTTTTTGTTGATGGCGTCCCGCAGGCGCTGACTGCCGCCCTCCACGGCGAAGGTCAGCCCGCTTTTGCGCACCTTCTGGATGCGCTCCACGATGCCCATGGAAAAGTTGTCCGCCCGCAGCGAGGGCAGCGACAATCCGATGTTTCTCGGCTCGCAGTATTCCAACAGCCCGTCCATCAGCGGTTCCAGCGCCCTGTAGTCGCTGGAGCTGAGGGAAAGCAGCGTGCAGTCCTGATAGCCGGTGTTTTCCAGCAGGGCCTTGCCCTGGGCGACAAGGGTCTCCGGTTTTTTGGCCCGGACGGGGCGGTAAATATGCCCCGCCTGGCAGAAGCGGCAGCCGCGGATGCAGCCCCGAAAGAGCTCGATGCTGGCCCGGTCCTGCACCACCTCCGTGCTGGGCACCACGGGGTTGAGGGGATAGGGCGCCGAATCCAGGTCCTCGACGATGCGCTTGGTCACGACCTCCGGCGCGCCCGGAAGTCTCCTGATCCGGCGCACGGTACCGTCGCCGTTATACTCCGGGGCGTAAAGCGATGGTACATACACGCCGCCGATCTTCGCCGCTTCCAGCAGGAAGCGCTGTTTTGTCCAGCCCCCGGCCTTGGCGGTACGCAGCAGGGCCAGCAGCTCGTTGTCCACCTCCTCTCCCTCGCCGATTATCATGAGATCCAGGAAATCGGCAATAGGCTCGCCGTTGACGCAGGCGCTGCCCCCGGCGAAGACCAGCGGTGTCAGGCCGGGCCGATCCGCGGCCCGCAACGGGATGCCGGCCATGTCCAGCATGTCCAGCACGGTGGTATAGGCCATCTCGTAGCCGATGGAAAAGGCCACGGCGTCGAAATCGGACACGGGATCGCCGCTTTCCAGCGCGTACAGCGGAAGGCCCGCCTTCTTCATCTCGTCATACATATCGCCCCAGGGGGCAAACACCCGCTCGCACCACACAGAATCCAGGCTGTTCATGGTATGGTACAGGATGCTCATGCCCTGATTGGACATCCCGATCTCGTAGGTGTCGGGG
>DAOPXW010000005.1:0-43805 GCA_035352555.1 Oscillospiraceae bacterium
GCTGCCCCGCGACCCCAACGACGGGAAGAACGTCATCATGGAGATCCGCGGCGGCACCGGCGGGGAGGAGGGGATGCTTTTTGCCCACGACCTTTTCCGGATGTATTCCCTGTACGCCGAAGCCCGCGGCTGGAAGATTGAGATCGCCAATTCCAGCGAAACGGAGCTGGGCGGCATCAAGGAGGTCAGCTTTGTGGTGGAGGGGCAGGGGGCCTGGTCGCGGCTCAAATACGAGGCCGGCGGTCACCGCGTCCAGCGCGTCCCGGTGACGGAATCCGGCGGGCGCATCCACACCTCCGCCGCCACGGTGGCGGTGCTGCCCGAGATCGGCGAGGTGGATTTCAGGCTGGACCCGAAGGATTTGCAGATCGACACCTACCGCTCCTCCGGCGCGGGCGGCCAGCACGTCAACAAGACCGAATCCGCCATCCGCATCACCCATCTGCCCACCGGCACGGTGGTGGAGTGCCAGGATGAGCGCAGCCAGTATAAAAACAAAGACCGGGCCATGAGCATCCTCCGCTCCCGGCTTTTCGAGGCGGAGCGGGCAAAGCGGGACGCCGCCGTTGCGGCCGAGCGCAAGAGCCAGATCGGCACCGGCGACCGCAGCGACCGCATCCGCACCTATAACTTCCCCCAAAACCGGGTTACCGACCACCGTCTCACCGGCGAAGGCCGCAGCTTCAATATCGACACCGTCATCAACGGCGGCCTCGACCCCCTCATCGACGCGCTGGCGGCCCAGGAGCAGACCGAAAAGCTGAAGGAGCAGAGTATATAATGGGAGATTTGAGCGGAAAACCCTGTCCCTGCGGAGGGACCTACATGTTTATGGGCGCAAAATCCATCCACGAGGGGGAGATCCCCCTCTTAATAAATGTGAACGGCATAACTCTGAATACCCTGGAGTTGAACGCCTACTGCTGCGATCGGTGCGGCGAGGTGCGCTTTTTCAATGCACAGCGCGTCGAGCGTCCCAGTGAGAAAGCGACGGATCTGAAAACCCTTTACGCCGGAGAATCGGACAAGGCCCTGCGGCGGATTCTGGACGGTACGTCCTATAAGGAGGAGGCCAAACGCGCAGCGCGGGAGCTGCTGGCGGAGAGACACAATGGAAACGAAGCGGATTGACAGCGATATTTCCAGCGCGGCGCGGATTATCCGCGCGGGCGGACTGGTGGCCGTCCCCACGGAGACGGTGTACGGCTTGGCCGGCAACGGTCTGGATGAAAAAGCCGTTGAAGAAATCTACGAGGTCAAGGGCCGCCCGGCGGTAAAGCCGCTGTCCCTGATGGTGCCGGACGCCGGCGCCATGCAGGCGTACTGCGAGGAGGTGCCGCCCGCCGCCTACACGCTGGCGGAGAAATTCTGGCCCGGCCCGCTGACGATAGTGCTCAAGTCCAGGGATATCGTGCCGGACATCGTCCGCGCCGGGGGCGAGACCGTTGGCCTGCGCTGCCCCGACCACCCACTGACGCTGGAATTGCTGCGAAAGGCCCAAAAGCCGCTGGCGGCCCCTTCCGCCAACCCCTCCGGCGCGCCCAGCCCCAAGACGGCGGGGGAGGTTTTGGCCTATTTCGACGGGAAGATCGACGCCGTCATCGACGGCGGCCCCTGCGGTCTGGGCCGGGAATCCACCATCATCGACCTCACGCAAATGCCCTACAGGATTCTCCGGCAGGGCGCTCTGCCCGAGGCGGACATCGACGCGGCGCTCATCGGCGGCATGACGGTCATCGGCATCACCGGCGGCACCGGCTCCGGCAAGACCACGGCCCTGAACGCGCTGGAAAAGCAGGGCGCGCTGATTATCGACTGCGACGCCGTTTATCATGAGATGCTGGAAACCGACGCGCAGCTGCTCTCCGGGCTTCGGCAGGCTTTCCCGTCCGCTTTCGCGGACGGCGGGCTGAACCGCAAAGCGCTGGGGAAGATCGTGTTTTCGGATAAAATGGCGCTGGCGGCGCTCAATTCCATTGCGCACAAGCACATCGACCGCCGCGTGACGGAACTGCTCGCGGCTTTTGCCCGCCGCGGCGGGCGCGTGGCCGCCATCGACGCCGTGGCGCTGGTGGAGAGCGGCGTTTCCGGAAAATGCGCTCTCGTGGTAGGCGTCGCCGCCGACAGGGAGGCGCGGCTGGCGCGCATCATGGCGCGGGACGGTATTTCCCGGGAATACGCGCTGCTGCGCATCGACGCCCAGCCCGGCGATGCGTATTACGCGGAGGTGTGTGACAAAATACTGGAGAACCGGGGCAGTCAGGCGGAGTTTCAAAAAGAATGTGAGAAATATTTTACGGAGGTCATCAAGAATGGCGGAAAAAATGGAAAATGAGAAGATCAGGAACGAACTGTTTTACCAGCACAAGAATGGCTTTGACCGCATCGACACCGCTGAGCGGCTGAAAATGGAGGAGTACTGCGGCGATTATATGCGGTTCCTCGGCAGCGCCCGCACCGAGCGGGAGGCCGTGACGCTGGCCGTTGGGGAAGCGGAGAGCCGCGGCTTTGTCCCCTATACCCGCGGCATGCCCCTCGCCCCCGGCAGCAAGGTGTATTTCAACAATCGCGGCAAGGCCCTCATCCTGGCGGTGATGGGCGTCAGGCCGCTGAGCGAGGGCTGCGTCATCGCGGGCGCCCATGTGGACGCGCCCCGGCTGGATCTCAAGCAGCAGCCCCTCTATGAAAACGAAGAGCTGGCTTTCTTCAGGACCCATTATTACGGCGGCATCAAAAAGTACCAGTGGGTCACCATCCCGCTGGAGCTTCACGGCGTGGTGGCGCTGAAGAGCGGCGAGACGCTGGACGTGGTCATCGGCCGCGAGCCGGACGATCCGAAGTTCGTCATCACCGACCTGCTGCCCCATCTGGCGCAGGAGCAGCTGAAAAAGACGCTGGCCGAAGGGATCACCGGCGAGGGCCTGAACATCCTGATCGGCAGCGCCCCCTACGCGGACGAGGGCAAGGACCGGGTAAAGCTGGCGGTCATGAGCATTCTCAACGACGAATTCGGCGTCACGGAGGAGGATTTTCTCTCCGCCGAACTCACCGCCGTGCCGTCCTTCGAGGTGTGCGACGTGGGTCTGGACCGCTCCATGATCGGCGGCTACGGCCACGACGACCGGGTCTGCGCCTATGCGGAGCTGAAGGCGCTGTTCGACATCCCCGGCGCGCCGGACAGGACCTGCGTATGCATTCTCGCGGATAAGGAGGAGACCGGCTCCGACGGCGTTTCCGGGATGCAGTCCGCGGCTTTCGACTGCTTCATGGAGGATCTCTGCGCCGAGCAGGTGGTGGATCTGCGCCGCTGCTATGAAAAGAGCTTCTGCCTGTCGGCGGATGTCACGGCGGCCTTTGACCCCAACTATCCCGATGTCTACGAAAAGAGCAACGACGCCAAAATCAACTACGGCATGGGCATCTGCAAGTACACCGGCGCCCGGGGCAAATACGGCACAAGCGACGCCTCCGCCGAGCTGGTGGCCTATCTGCGCCGCATCTTCGGCGACGGCGGCGTGGTATGGCAGCTGTGCGAGATGGGCAAGGTCGATCAGGGAGGCGGCGGCACCATCGCCAAATACATGGCCAACCGCAACATCGACACCATCGACGCCGGCGTCCCGGTGCTGTCCATGCACGCCCCCTTCGAGGTCGTGTCCAAGCTGGACTGCTATATGACCTATAAAGGCGTCCTGACCGCCTATACCGCCAAATAAAAAAATAATCCCTGAGCGTAAGGCTCAGGGATTTTTATTGCCGTTTCGGCAACACTAGGGCCATGGAAGATAAAAAAATCAATGAGATCAAGGAATTCGGCTCGTCTTCTGCGGCGGCGATCCACTGCCTGACCATCGTGGGCCAGATCGAGGGGCATCAGGTGCTGCCGGAGGAGACCAAGACCACCAAGTACGAGCATGTCATGCCGCTGCTGGCGGCGGTGGAGGAATCGCCGGAGATCAAGGGCCTGCTGATTTTGCTCAATACTGTTGGCGGCGATGTGGAGGCGGGCCTGGGTATCGCGGAGCTCATCGCGGGCATGAAAAAGCCCACGGTGTCGCTGGTGCTGGGCGGGGGACACTCCATCGGCGTGCCGCTGGCCGTGGCGGCCAAGCGCGCCCTCATCGCGCCCTCCGCCGCCATGACCATTCACCCGGTGCGCCTCAACGGCGTGGTCATCGGCGTGCCCCAGACCTATAACTATTTCGCCCGCATTCAGGAGCGCATCGTTTCCTTCGTCACGGCGCATTCGGGGATAAGCCGGGAGACCTACCTGAAGCTGATGACCAATACCGACGAGCTGGCCAACGATGTGGGCAGCGTCATCTATGGGGAGGAGGCTGTGAACTGCGGCCTTATCGACAGCATCGGCACCCTGTCCGACGCGCTGGACTGGCTCCACGGCCAAATTGACGAAGAAAATTGTAAGGGCGGCGGGTGAATGCCTTTACAATTATACTTTCAGGCTTTCGCCGTGTTCAAGGGCGGTGATCCTGCGCATCTCACCGGCTGCGAGGACCGAAACCAGAACCATGGCCAGCACATCTGACACCGGCCCGGCCCAGAGGACGCCGTCCAGCCCATAGCGTCCGCCGAGAAAATACATCGACGGAATAAAAAACAGGAGGCTTCTGGACATGGTGGATATTATGGCCTTGACGGGCTTTCCGATGGACTGAAAGAAGATGCCGGAAGGGATGATCAGCCCCAGCAGAAACACCGTGCAAAGAAAGCGCCGGAAGCACAGAACGGCAAACTGGTTATACAATGCGGAACCCTGACCGAAAATGCTGACGATGGCCTGCGGAAAAAGCTGAAAGCAGGCGCATCCGACCGACGCAACGATGGTACCGACGAGAATGGTGCGGAGATAGGTCTTTTTGACGCGTGCAAAGTTTTTCGCGCCATAATTGTATCCCACGATGGGTTGACTGCCTATGCCGAGACCGACCATGATGCCCACGATGATGGAATTGACCTTCATCACGATGCCGAAGGCGGCCAGGGGGATTTCGGAGCCGAAAATGCTCTGCTTGCCGCAGTCCACCAGCATATTGTTCATACAGATCTGCACCACGGCTGCGGCCGCCTGAGTGAAAAAGCTCGACACCCCGAGGGGCAGAAAGCCGGCCAGGATGGAACCCCGGGGGCGCATGTTTTCAAGCCGGAATTTGATGTCCCGGAACCGCGGGATATAGGCCAGCGCGATGGCGCAGTTGAGCGCCTGGCCAATGACGGTGGCCCAGGCCGCGCCCGCGACACCCCATTTAAGGCCCATGACGAACCAGGCGTCCAGGAAAATGTTTGTTACGCAGCCCGCGAGTACGCTTGCCATGGCGTAGCGGGGATTGCCCTCGGCCCGGATGAGGCTTGATACCGTCATGCTGACGCAGACGAACGGTACGCCCACAATCGTGATGCGGCCATAGCTGACGGCATAGGGATACACGGACGGTATCGCGCCGAAAAGCTTGAGTATGGACGGCATAAAAAATTCCGCCACCAAAACAATGGCGATGCCTGCCAAAAGTGCGCACAGGGTACCATTCCCCATAGTGCGGGCCGCTTCATCATTTTTCTTTTCGCCGAGTTTGAGGCTGAAATACGCGACGCAGCCATCCGCGATAAGGGTGCCGATGGCCATGGATATCGTCACCAGCGGGAAGGTGACGGTCGTCGCGGCGTTGCCGAGATAGCCGACGCCCTGGCCGATAAAAATCTGGTCTACGATATTGTATACCGAGTTCACGATCATGGAAATGATGGCCGGGATAGAAAATTTCATCATCAGCCGCCCGATCGTCTCGGTTTCAAAAAACATCAGTCTGTTCTTGCCCTGTTCTTCATCCATTTTTTGTATCTCCTCGCGTTACAAACTGCTATGCTACCACAGATAAAAATATTTGTAAACCGGAAAAGCCCGTATTCTTTACGAACACGGGCTTTTCCGGCAGAATGAACGAAGTTTCAGGATTTCAGCGACATAAACTGCCGCATATTTTCCACGGTCATGCGCTGGGGGGCCACGCCGTGCTCGCCGTCCAGCGACCAGTCCATGTGCTTTTTCCGGGATTCCAGCATCAGCCGGTCCGCCTGGAAGAATTCGACATAGGGGCTGGCTTTGTAATCCTGCGTCAGCAGCGCCCGGACGATCTCCTGATAGTCGATCAGCGTGGGCGGCTCCCGCACCAGCAAAACCTCGAACAGGCCGTCGCCGGTATCCACCAGCGACTTCGGCAGCTCAAACACGCCGGCCATGGAGGTGGAGGAGCAGATGGCGCCGAAAATGAAGCTGCCCTCGCAGATGTGATCCCCGGCGGATACGCGGAGCCATTCCGGTTTCACCTTTGGCAGCTCACGCATGGCGTCAAAAAAATAGGCGGAGTGGCCGAACACGTTCTTGAGATTCTGCGGCGTGGTGTAGGACAGCCCGGAGAAAGCCCCAAAGGCCGCCACATAGCTGAAATAGCGATCCCCGAATTTACCCAGATCAAAGCGGCGGGTCTCGCCCTTCACAATGTTCTCCGCCGCGGTCATCACGTCGAAGGAAAGTTCGTGGCAGACGGCGAAATCGTTGGTGCTGCCCGTGGGGATATAGCCCAGCTCCACGTCGATGTGACCGCGGGCCAGGCCGGTGACAACCTCGTTGAGGGTGCCGTCGCCTCCGATGCACACCGCCAGATCAAAATCGCTGCCGTATTCCATGGCAAAGTCGGTGGCCTCGCCCCGGCGGCCGGTGACCATCACCGTCACGGCGTAGCCGCTGTCGGAAAACAGCTTGACCACCTCCGGCAGGTACTTCAGCGCCATGCGCTTGCCTGACACGGGGTTTACGATGAAAAGCAGCTTTTTCAGTTCGGAATACTCAAGCATAAGCGCGCTCCTGTCTCAGAACTTATAGTGCCCCCGCAAGATAGAGGCAGAACCAGGCCACGGGGATGGAGAAAAGCAGGCTGTCCGCGCGGTCCATCATGCCGCCGTGACCGGGGATGAGGTTGGAGTAGTCCTTGATGCCCGCCATGCGCTTGAGCAGAGAGGCGGCCAGATCGCCCACCTGCCCAAAGGAGGAGGCGGCAAGAGACGCGGCCGCGCACAGCCATAAAGGGACATTGTGTACACCCAGCGCACCCAGCAGATAGTAAGAGATCACGCCCGTGGGCAGCGAGGACAGCGCGCCGCAGATGCAGCCCTCCACCGTCTTGTGGGGGGAGACATAGGGCGCGACCTTGTGCCTGCCGAAGGCCTTGCCGCCGAACAGCGCAAAGGAATCACAGACCCAAGTGGCCAGACAGGCGATGACAAAGGTGGCGATCCACCCCTCGGACACGCCGATATAGGTAATGGCGGCATAGAGGAACATGGGGTAGAGCAAAATGCCGTCGGTCGCCAGGGCGCCGGAGCCATGGACCTTTTCATCCAGAATGCCCGCCATGACGGCAAAGAACATGGACAGAAACAGCAGCGCCAGATAGTAGACGAAGCTGACGGGGACGGACAGCCCCAGCACGGTGAGCCCGGCTTCGCCGGCGATAAAGAAATACACCGCCCAGTCCGCGCACTTGATGTCCTTCAGACGAAAGACGTTTTTCAGCTCCGGTACGCTCAAAACGGCGGCGGCGGTGAAAAGCAGAATGCGGGTATAAGGCGAGAGAATCATACATACGATGACTAGCGCGATCAATACCGCGCCGGAAAGCACTCTTTGCTTCAAGGAGAAACCCTCTTTCGTCCGTGATCATTATTTTATCTCTATCGCAGTATAATCCGTCATCGCCGCCGGTTGCCCCATTCGGGGCGAGGCGGCGGACGATTTAAATGCGCCATCGCGCGGCGCGCGATGATGCGCGTGGTAAAATAACCGCTCTGCGGTTATTTTACCATATTGTCATTCATTCCACAAGCGGCAGTTTCAGCGCTCTGCCCAGACAAAAAACAGCCGCCCGACGGGCGGCTGCAGAACGCTTTATGCCGATCAAGGCTCGGGGGAATACCATTCGCTGGGCGCGTCCACGGTTTCCTCGGGCTCGGGGACCAGAAAGACGGACCTGATCCAGCGGGAGGCCACGATCATGGCGGCGCCGGAAGCGGCGGACACCGAAGCGGCCAGACCATCCCGGGTCAGCGAGAGCACACCCAGCGCGGTGAGGATGCCCAGCACGAACAGCCACTTTTCCACGCACCCGGCTTTTTCCACGGGACCTTCGCCGTCCATATCCGCCGCGCGCAGAGAGCGGACAAAGGTCATGAGATTGCGGGTGAACAGCAGGTTGACCGCCGCGGCTGCCGCGGCGCAGATCAGGATGGTCAGACCGCACCACACATAGCCCACGTTGCCCACACGGCCGAGGAAGGTCAGAACCGTGCCCAGGTCGCCGTAATCCCGCCCCAGACCGTAACCAAAGCCGGAGCCCGTTATGGTCAGCATCGAGAAAAGCCTATTGACGATGGCCCGGCCGGCGAACATCGTCACCAGTCCGGAAACGGCCAGAATGCCCACCGCCACCCAGTTGACGATGAACAGCGCCTTGGTGGTGCCGTACCCCAGGCCGAGCCCGCCGAGGAACTCGCTGTTCCTTCTGGCGCTGGCATAGACCAGCCAGCAGGCCACGGCGTAGAGAATGCCGAAGACATTCAGCCACCCGTCCATCAGGCTGACTACCGCGATAAACGTGACGAGGATGGAGATAATCAGGAAGAAGGTTCCTGAAAAAAATTCTTTTTTCATTCAAATATCCTCCGTATCCGATATTTACTTTACCATATCACAAATGCGTCCGGTTTTCAAGTCGATACGGGCGCCGTCAGGCTCTTTTTGCGCGCCGCGTAGACGCGCTGCACCAGCACGGCCGAGACCGCGCAGATGGCGGTGAAAACGATGTACACCGGCACATAACTGCCGAAATGGTCGGCCACGGGGCCGGGGAGCATATTGAACAGCAGGTTGCCCGCCATGTTGGCCATCTGGAATTTTTTCAGTACGCCGGGGTAATCGCCGCCGGACAGATCCGCCGCCCAGATGGGCAGCGCTACGGAGGTCATGGAAAAGCCCACGCCCGAAAACAGCAGGGAGGAGAACATCCGCACAGGGGACGTGCCGCCCAGGCAGCACAGCAGCAGCCCCGCGGCGGAAGCGCCATAGAACACGGCGTTGGCGGCAGGCGCGCCGCGCCTGTCGCTGAGCAGCCCGTACAGGCACTTGCCGCCGATCAGCGCCGCGCCGGTCAGCGACATGCCATAGGCCACCTGCATGGAACCGAAGCCCTCCAGCGTATACATGGTGGTGAGATAGCCGAAGCCCGTGTTGACGTAACCGCCCAGCAGCAGGGCGGAGATCAGCATGAGGATCAGCTGCCCCCGGGTCATGCGGAAGGCGCCCGGCACAGGCGCGCGGCCGGCGGAGCGGGCGTCGGTATAGGGCTCCTCGCCGCGCTCCCGCGGCGTTTTCAGCAAAAAGAACAGCAGCAGCGCCACCGCCGCGCAAAAGAGCACCTGGACCAAAAAGCCCGCGCGCAGGGAGGAGCCGAGGATGAGCCGGGTGAAGAGCGGCGAGGCAACGATGTTGTTGATGCCGGTGCCCGCGGCCGCGATGCCCAGCGCCAGACCTCCCCGGTCATTGAACCACGCGGAGAGCAGCAGCGCCACCGGCACCGCGCCGCCCAGCGTGTACGCCACGCCGCCCAGCGCAAAGGCCGCGCAATAGGCCGGAAAGCTGCCGGCCAGCGCGAACAGGCCGAAGGCCGCCCCGGTGAGCGCCACAGACAGCGCCACGCCCATTTTCAGACCCAGCTTTTTGTAGTAGCCCATCACAAAAAACAGCGCCAGAAAGGCGCACACGGTGCGGATCTCGATAAGGGCGGAGAGCTGGGTGTTGGAAAAGCCGTTTTGCGCGA
The DNA here is from genome assembly GCA_035352555.1 of Oscillospiraceae bacterium. Taxonomy (GTDB): domain Bacteria; phylum Bacillota; class Clostridia; order Oscillospirales; family Oscillospiraceae; genus UBA2922. The sequence goes on from DAOPXW010000005.1 coordinate 9,888, forward strand.
GAATGCAGGGCTGGAACACGGTGAAGGAGTTCGTGAGCAGACCGCTGACCGTGAATTGCAGCAGGGTACAGGCCCCGCAGATCACCCATGCGTAATGGACCTTCTTCATTGTGAAACCTCCGAGACGGCTGATGATCACACTATAAACCCAAAGAAATCAAATGTAAAACGCTCTTTGGTCCCAAAAGCATACGAAGTAAAACAAGGGCTTGTACTTTTTAGACGGATATGGTAATATAACCAAATAGGTATACATAATGCTGTTAGGGGGTCGTCCCATGTCGATAGGGAACGCGATCATTTTGGGCCTTGTGCAGGGTGTGGCGGAGTTTTTGCCCATCTCCAGCTCCGGCCATCTGGCCATTTTACAAAATCTTTTCGGTATGACAACCGCCGAAGGCGGAAATCTCTTCTTCGATGTGCTGCTGCATTTCGGTACGCTGATCTCCATCTGCATTGTCTATTGGGAGGATATCGCGGCCATGGTGCGGGAGCTGGTTGCCTGCGCCCACGGCGGCGGCAGCGGCGGCAGCGCCGGCGGGGAGAGTCGGACGGCGGCCCGCTATCCCGCGGCGAGACTGTTTCTGATGATCGTCATCGGCACCCTGCCGCTGTTTCTGGTGCTGCCCGTGAACGACTATGTGGAGCAGCTTTATTCCCACACCGCGTTTATCGGCATCGCGCTGATCCTCACCGGCTGCATCCTCTATGTGGCGGACAAAATGGCTCTCGGCAAGAAGACTGAAGGCAGTATGCGCATCCGTGACGCGCTGATCATCGGCGTGTGCCAGGGCATCGCCACCATCCCCGGCCTGTCCCGCTCCGGCACCACCATCGCCGCCGGCATGGCCACCGGCCTGCGCCGGGACTTCGCCGTGAAGTATTCCTTCCTGCTGTCTCTGCCCGCCGTGCTGGGGGCCAATATTCTCAGCCTGGTAAAGGCCATCAAAGTGGGCATCGACGCGTCGCTTCTGCCCGCTTATCTCATCGGCATGGCCGTGGCCATGGTGTCCGGCGTGTTTGCCATCGGACTGGTCAAGACCATCACCAGCAAGGGCAAGTTCGGCAGCTTCGCTTACTACTGCTGGGTAGTGGGCGCGCTGGCGATCATCCTATCGTTTATCTTCTGAGAAAGAGGAACTGAAGACATGGCACAGAGTTCCAGATCCACAACCGCAAAAAAATCCTCGGGACGGTCGTCCTCCCGCAGGTCCGGCGAGCCCGCAAAGCGCGCCGCCTCCGCCGCGCCCGCAAAGCCCCTCCGCAGGGAAATCGGCGGCGGGATCGCCGCCTTTTTGGGGCTTCTGTCCTTCATCGGCTATTTTGATGAAAACGCCATCGCCGTGGGCTGGCTGTGCGCCGCCGTGAAGGGCGCCGTGGGCTGGGGCTTCTATATCTTTCCCCCGGTGATGCTGCTGGCGGCCTATATCCTGATCTTTCACCATGGCAGACCCGTGGCCTTCCGAGTGACCTGCGCGCTGCTGCTGCCGGTGCTGTTCGGCGCGCTGACCCATCTGCTGTTCGGCGAGCTGGCGCTGGATTCGCTTTCTGGCTTCGGCGCCATGGCGGCCGCGCTATGGGCGGACGGCAAGGCGAACGCTTTCGGCGGCGTCGTCACCGGTCTCGCCGCTTTCGGGCTGGAGAAGGTGTTCAGTATCTACGGCGCGTTCCCGCTGCTGCTGGCGGCCTTCCTTTTCTGCCTGCTCTCGTCGTTCAATCTCTCCATCGGCAAAATTGTCGCCTGGGCGAAAAATCTGGAGCGCAGCGAGTACGAGCCGGAGCCCCTGCCCGACCCCGAGCCGGAGGACGTGCCCGTGCGGTCGCGCGCCGCCGCGGCGGAGCCGCAGATCGGCACCATCCAGAATCCCCGCAGGGGCATCGATATCCCGCTGGACGACGGTCCCGCCGAAAAGCGCGGCCTGTTCGTGAAGCCCCGGGCGAAAAACGCCGAGGCTGCCAAATCCAATAAGCCCTCCGCCACGGCGGAGGTGAAGCCTGCCACGCTGGAGGAGGCCGCCGCTCTCGCGGGCGTGACCGCGTCGGAGATCGCGGACCCGCCCAGGCCCAAGCTCTCCAAAGAGGAGGTCGCCGCGGAGAGCGCGGCTGTCGCCGCCGCGGTGGGGGCCGCCAAGTCCGAGGAGGCCTATGAATTCCCGCCTATCGAGCTGCTGAAAAAGAGCCCTGTTTCCAATGTGGACGGCAGGGAGGAGATCGCTCTGAATCGGGAGCGGCTGGAAAAGACGCTGGTCAGCTTCGGCGTGCCCGCGTCTATCGCGGATATCACCCGGGGCCCCACCGTCACCCGTTACGACTTTGAGCTGGATCAGGGCGTAAAGCTGTCCCGCATCACGAATCTCGCCGGCGACATCGCGCTGGCGCTGGGCGTGATCTCCGTGCGTATCGCGCCTATTCCGGACAAGATCTCCACTGTGGGCATCGAGGTGCCCAACAAGCTGCTGAGCCCCGTGTATCTGCGGGACATCATCGACCAGCCCCGTTTCCGCAACGCGCCGTCCAAGCTCTCCTTCGCGCTGGGCAAGGACATCGGCGGCGACGGAATCGTGGGCAACATCGCGAAGCTTCCCCATCTGCTCATCGCCGGCACCACCGGCTCCGGCAAATCCGTGTGCATGAACTCGCTGATTATCAGCCTGCTGTATAAAGCCAAGCCTGAAGAAGTCAAACTCATCATGATCGACCCGAAGATGGTGGAGCTGGGTGTCTACAACGGCATCCCGCACCTCTATATCCCCGTGGTCACCGACCCCAAGAAGGCGGCCGGCGCCCTGCAGTGGGCCGTGGTGGAGATGCTCAAGCGCTACCGTCTGTTTTCGGAGGTCGGCGTGCGCGATCTGGGCGCTTATAACGAGCATATGCAGACCAGCGGCGACGATACCCTGCCCCGGGTGGTTATCGTCATCGACGAGCTGGCCGATCTGATGCTGGCCGCCTCCAAGGAAGTGGAGGAGAGCATCTGCCGCGTGGCCCAGATGGGCCGCGCCGCAGGAATGCATCTGGTCATCGCCACGCAGCGTCCCTCGGCGGACGTGATCACCGGGCTGATGAAGGCCAACATCCCCAGCCGCATCGCCTTCGCGGTCTCCTCCGCCATGGAGAGCCGCATCATCCTCGACCAGGCCGGCGCGGAAAAGCTGGTGGGGATGGGCGATATGCTGTTCGCCCCGCTGGGCACCGGCAAGCCTGTGCGTATTCAGGGCGCTTTCGTGTCCGACGAGGAGCGCGAGCAGGTCATCAGCTTTATCAAGAGCGAATCCGAGGCCCATTACAGCGACGAGATCATGGCCTCCATCGAGAAATCCGCCGAGGAAAAAAACGGCAAGTCCGCCGACGCCGACGTGCCCGCCGAGGGCGGCGAGAGCGATTACGACGAGCTGCTGCCCCAGGCTGTGGACGTGATCTTCGATACCAGGCAGGCTTCCGTTTCCATGCTGCAGCGGCGGCTGAAGCTGGGCTATTCCCGCGCCGCCAGGCTGGTGGATCAGATGGAGGAGCTGGGCATCGTGGGCCCGTTCGAGGGCTCCAAGCCCCGGCAGGTGCTGATTACCAGGGAGCAGTGGCAGGAAATGCAGATGCTCCACGGCACCGCGCCCACCGAGATCATGGAGACCCGCATGGAATTTGGAGAGGACAGCCTCAGGGACGAGCTTCCCGAGGACGACAACCTGTAAAATGGATTATTTCAACCCTCAAATGGAATTGCGGGACGTGAACTCCGTGAGCATGCTGGGTCTGGCCCATATGGGCGACGGCGTATACGAACTGCTGGTCCGGGCCATGCTGTGCGCTCAGGGCCACAAGCAGGTCGCCGACCTGCACCGCCTCACGGTGAGCTTCGTCAACGCCCAGGCCCAGGCCAAAGCCGTCAAAAAGATCCTTGACGAGCTGACGCCCGAGGAGCTGGAGGTCTATAAACGCGGGCGCAATGCCCGCGTCAATACCGTGCCCCAGCACGCGAATCTGGGCGAATACCACGCCGCCACCGGACTGGAGGCGCTGTTCGGCTGGCTGTATCTGCTGGGCCGCCGGGCCCGCATCGGCGAGCTTTTCGCAAGGATTATGGAGGACTGACCATGCCGTTGGATGCAATACTGCTTTCCGCCCTGACGGGGGAGCTCTCAGGCAGGCTCACCGGCGGGCGGATCGACAAGGTGCAGATGCCCGAAAGGGACGCGCTGCTCCTCTCCGTGAGGGGACAGCACGAAAATCTGCGCCTTTTGATTTCCTGCAATGTGGGCTCCGCCCGCATCCATCTCACCGGGGCCGGCTTTGAAAATCCCGCCGAGCCGCCCATGTTCTGTATGCTCCTGCGCAAGCACCTCACCGGTGCGCGGATCGCGTCCGTGACCCAGCCCGAGGGGGAGCGGATGGTGCTTTTGGATCTCGACACCCGGGACGAGCTGGGCGTGGAGTCCCGGAAAAGACTGGTCGCGGAGCTGATGGGCCGGTCGGCCAACATCATTCTGGTGGGGCCGGACGGCGTGATCGTCGACTGCGCCCGCCGGATGGATTTCGGCGGCGACGCCGAGCGCAGACTCCTGCCCGGCATGATCTACCGTCTTCCGCCCAGGCAGAAAAAGACGGCCTTTTTCCAGACGGACAGCGCGGAGCGCGCCCGGCTGTGGCGCCTTTCCGACGCCGCCGTACCCCCCGACAAGCGCCTGATGGATACCTTTTCCGGCCTTTCCCCGCTGGTATGCCGGGAGCTGGCCTACCGCTGCTATGGCGATGGGGAGAATATGCCCGAGGCCATGGACGCGCTGGCGGAGAGTGTCGAAGCCGGGGATTTCACCCCCTGGCTGCTCACCAGGGACGGGATGCCCTTTGATTACAGCTTCATGCGCATCTCCCAATACGGCAAATCTGCGGAAGGGGAGACCTACCCCGGCTTTTCCGAGCTTTTGGACGCGTTCTATGCCAAAAAGGACAAGGCCGAGAGCCTGAAGCGGAAGGGCCGCGACCTGACCCATACCGTCCGCACCGCCCGGGATCGCACCGCACGCAAGCTGGACGCCCGCCGGCAGGAGTTGGACAGGACCGCGGGCAGGGAAGCGCTGCGGCGCTCCGCCGATCTGCTCACCGCCAATCTGTACCGGGCAAAAAAGGGCGACGCCGCCCTCACCTGCGAAGATTTTTACACCGAGGGCAGCCCGGAGATCACCCTCCGGCTCGACCCGCTGAAAACGCCCCAGCAAAACGCTGCGGCGCTTTATAAGGAATACAACAAGATGAAAACCGCGGAGAGCTGCCTGATCGGGCTCATCGCGGAAAATGAAAAGCAGCTGGACTATCTCAATTCCGTGCTGGATGAGATCGACCGGGCCGAGAGCGAAAAGGATCTGGCGGATATCCGCCGGGAATTGACCGACGCGGGCGTGCTGAAAAAGCAGCGGGGCGGAAAGCCGGACAAATCCAGGCCTCAGGGCCCGCTGCGCTTTTTGTCCTCCGACGGGTTTGAGATTTTGGTGGGGCGCTCCAACGCCATGAACGACGAGCTGACCACTAGGACGGCCCGCCGCACGGATTATTGGCTCCACGCGCAAAAAATCCACGGCAGCCATGTGATCGTCCGCTGCCAGGACGAGACCCCGCCGCAGCGCACGCTGGAGGAGGCCGCGGGTCTGGCGGTGTATTATTCGCAGGCCCGGGGGGCGGGGAAGGCCCCGGTGGACTATTGCCCGGTGCGGCAGGTGAAAAAACCCTCCGGCGCCATGCCGGGCTTCGTGATCTATACGGAGTATAAGACCTTGGTCGCACAGGGCGACGAGCCGCTGAGCCAGCGGTTGAAAGCATAAAGTAGGGGGAACTGAATTCAAATCCCGGGCTTTTGAAAAAGCCCGGGATTTGAATTATTGCTCTTTCAGGGCGTCAATGCGGGCGCGCAGGGCGCGGATGGCCTTGACGCTGGCGGGGGAACCGTTGACGTTCAGCCGCTTGTCCACCTCGGCCCGGACCTGCAGCATGCTGCGCAGCGCCGCCGATGCCGTCTCCACTCCCAGCTCGGCCGCGGCGAAGGCGTCGGCCTCCTGCTCCTCGCGCAGCAGCCTTGCCGTATCGGGCGCGGCGGCGGCCTCCACGCCGGTCTCATAGTGGCCGCAGTGGATGTGGCCCAGCTCATGCCACAGCTCGAACCGCTCCTCCATGCCGCCCTGCTGCAGCGCGTCCAGCATTCCCGCCGCCACATAGATCGCGGCCCTGCCGGTATACAGGGTGGTGACGGCGTCAAACAGGCCCGCCTTGGCTACCTCGCTGTCGCTCAGATAAATCTCACAGAGAAAGGTTTTATCGTCTCGCTTTTTGAAATCGCCCACAATACTGCCCTGAGGCGGATTTTTCCCCTGGGCCAGATAGAGTTTGTACAGTCCCTTCGTTTCCATGCCTACTCCTTTAACAGTTTTCGTGCCGCCTTGTAGTCCGGCAGAGTTTTTTCGACGAGCGCGTAAAAATCCCGGCCGTGGTTCAGATAGCGCAGATGGGCCAGCTCGTGCACCACCACATAGTCCACCGCCGCGTCCGGGTATTGCATCAGCCGCCAGGAAAAACTGATACGCCCCGCGGAGGAACAGCTGCCGAAGCGCGTTCTCGCGCCGGTGATGGTGAGCCCGGTCGGATGCAGACCCATGAGACCGCCGTAATAGGTCAGCCTGCCCGGCAAAACGGCTTTGGCACGGCGGATGTATTCCGCCCGCAGGGCGTCGTCCGGCTCGGGGTGGTTTTCCCGCCGCCGCGTCTGCCCGGCCAGATGGCGCTCCGCCCAGCCCCTGTGGGCCGCCACAAAGCGGTCGATGGCCCGGCTATCCAGCTGCTTTGGCGCGCGGACAAGCACCTGACCACTTTTGATTTCCATGGAAATCGTCCTGCGATCGGAGCGGATCAACTGATAATCCATCGCCGGCCTCCTCCAAGATAGTGAAATTATCATAACATGTTTTTCCTTCCCAGCCAATCCTTAACATTCCTGAATTTGTCTAAAAAGTGTGGCTTTTGCTGAAAAATATGGTATAATAAAAATAGTTATGGAAACCATTTTTGCCTGCACGGAGGGAAATACCAGTGAGCAAAAGAACTCTCAAGCGTTTTTTCGCGCTGACCATCACTCTGATTACCGTGACGGCGGCCGCAGTCATCCCCGCGTCCGCCGCAACCTTTTCGGATGTGGACGCCAATTCCGATCTGGGTAAGGCCGTGAGCCTGCTGGTGGACAAGGGCATCATCACCGGCATGGGCGACGGGACCTTCGGCACCGCCCGGGGGCTGACCCGGGCCGAGACCTGCACCGTCATCAACAAGACCTTCGGCTATACGCAGGCCGGTACCGAGGCTTTTGCCGACGTGCCGGAGAGCTATTGGGGCTTTCCGTACATCGCCGTCGGCCGCCAGGCCGGCTACATCGAGGGCGTGGGCAACAACCGCTTTTCGCCCGACTCCCCGCTGACAGTGGAGCAGTTTTGCGTCATCCTGCGCAAGATCACCGGCTCCGCGCCCAATGGATCCGTTTCCGGCAGCGCCGCTCTGAAGATCTCCGCCTGGGCGGCGGACGCCGTTTATGCCTGCCTTGACGCCGGACTGATGTCGCTGGACGCCGACGGCCACATCGTGTCCCAGACCGTTTCCGGCAACATCTGCGACACCACGACCATCTGCTCCAGGGGCGACATGGCCATGATTCTGGCCCGGTATGTGGATTCTGGCGCCGCGGTGGAGCCGCCCCCGCTGCAGATGCAGCACCGGGACGTTGCCGCCTACGATTGGGACGAGAGCCTGTTTTCCTATGATTCCACCACGACAATGCTGTCCTACAACGATCCGTCGGCGACGGTGATGCAGGGCATTGACGTATCATATTATCAGGGTACCGTCGACTGGCAGCAGGTGAAGGATTCCGGGGTGCAGTTTGTCATTATCCGCTGCGGTTATCGGGGCTACGGCTCCGCCGGCAAGATGTGCGGCGATACGCAGTTCCAATCCTACATCCAGGGCGCTTCCGCCGTGGGGCTGAAGATCGGCGTGTACTTCTATGCAACCGCCGTGAATTATACGGAGGCTTATGCCGAGGCGGATTATGTGCAAAGCCTGATCGAGCCCTATAAGAGCCTGATCACGATGCCCGTGGTCTATGATTGGGAGATCGCATCCAGCACGGCACGCAATGCCTCTGTTTCTGCGGATGTCATTACACAGTGCTTCTATGCCTTTTCCGACCGCATAACCCAATACGGCTATGTGCCCACGGTGTATTTCAGCAAAAATCTGGGCAAAAAACTGGATTTGACCAGCGTCGGCACAACGGATTTTTGGCTTGCCTATCATTTTGATTTTTCACCGGATAAGGACACCGGCGCGCTGCCGGCCATCACGACGGGCTGGAACACCAAGATCAATATGTGGCAGTATACCAGCTCGGGCATCTGCCCCGGAATACCAGGAAACGTGGATCGGGTCGTTGCCATTAGCAAATAATAAAAGAGCACGCAGCAAAACATTCGTTTTGCTGCGCGCTCTTCCTGCAAACGCAGAGATTACTTCATGCCGTTTTCGTAGGACTGAATCATCTTTTTGACCATCTGGCCGCCGACGGAACCGGCCTGCTTGGAAGAGATGTCGCCGTTGTAGCCATTATTCAGGGTCACGCCGACCTCACGGGCAGCTTCCATCTTAAAGCGGTCCATCGCCTCACGGGCGTTGGGATTCACGAGATTGGAATTCTTAGCCATGATTCGTTATCTCCTTTCTCAATTATCGGGCTTTTCATGTCCCAAGCCTATTTTTTGCAGACGCGCCGCTATTATTCAAGGCCGCAAATGCAAATCAAGGAAAGGAAGATAACTTTTGCCGCAGAATTTTCACAAAAAAATGGAGCGTTTTTTGCTTGATTCAACAGTCGGCAACTGAGAAACCGGAAAAATATTTTCCCGCCGTTACTTTTCAGCGTTTCGGGGGTAGTATTCGATACAGGCGGTGTGCGGCTGCCGCCAAAAATAGGGGAGAACGGTGAACGACAACATGGAGGATAGCGCGTGTGACACCATGCGAAAACCGGAATTCCGCTCCGCACTTCGGATGAAGCTGGGGCGGCTCTGGTTTGGATTTCGCCGCAAGCTGCTGTGGCTGCGGATGAAGCGGTATTTTGCCGCGGAGCGTTCCGCGCAGCCGCTGCCCTATCTCCGGTTTTCCCATGCCACCGTCCTGCTGCGTCAGCTGAAGGGTTCGGATATGCGGCTTCAGCGCAACAAGATCACCAATCTCAAGCTGGCCGCCGCCCGGCTGAACGGTATTGTCGTGCACCCCGGCCAGGTTTTCAGCTATTGGAAGCTCATTGGCCGGCCCTCCGCCCGAAAGGGCTATCTCGCGGGCATGGTGCTGGTAAACGGCGCCGTGCAGGCCGGGACCGGCGGCGGGCTGTGCCAGCTTTCCAACCTTATTTTCTGGATGACCCTCCATACGCCGCTCACGGTGGTGGAGCGGCACCGCCACGGATACGATGTATTTCCCGATTCCAACCGCACGCAGCCCTTCGGCAGCGGCGCCACATGCTTTTATCCCTACGGTGACCTGATGATCCGAAACGACACGGCGGATGACTATCAGCTCCGCGTGGCCGTGGGCGAGACCCATCTGGAAGGGGAGTGGCGCGCTTCGGCCCCGGCGGAGGAGCGCTACGAGATCGCGGAACGGAATCACGAGATGCGCGGCGAATACTGGGGCGGCTACAGCCGGCATAACGAACTGTGGCAGCTGCGGTACGATCTCGGCGGCAGGCTTCTGGAGGAGCGCCTGGCCGTGAAAAACGACGCGATCATGATGTATTCGCCGTTTTTGGAGGAAACATCTGCGGCGGAGCCATGACAAAGGGAAAGCCGAGCGGCCGCCGAAGCCTTTTCGCTTTCCAGTTTGCCGGAGCGGGAGAAGGAGAAGGAATGAAAAAAGTTTTGCCGCTTAATTATTTTGTCCTTGCGGTGTCTTTCATACACCGCCGCAACTATAAATTAATTTATAATCCGAGGAACATTTTGTGAGCAATAACGTCTATGGGTTACCACAAATCCTGCGGAATCCAATGAATATACGCGAGGGAATATTATGGGCAAAAAAAGCAGAAATCAACACGCAGTTCCGGCGTTGCTGCTGGGACTGGTTGCCATAGTGCTTTTCGCTCTCGTCGCAAAGCGCGGGGCGGCGTCCCCGATACTGTCCGCCTGGAAGACGGCGGCAGAGACCCGGGCCCCTGCCCGTTCGACAGTCCCGGCCAGCCCGGACCCCGCCGCCGCAAAAAAACGGCCTGAGCCGGTGAGCGTGCCGATCCTGATGTATCACAGCATTGATTCCGACGCTTCCCACGCCGGTACCTATACGGTCACGCCGGAGACCTTCCGCAGCGATATGGAATATCTGCGCGACCACGGCTATACCGCCGTCTTCACCTCGGACCTCTATGCCTATGAGACCAAGGGCACGCCGCTGCCGGCTAAGCCTGTGATGATTTCGCTGGACGACGGTTATCTCAACAACCTGAGTACTTTGCCCATCCTGAAGGACAGCGGAATGAAGGCTGTGATTTCTGTCGTGGGTGCGTTTACCCAGCGCGATTCCGGGCCGCATGCCCGCACGGATCGCTACGCCTGCCTGAACTGGGGTAACATCCGGACACTGCATGATTCCGGGCTGGTGGAGATCGGCAATCACAGCTGGGGTATGCACAGCAACAGCGGCCCGCGCAAGGGGGCCGAGAGACGTTCCAACGAAAGCATGAAAGACTATTGCTGGGCGCTGGGACTGGATCTGCGGAGACTGCAGGACGCTCTGACGAAAAATTCCGGCGTGACGCCGGAAGTATTCGCGTTCCCCTTTGGAGACGTTGACAACGAGGCTGTGCCGGTGCTGAAATCCCTGGGCATCGTCGCCGCCTTTTCCTGCGAGGACAAGATAGACCGCCTCACGGGCGACCCGAAGGAGCTGTTCCATCTGGGCCGCATCAACCGGCCTTCCGGAATTTCCACGGAGGAATTCATGAAGCGGCTTCAGCCGTCCCCGTCCCCGGCGCAGACAGCAGCACAATAGACGCATAAGTCAGGAAAAGCGGAACGGCCGCCGAAGCCGTTCCGCTTCAGCGTATCGGAAAAGTCCTTTTGACAGGCTCAAGGCCCGCTGCCGGGCGGGCCTTTTTGTTTTCCTTGAAATGACCGCTCAGATCGGCTATGATTGCTGCAGAACTGACGATAATACAATGCTGGGAGGACTGCGCGTGCCGGGAAAATCGATGCTTCAAAAGCCGGGCTTCTGGGTCTCGGCCGCGGGACTGACCGCGCTGACGGCGGCCTTTCTCCGGTGGTATGGGGACGGCGGCGTGAGCGCGGCGGGACTGATCGCGGCGCTGTGCTCCGCCGGAGCGTTCGCCGCCGTCTGCCTGCGTTTCGTACCGGTGTGGATGGACTTCTGGCGGACCGATAGCGCGCTGCCCGCCGCCCCCGCGGAGGACGGCACGCCCCGGCATAGGACGCTCCGCATTTTCACCGCCTTTCTCGCGGTGGACATCCTGGTGCTGCTGGCGGTCTTCGGTCTCCGCCGGTGCTTCGGCTATTCGGAGAGCTTCGCGCAATCGCTCACCTTTTGGCGATGCCTCGACAGCAACCAGTATCTGGATATCGCGGAGAACTGGTACACCGCCGGCGGCGATATGGATCGGATGGTCAGTCTGGTGTTTTTGCCGGGCTATCCGATCGCCGTGTGGCTGCTGCACTGGCTGACGGGGGAGTACCTGTACGCGGCGCTGCTGGTCTCTGCCCTCTGCTTTGCCGGGGCCGGGTGCGTACTGTACCGGCTGTTCCGGCTGGACGTGAGCCATGGCGACGCGGTGCGCGCGCTGGTATTCCTGTGCCTTTTGCCCGGCGGCTTTTTCTTTGCCGCGCCCATGAGTGAGAGCCTGTTTTTGCTGCTTTGCGCCGCCTGCCTCTATTGCGCCCGGACGAGGAAGTGGGCGTTGGGCTGCCTTTTCGGCGGGCTTGCGGCCTTTACCCGCTCGCTGGGTCTCACGCTGCTGGTGCCGCTGGTCTTCGAACTGCTCCACGACGCCGCCCTCCGCCGCGGCGGAAGGTCCCTGCGATGGGCGGCGCTGCTGCTGATCCCCGCGGGCTTCGGCGTCTATTGCTGGATCAATTACCGCGTGTCGGGCAACCCTTTCCAGTACCTGATCTATCAAAAGGAGCACTGGGGCCAGCAGCTGGGCTGGTTTTTCAACACCGCCGCCTATCAGACGGACTATGCGCTGGCCAGCGCCGCCACGGACGTCCATACGCTGCTGGGCTTGTGGCTGCCCAATCTTTTCTGCGCGTTTGCCGCCCTGGCGGTGCTGCTGCAGGCCGTCAGGAAGCTGCGGCCCAGCTATACGGCCTGGTCGCTGGCTTATTACGTCATTGCCATCGGAGCCACCTGGCTGCTCAGCGGCCCCCGTTATCTGGCGGCGCTGATCCCGCTGCCGCTGGCCGTGTCGGCGCTGACGCGCAAACGCCTGCCCGCGTATCTGCTCACAGCGGGCTGCGCCGCGCTGTACGGCCTGTATCTCTGCGCCTTCGTGCTGCGCTGGCAGGTCTGGTGAGGGCTTGATTTCGCAGGGAAAACCGATATAATAAAAGCCGACTACGATGGGATTGGAAAAGAGAGACATGGATTTTGAACGACTGAGAAACTGCGAACTGTACCTGCTGGATATGGACGGTACCCTCTACCTGGGGGACGAGGTGTTCGACGGGGCGGTGGATTTTATCCGCACCCTCTCCGATATCGGGCGGCGCTATATCTATCTCACCAACAATTCTTCCCGGGCGGGCGTGGACTATGTGGGTCGGCTCCGGCGGCTGGGTTTCCCCTGCGAGATGGAAAACGTGTTCACCTCCGGCATGGCCACCGGCGTCTATCTGCGGGAGCATTTTCCGGAAAAGACCGTGTACCCCGTGGGCACCCGCGCTTTTGTGACGGAGCTGGAAAGCTACGGCATCCCTCTGGGCGAGGGGGACGTGGCCGCCGTGTGCGTGGGCTTTGATACCGAGCTTGTCTATGAAAAGCTCGACAGGGCCGTCCACTATCTGCGCCGGGGCGCGGCGTTTATCGCCGCCAATCCCGACCGGGTCTGCCCCATGCCCAAGGGCGAAGTGCTGCCCGACTGCGGCAGCATCTGCGCGCTGCTCACCGCCGCTGCCGGCGTGGAGCCCACCTTCATCGGCAAGCCCAACCGCAATATGGTGGACATCATCGCAAAACAGACCGGCGTGCCCAACCAGCGCATCTGCTGTGTGGGCGACCGCCTGTATACGGATATCGCCGTGGCGCAGAACGCCGGGGCCGTGTCAGTGTGCGTGCTCTCCGGCGAGACCTCGCCGGAAATGATTGCCGCCGCCGTGAAAAAGCCGGACTATGTCCTGCGGGACGTGAAAGAGCTGGCGGAGATCCTGAGGGATTAAAGAACGCCGATTCCAAACGGAATCGGCGTTTTAATTTTAAATTGTGATGAGAATATCCTCTTTCTTCACCCTGGCCCAGTCGAAATCCGCCGCCAGCGCCGCTGCCGGGACGGGTGCGTCCGTCGGCCGCAGCCCGGCCATGTGCGCCAGAATTCCGGTCAGCTCCTCCGCCGTGCAGCGTTGCCGGAGAAATTCCATGTTCAGGTCGCCCTCCCGCTTGGACAGCTTCCGCCCGTCCGGCGCGGTGAGCAGCGGGGCGTGACAGTAGTCGGGGGGCGTGCCGCCCAGCTCCCCGATGAGCCAGATCTGGCGTGCGGCGGAGGAGAGCAGGTCTCTGGCCCGCACCACACGGGTCACGCCCATGGCCGCGTCGTCCACGCTGACGGCCAGCTGATAGGCGAAGACCCCGTCGGAGCGGCGGATGATGAAGTCCCCCTCGTCTGAAAGGGGGATGTCCTGCCTGCCGTAGTGCCCATCGGTAAAGGGAATCGTCTTGTCCGGCACATGAATCTTCCACGCGGGCCTTTTGCCCGCCTTTTCCAGCGCGGCGCGCTGCGCTGGCGTGAGGCCGCGGCAGCGGCAGCCCGTGTCGGACACGTCCCCCGGATGGGGGGCGGAGGCCGCCAGCCGCTGGGCGCGGCTGCAATAGCAGGGATATACCAGCCCGCGTCCGGAGAGTTGATCGAAGGCGTCCTGATACAGCGCCGTGCGCGCGCCCTGGGTATATTCGGCGCCCTCGCCGGGCCGCCAGCCGTCGTCCCAGTCCAGTCCCAGCCACAGCAGATCCTCGGCCATCAGCGCGGCATAATCGGGATAACTGCGCAGGGGGTCCAGATCCTCCAGCCGGAAGATCAGGCGCCCGCCGTCGTGCCGGACATCCAGCCACGCCAGCAGGGAGGTGAGGATATTGCCCAGATGCAGCCGGCCGCTGGGGCTGGGCGCGAAGCGGCCGACGGTTAAAAAGCCGTCCATTTTCTAATTCCCGTCTAATTTTTATAAAATAAAATGGAAATAGTCATAAAACTTTGAAAGTGTTTGGACAGATTATTTGAAATCTTTGAAAGTGTATGTTATACTGTCACCATAATTGCGTTTAGTATAGCATGTTTTTCCTTTTGCGTATAGAAAAAACTTTCCGAAGGGAGAATGGGATATGGCTACGAATACGAAAGAGGCGCTGGCTGCGGCAATGAAAAAGATGCTGGCGGTGAAGCCCGTGGACAAGATCACCGTCAAGGATCTGGTGGAGGAGTGCGGCGTCAACCGCCAGACCTTCTACTATCACTTTGACGACGTTTACGATCTGCTGGAATGGGTGTTCGAGCAGGACGCCAACCGTGTGCTGCCTTCTGAGATCGGCACCGACATCGTGGAGGAGCGCTGGCGCGAATGCGTCCATATCTACTTCCACTATCTGGCCGACAACAAGAGTATGGTGCTGAATATCTACAACTCCCAGCGCCGCTCCTATATGCTGCGCTACTACCGCGGACGTCTGCGCGGATGTGTCCACGGCTTCGCCGTCATCGCGTCCGAGGGCGAGAACATCGACTGGGCCGACCTGGAATTCGTGGTGGACTTCTATGTCAACGGCGTGGTGGGCCTGATCTCCATGTGGCTGGACAACGACATGGAGCTGCCCCCGGAGTATACCGTGGACCGGCTGATGACCATGCTGGACGGCAGCGTGGAATATATGTTCGGCAAGTACAAGAAAAGATGAATTCGCGTTTTCGCGGGCTTCCCACATCGGGAGGCCCGTTTTTTCTGCGAATAAGTTCCTGTTGAAGGAACGCGCGAAATGCTGTATAATAACTAAATGCAGTTTTCGCAGTTTTCGGATCGGAGGAGAGACCCATGGCCGAACAAAAGACCAATGTAATGCGTCTGCTGGAGCAGGCGGGCATCGGCTACACCCCGCACAGCTACGAATGGGATGGCAAGACCGCGCCGGACGGCGCCGCGGTGGCGCGGCAGCTGGGCTTCGATCCCGGCATGGTGTTCAAAACGCTGGTGGCCAGAGGCGCGTCCGGCGGCTACTATGTGTTCGACATCCCTGTGGAAGCCACGCTGGACCTGAAAAAGGCCGCGAAAGCGGCGGGGGAAAAGTCCATCGAGATGCTCCATCTCAAGGAGCTTTTCCCGCTGACGGGCTATGTCCACGGCGGCTGCTCGCCCATCGGCATGAAAAAAGCCTTTCCCACGGTCTTTGACGAGACCTGTATCCTATACGACACCGTCTGCGTCTCCGCCGGTAAGATCGGCGCGCAGATCGAAGCCGCGCCGGACTCGCTGCTGCGCGTCACCGGCGGCAAAACGGCAGATATCATAACAGGGGAATAATATGCAGAACTGTATCAAAGTCAAGGGCGCCCGCGCCAACAACCTGAAAAATATCGACATCGAGCTGCCCCGGGACAAGCTCATCGTCATGACCGGCCTTTCCGGTTCCGGGAAATCCAGTCTCGCCTTCGACACCATCTATGCCGAGGGCCAGCGCCGCTATGTGGAGAGTCTCAGCTCCTACGCCCGGCAGTTCCTGGGCCAGATGGACAAGCCGGACGTGGACTATATCGACGGCCTTTCGCCCGCCATCTCCATCGACCAGAAGACCACCTCCCGCAACCCGCGTTCCACCGTGGGCACCGTCACGGAGATTTATGACTATCTCCGCCTCCTTTGGGCCAGAGTGGGCGTGCCCCACTGCCCGAAATGCGGCAGGGAGATCAAGCGGCAGACCATCGACCAGATTGTGGATCAGATCATGGCCCTGCCGGAGGGCACCAGGCTGCAGGTCATGGCCCCGGTGGTGCGGGCCAGAAAAGGCGAGTACGTCAAGGTGTTCGAGGATGCCCGCCGTTCCGGCTACGTCCGCGCCCGGGTGGACGGCAGCGTCTACGAGCTGTCCGAGGAGATCAAGCTGGACAAAAATATCAAGCACGATATCGACATTGTGGTGGACCGCCTGGTGATGAAGCCGGAGATCGCCCGCCGCATCACCGATTCGGTGGAGACGGCCTCCTCTCTGGCGGGGGGACTGGTGAAGATCAATCTCACCGGCGGCGAGGAGCGCGACCTGCTTTTCTCCCAGAACTATGCCTGCGAGGACTGTGGCATCTCCATCGAGGAACTGACGCCGCGGATGTTCTCCTTCAACAATCCCTACGGCGCCTGCCCCAAATGCACCGGCCTGGGCACCCAGATGCTCATCGACCCGGATCTCATCATGCCGGACGGCGAGCTCAGTATTCTGGACGGCGCCATCACGGCCTCCGGCTGGCAGAACGTCCGCGGCGACAGCATATCCAAGATGTATTTCGACGCGCTGGCCAAGAAGTATCACTTCAAGCTCACCACCCCGGTGCGCGAGCTGCCGCAGGAGGTCTGGGACGTCATCATGTACGGCACCGGCGGCGAGCCGCTGGAACTTCGGTTTGACGGCAAACGCGGTACCGGGGTGCTGCATCAGCCCTTCGAGGGCATCGCCAACAACCTTACACGCCGCTACCGGGAGAGCCAGAGCCCATCCGTGAAGGAGGACATCGAGGCGTGCATGTCTCAGGTACCCTGCCCGGAATGCCGGGGCAAGCGGCTGAAAAAAGAAGTGCTGGCCGTCACGGTGGGCGGCATGAACATCGCGGACTTTACGGAGCTGCCCGTCAGTGAGGCGCTGCGTTTTCTGGAGAGCCTGACCCTCTCCGCCAAGGACACCGTCATCGCGGAGCAGATTTTGAAAGAGATCAGGACCCGGCTGGGCTTTTTGAAAAGCGTGGGTCTGGAATACCTTACCCTGTCCCGGGCGGCGGCCACGCTGTCCGGCGGCGAAGCCCAGCGCATCCGGCTGGCCACCCAGATCGGCTCCAGCCTCATGGGCGTGCTCTATATTCTGGACGAGCCCAGCATCGGTCTGCATCAGCGGGACAACGAAAAGCTGCTGGCCACCCTGCGGCGGCTGAGGGACCTGGGCAACACCCTTATCGTGGTGGAGCATGACGAGGAAACCATCCGCGCCGCGGACTATGTGGTGGATATCGGACCCGGGGCCGGCGTCCACGGCGGCGAGGTGGTGGCCGCGGGCAGCGTGGCGGACATCTGCGCCTGCCCCCGCTCCGTCACCGGGGAATATCTCTCCGGCAAAAAGAAGATTCCCGTCCCGGCCCGGCGCCGGAAGGGCAGCGGCAGGAGCCTGCTCATCCGGGGCGCTTCGGAAAACAACCTCCGCCATATCGACGTGGAGATCCCGCTGGGGATGTTCACCTGCGTGACCGGCGTATCCGGCAGCGGCAAGTCCTCGCTGATCAACGAGGTGCTGTATAAGACGCTGGGCGCCCAGAAA
The DNA here is from genome assembly GCA_035352555.1 of Oscillospiraceae bacterium. Lineage (GTDB taxonomy): Bacteria > Bacillota > Clostridia > Oscillospirales > Oscillospiraceae > UBA2922. The sequence goes on from DAOPXW010000005.1 coordinate 27,696, forward strand.
AACCGCATGAAGGTGCGCCCCGGCAAGTGCGACGGCATCGACGGGCTCGACTATGTGGACAAGGTCATCGCCATCGACCAGAGCCCCATCGGGCGCACGCCGCGTTCAAATCCCGCCACCTACACCGGCGTGTTCTCCGACATCCGCGAGCTTTACGCCCAGACCAACGACGCCAAGCTCCGGGGCTACGATTCCGGCCGCTTTTCCTTCAACGTCAAGGGCGGGCGGTGCGAAGCCTGCTGCGGCGACGGTCTGCTGAAAATCGAAATGCACTTTCTTTCCGACGTTTACGTCCCCTGCGACGTCTGCGGCGGCAAGCGCTACAACCGGGAGACGCTGGAAGTGCGCTACAAGGGCAAAAACATCGCCGAGGTGCTGGATATGACCGTGGAGGAGGCCGTGGGCTTCTTTGAAAACCAGCGCAGGATCCGGGATAAGCTGCAGACGCTGATGGACGTCGGCCTGGGCTATGTCAAGCTGGGCCAGTCCAGCACCACGCTGTCCGGCGGCGAAGCCCAGCGGGTCAAGCTGGCCACCGAGCTTTCCAAAAAAGGCACGGGCAGCACCGTCTATATACTGGACGAGCCCACCACGGGGCTGCACATCGCCGATGTGCACAAGCTCATCGAGATCCTCGACCGTCTCACCGACGCCGGCAACACCGTGGTGGTCATCGAACACAATCTGGACGTGATCAAGGTCGCGGACCATATCATCGACCTGGGTCCCGAGGGGGGCGACGGCGGCGGCAGTCTGATATTTGCCGGCACGCCGGAGGATTGCGCCAAATGCGAAGCCAGCTATACCGGGCAATTTCTCAGAAAGATGCTTTGATGGGAGCGGGGAATGGAAGAAAACGGATTGACCGAGATCGTCGGCACCATACGGTCGGTGATCTACACCAACGAGGATAACGGCTATACCGTGCTCCGGCTGGAAACCGACAGCGGGGAGGACGCCACGCTGGTGGGCTGCGTGCCCTACGCCGCCCCCGGCGAAGCCGTCATCGCCCACGGCAGCTGGACCAGCCATGCCGTCCACGGGCGGCAGTTCAAGGCCGAGTATCTCCAGCGCACCATGCCCACCTCCAAGGAGGCCATCTACGAATATCTCTCCGGCGGCACTGTCCGGGGCATCGGCCCCGCCACCGCCTCCGTCATTCTCGACCGTTTCGGCCAGCGGGCGCTGGATGTCATCGAAAATCACCCGGAGCAGCTGGCCGAGCTCAGGGGCATCAGTGCCCAAAAGGCGGGAGAGATGTCCAAAAGCCTCCGCCGGCAGGCCGGGATGCGCCGGCTGATGGAGTTTATCTGTTCCTACGGCCTGCGCCCCGTGCTGGCGATGAGAATGTACAAATATTTTGGGGACGAGGCGCTGGCGGTATTGCAGCAAAATCCCTATATACTGGCCTCCGACCGCATCGGCGGCGCGTTCTCCGAAGCCGACGGCCTGGCGCTGCAGATGGGCCTGGAGGGGGACAGCCCCGACCGCGTGGCCGCCGCCGTGTCCTTTGAGCTGGCCCACAACGCCGGCAACGGCCACTGTTTCATTCCCCGGGAAAAGCTCATCCCCGCGGTGTCCCAGCTCATCGGCGTGGACGAGACGCTGGCCGCCGCCGGTATCGACGCCCTCACCGAGACGGGCGAGGTGGTGCGCGAGACCGTCTCGGGCTGCGACGCCTGCTATCTCTACCGTTTTTTCGACGCCGAGACCTACACGGCCAAGCGGCTGGCCGAGCTGACGCTGCACCATACCAATGACGACGCAAACGTGGATGAGCTCATTACCCGGATCCAGCGGGAGCAGGGCATCCAATATGCGCCGCTGCAGCGAAAGACGCTGGAACTGGCGCTCCATAACCGCGCGGTGGTGCTCACCGGCGGGCCCGGCACGGGCAAAACCACCTCGGTGCGGGCCATCCTGGCCATGTTCGATTCCCTGGGCTTCACCACGCTGCTGGCCGCGCCCACGGGCCGCGCCGCCAAGCGCATGACCGAGCTCACCGGCCGGGACGCCGCCACCATCCACCGTCTGCTGGGGGCCAGGATGTCCGAGGACGGGGAGACCACGCTTTTCACCAAGGGCGAGAACGACCCGCTGGAATGCGACGCCGTGATTCTGGACGAGTGCTCCATGGTGGACATTCTGCTGATGCGCGCGCTGCTGGCCGCCCTGCCGGAGGATTGCCGCCTCATTCTGGTGGGCGACGCCGACCAGCTGCCCTCCGTTGGCCCGGGCTGCGTGTTCCTGGATATCATCCGCAGCGAAGCGGTGCCCACCGTGCGCCTGTCGGAGATCTTCCGCCAGAAGGAGGGCAGCCGCATCGTGCGCAACGCCCATCTCATCAACCGCGGCGAGCATCCCGACCTCGCGGAGAACGCGGGGGACTTTTTCCGTCTCCGCCGCATCGACCCCGGGGAGAGCGCGGCCACCATTGTGGAGCTGTGCAGGACCCGCCTGCCGGAGAAAATGGGCATCCCCGTCGGGGATATCCAGGTGCTTTCCCCCACGCGCAAGGGCGCGACCGGCACCTTCAGCCTCAATCTGCTGCTGCAGTCCGCCCTGAATCCGCCCGCCGAGGGCAAGGCCGAGAAGGCCTTCGGCGAAGTCGTGTTCCGCGTGGGCGATCGGGTGATGCAAATCCGAAACAATTATGATATACTGTGGAAGGCCAGGGAGGGCTCCTTTTCCGGCACCGGCGTTTTTAACGGCGATATCGGCGTCATCACCGCCATCGAAAACGATGCGGAGATGCTGGTGGTGGACTATGACGGCCATCTGGCCGGCTACGGCTTTGAGATGCTCAACGAACTGGAGCACGCCTGGGCCATGACCGTGCATAAGGCGCAGGGCAGCGAATACCGCGCCGTCATTCTGGCGCTGAACTCCGGGGCGCAGGCCCTGCTGACCCGGGGCGTGCTGTACACCGCCGTCACCCGTGCCAAGCAGCTGCTGATTCTCGTGGGGGACGACGCCATCGCCTATCAGATGATCGACAATTCCCGCCAATACCGGCGCTACAGCGGCCTGAAGGCCCGCCTGCGCGCCGCCGTGGGTCTGGAGTGAGGATATGAGCTTCGCGTCAAAGCTGCTGGACCTTATTTTCCCGCCGAAATGCGCCTTTTGCCGCTGCCTGCTGCCGGATTCCTCCGCCGGGCTGTGCGCGGCCTGCGAAAAAGACTTGCCAAGAGCCGCGGGCTCTGATATAAAACAGAAGATCCCCTTTGTCTCCTTTGTCGCCGCGCCGCTCTACTACGAGGGCAAGGTTCGGCAGTCGCTGCTGCGCTTCAAATTCGGCGGCTGTCCCGGCTATGCCGACGTCTATGCCCGGATCCTCGCCGATTTTCTGGGCACCGTGCCCGAGCTGGATTTCGACACGGTCACCTGGGTGCCGCTGTCGGCCAAACGGCTGCGCGGGCGGGGTTACGATCAGGCCCGGCTCATCGCGGAAAAGACCGCCGCCCTGCTGGCCGTGCCCTGTGTCCCGACCCTGAAAAAGGTGCGCAATGTCGGGGCCCAGTCCGCCACGGGCAGCGCGGAAAAACGCCGGGCCAATATCAGCGGCGCTTACGCCGTGCCGGACAGGACCGCCGTTGCCGGAAAAAAGCTCCTGCTGGCGGACGATATCGTCACCACTGGCGCCACGCTCTCTGAATGCGCGAGAATGCTGGGCATGGCCGGCGCCGCGCGGGTCACCGCCGCCGCCGTGGCGAGACGGCGGGATTAAAACGAAAACAATGCGTTTAGAATAGACTTTACATGAGGTGAACGAGATGCTTGTATTTGAAAGAGATATGGCCGTTGACATGGGCACCGCGGGCACGCGGGTCTTTGCCCAGGACAAGGGCGTCGTCCTGCGCGAGCCCACCGTGGTGGCCGTGGATAAGTATTCCGGTCAGATGCTGAAGACCGGCGAGGAAGCGCAGAAGATGCTGGGCCGCACCCCGGCCAATATCGTGGCCATCCATCCCATTACCTCCGGCGTTATCAACGATTACGACATGACCGTGCAGATGCTGCGGAATTTTCTGGGCCGCAACACCTCCTTCAGCCTGTTCAAGCCCCGGGTGCTGATGTGCGTGCCCAGCAGCATTTCCGGCGTGGAGGAGCGGGCCGTGGTGGACGCCGCCATTGAAGCCGGCGCCCGTAAGGCCTATCTGCTGGAGACCGCCGTGGCCACCGCCGTGGGCGCCGGCATCGACATCACCAAGCCCGACGGCCACATGGTCATCGACATCGGCGGCGGAACCACCGAGGTGGCCGTGGTGTCTCTGGGCGGCGTGGTGGAATGCCAGTCCATCAAGACCGCCGGCGACGCTTTTGACGAGGCCATCGTCCGCTATGTCCGGCGCAAGCACAACATCCTCGTCGGTCAGCGTACCGCGGAGGAGCTCAAACGCCATATCGGCTGCGTCATGCCCAACCCCGAGGTCAGCATCGAGGAGGTCAAGGGCCGGGACGTGGTCACCGGCCTGCCCAAGACCGTCAAGCTCAGCTCGGCCGAGCTGATGGAGGTGTTCCGCGAGCCGCTGGTGCTGATTATGGAAGCCGTGCATAACACGCTGGAGCGCACCCCCCCGGAGCTGGTGGGCGATTTGGGCGTCAACGGCATTGTCATGTCCGGCGGAGGCAGCCTGATCTACGGCATTGACAAGCTCATCGAAAAATCCACCGGCATCCGCACCACCGTGGTGGACGACGCGCTGTCCTGCGCCGCCTATGGCGCGGGCAAAATGCTCAGCCATCTCAACGAAATGACAGACGGTATGCTCAACTTCTCCCGCAAGCGGCAGATGACGGAATAAACCCATGCCGGAACTTCGGTTCCGGCATTTTTATCTTGCAATTCCTTAACTCTATGATACAATCGTCCCATATTTTCCTTTTGGAGGATTTGACCTTGCTGCAGATTAAAAATATTTCCAGGACCTACGTCACCGGCGACCTGCGCCAGAAGGCGCTGGACGGGGTGAGCTTCAACCTGCGCGACAGCGATTTTGTGGCGGTGCTCGGCCCCTCGGGCAGCGGCAAGACCACGCTGCTGAACGTGGTGGGCGGGCTGGACCGCTACGACGGCGGCGATCTGGTGATCAACGGCGTGTCCACAAAAAAATACACGGATCGGGACTGGGACTCCTACCGCAGCCACACCATCGGCTTCGTGTTTCAGAGCTATAACCTCATCCCGCACCAGAGCGTGCTGGCCAATGTGGAGCTGGCGCTGACCATCTCCGGCGTATCCGGGGCGGAGCGGCGGCAGCGGGCGCTGACCGCGCTCTCCAGGGTGGGCCTGGAGCAGCACGTCCACAAGCGGCCCAACCAGCTCTCCGGCGGGCAGATGCAGCGCGTGGCGATCGCCCGGGCGCTGGTGAACGACCCGGACATTCTGCTGGCGGACGAACCCACAGGCGCGCTGGATTCCGACACCAGCGTGCAGGTGATGGAGCTGCTGAAGGAGGTGGCGAAGGACCGGCTGGTGGTGCTGGTGACTCACAACAACGAGCTGGCGGAGAAATACGCCACCCGTATCATCCGGCTGCGGGACGGCCGCATCACCGACGATTCCGATCCCTGCGCGGTGGACGACGGCGCCCTGCCGCCGCCGGAGCATAAAAATCTGGGCAGGGCGTCCATGTCCTTCGCAACGGCCCTGGCGCTGAGCTTCAGCAACCTGCGCACCAAGCTGGGCCGCACCCTGCTGACAGCCTTCGCCGGCTCCATCGGCATCATCGGCATCGCGCTGATCCTGTCCCTGTCCAACGGCGTCAACCGGTACATCGCCGATATTCAAAAGGATACCATGATCTCCTATCCCATCACCATCGACGCCCAGACCCTGGATCTGAGCAGTATGATGCAGCTGGGGCAGCAGTCGGCCCAGCGCAAGGCCGACCACCCGCTGGACGGGGTCTATTCCAACCCCATCGGCATTGAGATGGCCTCCAGCTACACCGCCAGTCTCACGGAAAACAACCTCACCGCCTTCAAGAAATATCTGGACGACCCCGACAGCGAGATCGCGCAGTATCTGGGGGAAAACGGCGCCATCTATTCCTACGATCTCAGCTACGGGGTCTATACCCGCGACCCGGACGGCGCGCTGGTGGATACCGACACCGTGACCTTCGATGCGGCTTCGCTTACCCCCTCCATGGACGCCATGCCCACCTCGCCCATGAAATCCGCCATGGAACAGAAGAACGCGGTGTTCAGCCAGCTCCTGCCCGGCGGCGACGGCGCGCCGGTGAGCCAGGCAGTCAAGGACAACTACGAGCTGGTCTACGGCGCGTGGCCGGAGAAGTACGACGAGGCCGTGCTCTTATTGGATAAGAATAACGAGATCGATCTTGACGCCATGTACAAGCTTGGCCTGCTGCCCTCCGCGGACTACGCCAGCCTCATGGACCGGCTGAAATCCGGCGAGGACGCCAAGACCAGGGATTACAGCTTCAACTATGCCGACGTCTGCAAGCAGAGCTTTTCGCTGATCCCGGTGTGCGACCGCTACACGGGCAACGGCGACGGCACCTTCACCTATGCGGGCAACGGGAAAGACGCCACGGAAAAGCTGCTGGACGGCGCGCTGACGCTGAGGATCGTGGGCGTCGTCCGCCCGGCGGAGAACGGCGACCTCACGCTGTACGGCGCCGTGGGCTATACCAACGCGCTGACCCAGCATCTCATCGACTATACGGACCGGAGCCCCGTGGTGACCGCCCAGAAGGCCCGGCCCGATGTGAATATTCTGAGCGGCCTGCGCTTCGCTCCGGCCACCGACGCCCAGAAGGCCGCCGACACCAAAACCTATGTGAGCGAACTGAACGTCTCGGGCAAGGCGGCGCTGTGCGCCTCCCTGATGGCGGACGCCTATCCCGGCGCAATGGCCGGCATGAGCGGGGAAGCGCAGCTGGCCGCCGCGCTGGACAATTATATAGCCGCGGCGGGGGAGAGCCGGCTGACCGCCATTTACGACAAGTATATTTCACCCGGCAGCTATGAGGACAACATGACCGCCTTCGGCGTGGTGTCCCGCTCGGCGCCCTCCTCGATGAGCATCTATGCCGACAGCTTTGAGGACAAGGACGCCATCTCCGCCTGCATCAAGGACTATAACGCCGCGGCCGCCGCCGCGGATAAAATCACCTACACGGACTACGCCGGACTGCTGATGAAATCCGTCACCACCATCATCAACGTCATCTCCTATGTGCTGATCGCCTTCGTGGGCGTGTCGCTGGTGGTGTCCAGCATCATGATCGGCATCATCACCTATATTTCCGTTCTGGAGCGCACCAAGGAGATCGGCATTCTCCGGGCCATGGGCGCGTCGAAAAAGAACATCTCCCAGGTGTTCAATGCCGAGACCTTCATCATCGGTCTGGGCGCGGGCGTTATCGGCGTGGGGATCACGCTGCTGCTGCTCATTCCGGGCAACGCCGTCATCCATCATCTCACGAATACCGCGTCCGTCAACGCGTTCCTGCCGGTACAGGCCGCCGCCGTGCTCGTGGCGCTGAGCATGGCGCTCACGCTGATCGCCGGGCTTATCCCGTCCAAAAAGGCCGCGAAAAAGGACCCCGTTACGGCGCTGAGAACCGAATAAAAAAACCGCGCCGCCTCGGGAGAGGCGGCGCGGTTCTTTTATTCGACAGGGACTTCAATGACCTCTTTTTTCTGCCGCATGGCATAGAGCAGGGTGTTCATGGTACCGCCGGGGGTGCCGTCGTAGCAGGCGATTACCACGCTGGCGGCGTCCACCATATAGCGGTTGCGGCGCATCATGCACTCCGGCGTGTGCTCCTTTTGCAGCAGGGTGTGCCGGTCGCACCGGGACAGGAGCACGTTGTACCGCGCGCGCTGATAGGCGTCCCAGCGGTCGGCCTGCCCCTCAAAGGGGACGGCGGCCTCCAGCGTTACGTCCGGGTGGACGGCGCGCAGCGCCAGCACGGTTTCCGCGAAATAGAGGTCGCAGCCGTTGGCCATGCCGCAGATGAAATGCCGCACGCCGGACTGATACACGGCCTCGGTGACCGCGGCCAGCCGTTCCTTCAGGGCGGCGCAGCGGGGGTCGTTTTCATTGCTCCGCCAGGGCAGCTTGGCGATGCGGTGCCCGGTGAAGCAGCAGGTGATCGGCTTTTCGTCCATGGGGGCCTCCGAAAGGATTTGATACGCTGATTCTACGCTTTGCGGAAGTGTTTGTCAAAACCTCTTGCATTTCGCGGGGGGCGTGCTATAATAACTGTCGAACCGAATAAGGATATCTTCAGGGCAGGGTGAAATTCCCGACCGGCGGTATAGTCCGCGAGCCGTAATTGGCATGAACCGGTGTGATTCCGGTACCGACAGTAGAGTCTGGATGGAAGAAGATGCGTCAATTCCACGTTTTGACCGCCTGAAAGATATTTTTTCTTTCGGGCGAATTCTTTTATTTGGAGGAAGAAAATGAACACTTCAATGCACAAAACACGCAGGCTCACCGCGATGGCCGTTATGGCCGCACTATCCGTGGCGCTGGTCGCCATGATCCATTTCCCCGTTTTTCCTGCCGTTGCTTTCCTCGAATATGACCCCGCGGATATCGCCATACTGATCTGCGGCTTCGCGTTTGGCCCTCTGGCCGGTATCTGCGTCACCGCGGTGGCCGCCCTGATCCAGGGCCTGACCGTCAGCGTGACCAGCGGTGTGTACGGCATTATCATGCACCTGATCGCCACCGGTACGTACGTCACCGTGGCGTCCCTCATTTATCAGAAGCACAAAACAAAAAAGTCCGCCGCGCTGTCGCTGCTGTTCGGCACACTGGCCATGGCGGCCATAATGGTGCCGTCGAACCTGTTGATAACGCCGTATTTCATGGGCGCGCCGGTGGCGGCGATTGTGGCTTTGCTGCCGTACATCGTGCTGTTCAATCTTATCAAGGCCGGTGCGAACGGCATCATTACTTTCTTCGTGTACAAGAGCATTTCAAAGCTTCTGTACAAGCTGGATGTGAAGGATACCGACAGAAAGGCTCCCGTCGCTTCCCGGGAGAAACCCGCCTCCGACGGGAAAGCGCCCGACAAGGCGGCAAAAAACAAGACCACCTGAAAGGGAGCCTCCGGACAAGGGCCGGCGCCGCATTATGTGGTGCCGGCTTCTGCGGTTTTCAGGATTCTCCGCAGCCGACCGTAGCTCAGCGCGAAGTTCAGACACTCGCCGAAATAAATGATGGCAATGTAGGCCGTCAGCGCGTATTTCGGCAGCAAAAACCAGACCAGCAACACGCCCAGCAGCGCGTCCAGAATGTTGACGCCCATGCACCACACGTGCTGCCCCAGCCCCTTCAGACAGCCGTCCACGGCGGTGTCGGTGTACATCACCGGGACCAGCGGCGCCAGCAGCCGGATATAGCGCCCGGCCTCGGCGGAGTGATAGATCACCATCCCCAGCTTGTCGGCAAACAGGAACAGAAATGCGCCGACAAAAAGCGCGTAGGCAAAACTCCTGCGCAGTACCCCGTGTACCGTGCCCGGTATGCCGCCGTCCCCCGCCACCTGCGCCCGGGTCAGCTCCGGCACCATCAGTTCGGACACCGCGCCCATGAGGCAGGCGGGGAACAGCACGATGGGCAGCGCCATCCCCTGAATGACGCCGTAGCTGGCCAGCGCGCCGTCGGCGGAAAACCCGGCCCCGCGCAGCCCCCGGGGCACCAGCAGATGCTCGATGGTGCCCAGCGCGCTCCTCGCGTAGGACGACCACGCCAGCGGCACCGCGATGGATAGCATCCGCGCCGTCTGCCTTGTGCCGCCGCCGCCGGGCAGGGGGTGGCTCCGCCGGTCAACAAGATAGGCCGCCGTCATCAGCACCACGCACAGCGCGTCCGAGACCACGCCGCCGGCGGTGATGGCCGCGCAGCTGCGCTCGATATCCCCCGCCGGGGCGGCGTACAGCAGCGCCGCCGCCACCGTGATGCCGCACAGCTGCTCCGCCAGATGGATCAGCGCCGCCTTCCACACCCGGCCGCAGGCCGTGAAATACCCGCTGTAGACCGACGAGAGCGCGATCAGCGGCATGGAGAAAGCGAGGATGCGCAGGGACTTGACCGTGCGCGCGTCGCCGATCCAGAGAAAACCGAGGGGCTCGGCGGCGCACCAGAGGATGATCCCCGCGGAGAGCCCGAAGAAGGCGCCGTAGCCCAGACAGCGGGCCATGGCGCCCCGGATCCCGGCACCCCGGCCCAGCCCGATTTCTTCGGACAGCAGCCGTGTGGACGCAAAACGGATGCCGGATACCGCCAGTGTCCCTGCCAGCCCCGCCACCGCTATCACCAACTGAAACAGCCCGATGCCCGCCGCGCCGATGCGCCCGGCCAGCCATACCTGATAGGCCATGCCGATGCAGCTCATCACCACCGATGCGCCGGTGAGCAGGGCTGTGTTTACGATCAGTTTTTTCTGCTTCAAGTCATCACCGCCGCTAAGAATATATGCGCGGCGGCGCGGTTGAAATCAGCGCGGCGGGGGAATATAATAGAAAAAAGGAGGCGGAAGGCATGATAATCACCATCGACAGACAGCATGGCAGCGCGGGGCGCGAGATCGCCCGGGAGCTTGCCGCCCGCTACAGCATCAGGTGCTACGACAAGGAGATTGTGGACGAGGCCTCGGAGAGCTCCGCCATCAGCAGAGAGCTGTTCAATTCCTTCGATGAAAAGCGCGTTTCCCCGTTTTTGATGCAGTCCACCCAATTCCCCGGCATGAGCCACGGCCTGGGCCTGAACATCTATGTGGCCTCCGCCCAGTTCGACGCCATCCGCGTCCTGGCGGACAAGAGCGACTGTGTGTTTGTGGGCCGCTGCGCGGACTACATTCTGCGCGCACGGGACGATCTGGTCAGCGTGTTCATCAGCGGCGATTATGAGAACAAGATCAGATGCATCATGAACCGCCAGGGCGTGAGCGAGGAGATCGCCAAAAAGAAGATCAAAGAGGTGGATAAGGACCGCTCCAGTTATTACCGCTACTTCACCGATCAGGTCTGGGGCGCGGCGGAGCATTTTGATCTGTGCGTCAATTCCAGCCGTTTGGGCGTGGAGGGCACCGTTTCCGTCATCAGCGAGTATATCGGGCGCAGCGGCGTGACAAAGAGAGGATAACGGCGGCTGGATCGAAGCCCTCTGCGTACCCTGCGCGGCGGCGCGCTGAAAACGGCAAAAATCCGGGCGGAAGTCAAAAGGTGACTTCCGCCCGGATTTTTTTATTCAGTTGAAAGTATCCGCATTGCTCTCGAACAGCCGCTGCACGCGCTCCCGCAGCGCGGCGTGCGCCGGGTCGGACAGCGCCGGGTCGGCGCTCAGCAGCGCTTTGGCCGCGTCCTGCGCCGTCTGAAGCACGTTCATATCCGCGCCCAGATCCGCGATGTGCATGGCCGGCAGGCCGTGCTGCCGGGAACCGAAAAAGTCGCCGGGGCCGCGCAGCTTTAAGTCCTCCTCGGAGATTTTGAATCCGTCGTCGGTCTGGGTCATGATCTTCAGCCGGGCCCTGGCCTCCTCGCTGTCGGCGTCGGATACCAGCACGCAGTAGCTCTTATATTTGCCGCGGCCCACCCGGCCGCGGAGCTGATGCAGCTGGGACAGACCGAAGCGCTCGGCGTTTTCCACGATCATCAGCGACGCGTTGGGGATGTCCACACCGACCTCGATCACGGTGGTGGACACCAGCACGTCGATATCACCGGCCATAAAGGCGGCCATCACGGCGTCCTTGTCCCGGGCCTTCATCTTTCCGTGCACGCAGCCGATGCGCAGCCGGGGCAGGAAACGCTTCAATTCCTCCGCGTGCTCGGTGGCGGATTTCAGCTCGCCGGGCAGCTCGTCGTTCTCGTCGATCATGGGGCACACCACGAACACCTGGCGGCCCTCGAATACCTGCTTCTCAATGAAAGCGTACAGCCGCCGCCGGTAGCTCTCGCCGACGCAGAAGGTGTCTATCTGCTGCCGCCCGGGGGGCAGCTCGTCGATAACGGACACGTCCAGATCGCCGTAGATAATCAGCGCCAGCGTCCGTGGGATGGGCGTGGCGGACATGACCAGCACATGGGGCCGCCGGCCCTTGGAGACCAGCGCGGAGCGCTGTTCCACCCCGAAGCGGTGCTGCTCGTCCGTCACCACCAGCCCCAGCCGCCGATAGGCCACGTCCTCCGACAGCAGGGCATGGGTGCCGATGACCAGATCCAGCGCCCCGTCGGCCAGCTGGGCTTTCACGGCTTTCTTTTCCTTGGCGGTCATGGCGCCGGTGAGCTTGCCGACCCGGATGCCGAAGGGCCCCAGCAGACCGGTGAGGGTGTTGAGGTGCTGCTCGGCCAGAATTTCGGTGGGCGCCATGAAAGCGCTCATGCAGCCGCTTTTCCAGGCGCTCCAGATCAGGGCGGCCGCCACCAGGGTCTTGCCGCTGCCCACATCGCCCTGCACCAGCCGGTTCATGGCCCGGCCGGAGGCCATATCCGCCGCCGCGCTCTCCACCGCCCGGCGCTGCGCGCCGGTGGGCGTAAAGGGCAGCCTGGCGTAAAAATCGCCGAAATCCGTTTTTGGGATCACGACCCCCGCGCATTCGCGGTTGCGCGCGTTCAGGCGGCCCATGGCGCAGGCCAGCAAAAACAGCTCCTCAAAGATCAGCCGCCGCCGCGCCAGCTCCAGCGCGGCAAAGTCGGCGGGGAAGTGAATGTTCTCGTAGGCGTAGGGGGTCTGGCACAGACCGTATTGCTTCAGCACGTTATCCGGCAGCAGCTCGGGCAGCCGGCCGCCGCAGGCGTCCAGCCCCTGCCGTACGGCCTGCATCATCACTCGCTGGGACAGACCCGACGTCAGCCGGTAGATGGGCACGATCCGCCCTGTTACCCCGTCCGCCGCGCCCTCTTTTTCATGGACTGGGCTGGCCATGGCGCGCCTGCCGCCGTTGAATTCGATTTTTCCGTAAAAGACGTAACTCTCGCCCTTTACAATCTGATCCTTGATGTAGCTCTGATTGAAATAGGTGATGTCCACCGCGCCGCTGTCGTCCACCGCGCGGAATTTCACCAGCTCCAGCCCCCGGCGGACGCGGGTCAGCCGGGGCGAATCGGCGGCCATGGCGCGGATGCACACGGTCTCTCCGGGCAGGGTCAGGGCAATGGGCTTATATTCGCTGCGGTCCTCATAACGGCGCGGAAAGAAAGAGACCAGATCGAAAAGCGTGCCGACGCCCAGCTTTGCCAGGGACTGCGCCTTCTTTTCACCGATTCCCTTGATATAACGCACGTTTGTGTCCAGTTCAGCCATTGTCCGTCCCTTTCAGTGTAAACCGCCAGAGTCTGGCCTGATCGGCCTCGGCGGCATAGCCGATGCCGATGCGCTTCCCGGCCAGAATCCCGGCCGATTTTCCATCGTCCTCGATGCGCAGACCGGGGCAGGCGAGAATGTCGCCGCCGTTCAGCGCACCGTCGATGCCCAGCGCTCTTGTAAGCTTTCCCGGGCCGTCATAGCCCTCCGCACCGCGCAGCAGCACGCCCTGCGGCTCGTCGGCCCGCCCGGTGACGATATTCAGCATCCAGTACATCCCATAGCAAAGATACACGAAGATGGTGCCGCCGTCATGGTACAGCATCTCGCTGCGCCTGCCGCGGCCGCGGCTGGCGTGGCAGGCGGTATCGCCCTCGCCGGCGTAGGCCTCCGTCTCCGTGATGCGCAGCCGCAGCACCCGCCCGCCGGGCAGGGTACGCACCAGCAGCTTGCCGACCAGATCGGGCGCCACAGCCAGCACGTCCCTGTGAAAAAAAGCCCGGTCGATCATTTAGCGTAGGACAGCGTGTAGCTGCTGTTCTGCTGGTTAAAAGTCTCCATCAGCCCGCTGGTGCAGACGATCTTGTTGTCCTGCGTCACCAGAAGCATCTGGAAACCGCCGTTGTCGCGCCAGTATTGCAGCGCCGCTTTCTGCCCCAGAATATAGAGCGCGGTGGACAGGCAGTCCGCCGTCAAGCCGCTGTCGCACAGCACGGTGACGGATTTCAGGTCGGTCTTGGCGGGATAGCCGGTGGAGGGGTCGAGAATATGGCTGTAGGTCTCGCCGTTGGAATAAGTAAAGGACTGGGTATAGCCGCCGCTGGTGGCCACGGCGGTCTCGCCCACGGCGAGATAGCCGATGCTGCCGTCCGGGTTGTCCGGGTCGGCGATGGACACGTTCCACTGTGTGCCGTCCGGCTTGGCGCCCAGTGTCTGCACAAAGTTCGCGGTGGAGACGATCCCGGCGGTGACGCCGTCGTCTTTCAGGGCCTGCATGGCATAGTTCCCGGCGCAGCCCCGGGCGGCCGCGTCGAAGGTCAGCTTGGCGCCGGCGGGCATGGTGACGGTATAGGTGCCGCTCTCGGCGAAGGTCTCGATCTTTACCTTGTCAAAGCACAGCAGCGTCCTGGTATTGTCGATATCCTCGTCGGTGGGTTTGACGTAATGGCCGTCGCTGAAGCCCCAGAGCTCCAGCAGCGGTTCCACGGTGGGGTCCAGCGCGCCGTCGGTCTGATCGTAGACGGTCTTCATGGCATTCAGCATATCCACGATCTGCCCGGGTACCACCACGCTCTGCCCGGCGGCATTGTTGAGCGCGTAAAGGGCGCTGCTGGCACTGCTCTCGTCCAGCATGGAGTGCAGCGCCTTAAAGACGCCGGCGGCGTCCGCGGCAGCCTTGTCCGCGCCTTTGCCATAGACCGTCACCGCCACGTCCGCGCCCAGCGCCGAGACGGTGGTTTCAGCCTTATCCGCGCCGCAGCCGGCCATCGGCAGCAGCAGAGCCGCGGCCAGCAGCGCGCTGAGAACTTTACAGTTCGTTTTTGTGTGCTTCATAAAACTCGTTATAATCCTTCAGCATATATTTGAGAACGTTGGGGGTGTCCAGCTGGTAAGGGCACTTGGCGGCGCATTGGCGGCAGCCCAGGCAGTCGTTGATGCGCTCCATCTTTTCCCGCCACTCCGGCGTGTAATACTGCTGCCAGGGGGAGCGGCGCAGCAGCATATTCATCCGGGCGGAGTTGCGGATCTCGATGCCCGCCGGGCAGGGCATGCAGTAGCCGCAGCCCCGGCAGAAGCTGCCGGCCAATTCCTTGCGGTCTCGCCGGATAATCGCCCGGGTGGGCTCGTCCATTTGGGGATCCTCCGCGGTCACCGCCAGCCACTGGGCCAGCTCCTCCGCGGTCTGGATGCCCCAGATGGGCACCACGTTGTCGTACTGGCTCATAAAGGCGCGGCAGACCCGGGCGTCGGTCAGCAGACCGCCCGCCAGCCCCTTCATGGCGATGAAGCCCATGTCGGCGGCCTTGCATTTTTCCGCCAGCGCCAGATCGCGGTCGGTGGATATGTAGCTGAAGGGAAATTGCAGCGTCTCAAAATTGCCGGAGGCGATGGCGTCCTCCGCCACCTCGATCCGATGCGTGGTGAGCCCGATATGGCGGATCTTGCCCGCGGCTTTGGCCTCCAGCGCGGCGGCGAAAGCGCCGTCGGGGTCGTGGATGTCCGGCACGGCGGGGCACTGATGGAACTGGAACAGATCGATATAATCGGTCTGCAGCAGTTTTAAGCTGTTGTCGATGTGCGCGGCGCAGCCCGCCCTGTCCGGCGCGGCGCTCTTGGTGGAGATCACCACCTTGTCCCGCACGTCGTGCAGCGCCAGCCCCACCTTCAGCTCACTGTCTGTGTAGGCGTTGGCCGTGTCGAAATAGTTGATGCCGCCCTCGTAAGCCGCGCGGATGAGCTTTGCGCCGTCCTCCACGGAGCAGCGCTGCACGGGCAGACAGCCCATGGACGAGCAGGTGACCTGAAGCTCGGTTTTGCCGAGACGAATCCTTTTCATGGCAGCCCCTCCGATACTGTTAACCTAATATAAGATTATAGCATACGGAAATTAAATTGAAAACAGCTATTTACATTGCCGGGGTTTTTAGATATAATACCACCCGAACATGCGCCCGTAGCTCAGCTGGATAGAGTGACAGACTCCGACTCTGTAGGCCGTGCGTTCGAATCGCATCGGGCGTACCAAAAAGAAGAGGCAAAAAAGATAAAATCTTTTTTGCCTCTTCTTTTTGGGTTCCGCCGCTTTTGGCGGCTTC
>DAOPXW010000005.1:43905-45334 GCA_035352555.1 Oscillospiraceae bacterium
GCCGCTTTTGGCGGCTTCTTACTTCGCCTTTATTGCTTCCATGGCCTTCAGCAGCATTTCCGCCGCCTTGGCGCGGGTGAGGGCGGAGGTCATGGCCGTGCCGCCGGTCGGAATATTCTGCGCGCGCAGATTGGCCACCGACTGCGCCGCCCAGGCGGGTTCGGCGGAATCGCCGCCGGTGACCGCCACATCCGTCAGCCCCGCGGCTTTGTTCAGCATTACCGACGCTTCCGCCTGCGTGATGGGCGTGTTGGCGCAGAACAATGACCCGAATGTGCCGGCGTAGCCGCACACGCCGCCGTTCATCACCGCGGTGGAGACGTAGGGCTTTTCCCAATCGGGAATTTGCGCGTCGTCCTCAAAGCCGGTTGACATAACGCCAGCAAGGAGTGACGTGTCGGCGACCTCCATGCACATACTGAGGAACTCGCCTCTGGTGACGCTGGCCTCCGGGCAGAACAGGTAAGTCCCGCCGACCTTCTCGCCGGTGAACACGCCGTTTTTGGCCAGCATCACGGCGGCGTAGTAATCGCCGGAGCCGGTCATATCGGAATAGGTCACCGCCGCCTTCTGCCGGTTGATCGTGATGATGACCGTGCCCTCCTGAGACAGGTTGCCCTGCGTGTCCAGGGCCTTGTAGCCGAAGTAATCCTTGCCTTTTTTGCCGCTGGCCGGCGTGTAAACGAAGCTGCCGTCCGTCTCCAGCGCCACGGCGCCCTTGACGGGCTGGGTGGTGATCTGGAATGTCACCGGATCGCCCTCAGGGTCCACGGCGGTGAGCCGACCGCCCACGGAGACGTCGCGGAAGGTCTCCAGCTCCATATTTTGCGCCTGCGGCGCCGCGTTGTCCGCAAGGGAGACGGTGGCCGCGCCGAGACACAGGATGACGGCCAGCATGGCCGCCAGCAGGGAAGTGATTTTCCTTGAATTCATGGTACTGCCTCCAGTATTTTGATCTGGTGGTAGTTTGCACGTCTTTCGGTTGAATATTCACGCGTTTTCAACAATTGTCGCCGGCGGCGAGCTGAGCTGCGATGATGGCCAGATTGTCGCCCAGCGCGCACAAAAACGCGGACAGTATGTTAATCTCGTCAGCGGACAAATTCTTTGAGATCGCGCAGGCGGCCGCGGCGGCCAGTGCCGGCAGCGAACAGCGGTCCGGCATGGTTTGTCACCCCTGAAGCCATTGTATGCGCGCCTCCGGGGAATTGACATAATGGGAAATTCGCCCTTGACAAATGCCGGTATTCTGTTATAATTAGCCGTGCCTTAAATGCGGCGCGCCATTAATAACGTTCCTGACCTTCAATGCGGCCGGAGCATTGGCGTTTTATAGGCGGGAGTGCTGGAATTGGCAGACAGGCAGGCTTGAGGTGCCTGTGTCCAACCATAGACGTGTGGGTTCAAGTCCCATCTCCCGCACCAAAAA
>DAOPXW010000006.1:0-9627 GCA_035352555.1 Oscillospiraceae bacterium
ATCACCGGGGCCGAGACCGCCGAGACGCTGCTGCAGACCGTGCTGGACCTGTCTATGTTCACCCTGCCGCTGGTGCTGGTACTGGCCGCCGTGGGCGGCTATCTCACGGCCCGGGGCGCGCTGAAGCCCATCCGGCAGATCACCGAGGCCGCCAACGCCATCAACGACGGCAACGACCTGAGCCGCCGCATCGGGCTGGGCAAGCCGGGCAGCCACGACGAGCTGCAAAAGCTGTCCGATACCTTTGATAATATGTTCGCCAGGCTGGAAAAATCCTTCAACTCCCAGCAGCAGTTCACCTCCGACGTCTCCCACGAGCTGCGCACGCCCACCACCGTCATCCTGGCGGAGTGCGACTACACCCGCAAGCACGCCCGGACCGCGGAGGATTACGGCGCCGCGCTGGAGGTGGTGTCCCGGCAGGCCAGAAAAATGTCCCGGCTGGTGGAGAGCCTGCTGAGCCTGTCCCGGCTGGATCTGGGCACGGCCAAGACCGCTTTCGAGGTGGAGGACGTGTCGGAGATGCTGTCCGTCATCTGCGCGGAGACCGCGCTGGTGCGCCGGAAGGGCATCACCCTGTGCTCCGACATTCAGGAGGGCGTCGCCGCCGATATCGACGTGACGCTGATGTCCCGGCTGGTGCAGAACCTTATCGACAACGCCTACAAGTATGGCCGGGAGGGCGGCATGGTGGATGTGTCCCTGCATACCGACGGGCCCTGGGCCGTCATCGCCGTGGCCGACAACGGCGTGGGCATCGCCAAGGACCATCTGGAGAAGATCTGGCAGCGGTTTTATCAGGAGGATTCCTCCCGCTCCGGCGGCGAGGGTCTGGGCCTGGGCCTGGCCATGGTCAAACAGATCGCGGAGGTCCACGGCGGCAGCGTGTCCGTGGAGAGCGAGCCGGGCGTGGGCAGCACCTTTACGGTGAAGATACCCCGGATAACCGATTAAAAAGCCGCGTCCCGCGAATTTCGGTTCGCGGGACGCGGCTTTTTGCGGGGCTATTTCGTATAATCCTGCAGCCGGCGGACGCTGCCGACAGTCTCGGGAATATAGCTTTCAAGATAATCCAGCGCCTGGGCGGGGGTGTCCACCACCGCGAACAGGGACAGACAGCGGGCGGACATGAATTTCTGCTCCACCGTGTGGCGCAGCAGCGCCGCCATGGGCGCGTAATAGCCGTTGGTATTGAGGATGGCGATGGCCTTGCCGCTCTGCCCCAGCTGGCGCAGGGTGAGCATCTCGAAAAATTCCTCGTAGGTGCCGATGCCGCCGGGCAGCACCACCACGGCGTCGGATCGCTCCTCCATGAGCTGCTTGCGCTGGCGCATGGTGTCCGTGAAGATGAAATCCGTGCACTTTTCATATAAGACGCCGGGCTCGTCGAAAAACCGCGGCGCCACGCCCAAAATGTCTCCGCCGCCGGCGGAGACGCCCCGGGCGCAGGCCCCCATCAGGCCGTTCCGCCCGCCGCCGAACACCAGCCCGTGACCCCGGAGGGAAAGCGCGCGGCCAAGCTCCTCCGCCGCGTCGTAATAGCTCTGTGTGAGATCGGCGCTGGACGCGCCGTAGATACAAATGTTCATGTTCCCCGGTCCTTTCATTCTGTTCTATTATATTTGCCTGGGGCGATTTCGTCAATTCACTTTGCAAAAGCGGCGCAAAGTGGTATAATCATCTATCAATTCTATCACCACGGACACTTCAATATGCAAGGAGCGCAAACATGAAAGCTATCGTTACCGTCTTTGCCAGGGACACCCGGGGCATCATCGCCTACGTCACCACGCTGCTGGCGGAAAAAGGCGTGAATGTGCTGGACATCAGCCAGACGCTGATGCAGGAATACTTCGCCATGATCATGCTGGTGGATCTCTCCGGCTGCGGCATGGATTTCGGCGCGCTGGCCCAGTTCCTGAAAGACAAGGGCGAGGAGCGCGGTCTGGCCGTGCATATCCAGCGGCAGGATATCTTCGATTCCATGCACCGCATCTGAGGAGGAGGTCATGAGCTATCTGATGAACAGCAGCGACATCCTCCAGACCATCCAGATGATCGACCAGCAGCACCTGGACGTGCGCACCATTACCATGGGCCTAAGCCTGCTGGACTGCTGCGGAACGGACATGGATGCGGTCTGCGGAAAAATTTACGACAAAATCTGCTTCCGGGCGAAAGACCTGGTGAAAACCGGCGAGGATATCGAGCGGGAGTTCGGCATCCCCATCGTCAATAAGCGCATTTCCGTGACGCCCATCGCGCTGGTGGCCGGAAGCTGCGCGGCGGAGCGCTATGTGCCCGTGGCCCGGGCCATGGACCGGGCGGCCAAGGAAGTGGGCGTGAATTTTATCGGCGGCTTCTCCGCGCTGGTGCACAAGGGTTCTACCCGGGGCGACGACCGGCTGATCGCCTCCATCCCCCAGGCGCTGGCCGAAACCGAGCGGGTCTGCGCCAGTGTGAACGTGGGCTCCACCCGTGCGGGCATCAACATGGACGCTGTGCGGGAGATGGGCTTCGTGATAAAAAGGACCGCCGAGCTCACCGCCGCCGCCGACGGTCTGGGCTGCTCGAAGCTGGTGGTGTTCTGCAACGCCGTGGAGGATAACCCCTTCATGGCGGGCGCGTTCCACGGCGTGGGCGAGGGTGAATGCGTCATCAATGTCGGCGTTTCCGGTCCGGGCGTCGTCTGTCACGCGCTGCAGGACTGTAAGGGCGCCCCCTTCGACGTGGTGGCGGAGACGATCAAAAAGACCGCCTTTAAGGTGACCCGCATGGGGCAGCTGGTGGCGCAGGAGGCGTCCGCGAGACTGGGCGTGCCCTTCGGCATCGTGGATCTCTCGCTGGCCCCAACCCCGGCGGTGGGCGATTCCGTGGCCCGTATTCTGGAGGCCATGGGGCTGGAGGTCTGCGGCACCCACGGCACCACGGCGGCGCTGGCCCTCCTGAACGACGCGGTGAAAAAGGGCGGCGTGATGGCGTCCAGCCACGTGGGCGGCCTTTCCGGCGCGTTCATTCCCGTATCCGAGGACGAGGGCATGATCGCCGCCGCCCGGGAGGGGACCCTGTGCCTGGACAAGCTGGAGGCCATGACCTGCGTGTGCTCGGTGGGCCTGGACATGATCGCCGTCCCCGGCGACACCCCGGCGGAGACCCTCTCCGCCATCCTCGCGGACGAGGCCGCCATCGGCATGATCAACAACAAGACCACCGCCGTCCGCCTCATCCCCGCCCCGGGCAAGACCCTGGGCGACACGGTGGAGATCGGCGGGCTTTTCGGCGAGGCCCCGGTGATGCCGGTGCATTCCGCTTCCTCCAAGGAATTCATCGACCGCGGCGGGCGTATCCCCGCGCCGCTGCACAGTCTGAAAAACTGAAAATTTTGGGAAAATAAGGGTATAAACCGGGGCGCTCCTGAAAAAGAGCGCCCCGGTTTATTTTATGCGCGGCGATTACAGGTCCCTGACGACCAGCTCCGCGATCTGGACGGCGTTGGTGGCGGCGCCCTTGCGGATCTGGTCGCCGCAGCACCAGAGGTTCAGCCCGTCGTCGTTGACCAGATCCTCCCGGATGCGGCCCACGAACACGAGGTCCTGGTCGCTGGTGTCCAGCGGGGTGGGGTATTCCATGCTGTCCAGATCGTCCACCAGCTTCACGCCGGGGGCGGCGGCGATGGCCCTGCGGGCCTCCGCCACGGAAATTTTCTTCGCCGTGCGCACCACCATGGACACGCTGTGGCTGCGGATGACCGGCACGCGCACGCAGGTGCAGTCCACCTTCAGATCGGGCAGGTGCATGATCTTGCGGCCCTCGTTGAGGAGCTTCATCTCCTCGGAGGTGTATCCCGCATACTGGGCCCCGCCGATCTGGGGGATGACGTTGTAGGCGATCTGCCGGGCGAACACCTTGGGGGCGCAGTCCTCGCCCTTCGCCAGCGCTGCGACCTCGGCCATGAGCTCTTTCGGGCCGTTGGCACCCGCGCCGGACACGGCCTGATAGGAGGAGGCCACAATGGACCGGATGGGGCTGATGGCGTTGAGCGCGTTGACGGCCGTACAGGCGATGACCGTGACGCAGTTGGGATTGGCGATGATGCCATGGTGCTTTTTCACGTCCCCGGGGTTGATCTCCGGCACCACCAGCGGCACGTCCGGGTCCAGCCGGAAGGCGCTGGAGTTGTCCACAAACACGCAGCCCGCCGCTTTGATGGCCGGGGCGAAGCGCTCGGCAATGTCGTTTTCCGCCGCGCCGAATACAAGATCCAGGCCCTGAAAGGCCTCGTCGCGGGCCTCCTCGAGGACCACGTCCTGTCCCTTGAATTGGATGACCTTGCCCGCGGAACGGGCGCTGGCCAGCGGGTGCAGCTCCGCCACGGGGAAATCGCGCTCCGCCAGTATTTTTATCATTTCCCGGCCCACGGCGCCCGTGGCGCCCAGTACGCCGACTTTGAATGCTTTCATTTTATGTACGCTCCTTCAATTTCTTATTTGACAAAGCTGTCGTAGATCACGCGGATGGTTTTTTCGAAATCGTCGTTGTTGACGCCGACAATGATGTTCAGTTCCTCGGGCCCCTGGGAGATCATGCGCACGTTGATGCCGTTTTTGCCCAGCGCGGCGAACAGCGCGCCGGAGGAGCCGGGCTGATAGGCCATCTTCCGGCCCACGGCCGCCACCACCGAGATTCTGTCCGTGAGGTCGATGCTGTCGGGCTGGACGGCTTTCTGGATGTCGCCCACCAGGGAGTAGATGCAGTTGGCAGTCTTGGCGGTGGATACCACCAGCGACACGGAATCAATGCCGGAGGGGGTGTATTCCACGCACACGCCGTGCTTTTCAAAGACCTCCAGAATCTGCTTGAGAATACCCACGGCGGAGGACATCCCGGTCTTGGCGACGGTGATGATGGTGAAATCCCGGCGGCCCGCGATGCCCGTGATGAGGCGCTTTCTGTCCTCGGGCAGCTCGTCGGGAAAATCCTCCATGATGACGGTGCCCGGATGGCCGGGGTCGTTGGTGTTGCGGATGTTCAGGGGGATGTGCTTTTCCCGGACGGGGAAGATGGAGGCCTCGTGCAGTACCTGCGCGCCCATATAGGACAGGCCCCGCAGCTCGGCATAGGTGATGCGGGGGATGGTGTCCGGATTGTCCACGATGCGGGGGTCGGCCATGAGGATGCCGGAGACGTCCGTCCAGTTCTCATAGACGTCCGCGTCCAGCGCCGCCGCCGCCAGCGCGCCGGTGATATCGCTGCCGCCGCGGGTCATCACCCGGATGTGCCCGTCGGGCAGCACGCCGTAGAATCCGGGGATCACCACCTTCCGGCCGCAGGCCAGCCCGGCCAGCGCCGCGTAGGAGGTCTCCTTGTCCACGGTGCCGTCAAACCTGAATTTCAGCCAGCGTATGCTGTCCAGAAAATCAAAGTCCAGATAATCCGCCAGCATCAGCGCGGAGAGATACTCGCCCCGGGACACCAGCCAGTCCTGACTGACGCCCGGCTTCAGCTCCGCCCGGAGCAGGGCCAGCTCGTTTTCGATATCCACGCCCAGACGCAGGTCCCGGCAGATCCCGCGGCAGCGGTCGGCGATCATGGAAAAGACGCCCTCGCAGTCCACGCCGTACTGGATGTGGGCATAGCAGAGGTACAGAAGATCGGTGATCTTGTGGTCGCCCTCGAACCGCTTGCCCGCGGCGGAGACCACCGCCACGCTGCGGGAGGGGTCGGAATCGAGAATGGCCTTGACTTTGGCATACTGCCCGGCGTCCGCCATGGAGGAGCCGCCGAATTTCGCAACCTTCAGCATAGATCAGATCACTCCCGCCATGAAAAGCCCGGGGTCGGCCTCTTTCGCCCCGGCGGCCCAGTCATGGGCGGCCTTGACCGACAGGGGCCTGGTCAGCGCGCCCTCGCCCCAGGTCTCCGCCGGCAGCGGGCAGGGGACGGAGGAGCGGATGTAATAGGGGTGCGCGTCGCCCGCGGGATCGGGGACGGCGGGGTCGAAGCTGCCGGTATAGAAGGCCCTGACGCCGCCCATGATGTCCAGGCAGTCCTCCACCGCGTTGTAGGCGGTGGGGTAGCGGCCCGCGCCCTGCCCGTAAAAGCTCTCCCGGCCGGTGTACTCCGTGTCGAAGGAGATCATATTGAAGTTTTTGTCCACCGCGGCCTCCAGAGAGCCGGCGGCCACGAAGGCGGGCTCCACGTAGGCGGCCACGCCGCCGGCAGTCTTTCTGCCCGTGCCCAGAATGCGGCAGACGCGGCCGTGGGCCTCCGCCGCGGCGATGTCCGCCGCCTTGACATTGCGGATGCCCAGCACCGGCACGTCCGCCTCCGACAGCAGCATCCCGAAGGAGACGTTGGCGGTGATGACGCACTTGCGCTGGATATCCAGCCCGTCGATGTCGGCGGAGGGGTCGGCCTCCGCATAGCCCAGCTTCTGGGCCTCGGCCAGAACTTCGGAGAAGTCCGCGCCGTTTTTGTGCATGGCGTCCAGGATGAAATTGGTGGTGCCGTTCATGATGCCCCAGAAGGCCTTCACCGGGTTGACCCGGGCCGCCCGCTCCAGATTCACCAGCCACGGGATGCCGCCGCCCACCGCCGGGGTGCAGCGGAAGGCCACGCCGTTTGCCCTGGCCAGCGCCACCAGATCATTATAATGATGGGCCACCAGATGCTTGTTGGCGGTGACCACGTTTTTGCCCGCTTTCATGGCGGCGGAGACGTATTCAAAGGAGGGGCTCAGCCCGCCCAGAACCTCCACCACGGTGTCCACCTCGGGGTCCGCGAGGATGGCGTTCACGTCCGTCACGGCCAGCGCCCCCAGCTCCGGGCGGTCCCGGCGCACGAGGACATACTTGACCTCCAGCCCCGGCAGGGACCTTGAAATATCCAGCACGCCGCCGCCGACGGTGCCGCAGCCCAGTAATCCGATCTTCATTGCAGTTCTCTCCTTGCACCAATTTTGTCCTTGTGAAAAACACATTTGTTTTTGAGATAAAAACAATATAGCACCCTCCACCCGGAAATGCAAGGGAAATATCGTAGAAATAGGACAAAACCCGGCGCGGGGAATTGTGAGATCCGTCAAAAAGCCGGACCGCCCGGGGCGGCGGCGCCAATTTAGTTCAATAAAACATTTGCAGTGTCCGACGGGTAATAATTCATATTATGCCTTGAAATGGCGGCGCGATTGGGTTATAATGCCAGCATGCTGAATTTTTATCAGTGAACCCTTTTCAAATTTAAAACAGGAGGAAAGCAAAATGAAAAAGATTCTCGCACTGATTCTTGCACTGTGCATGGTCCTGGCGCTGTGTGCCTGCGGCGGCACCCCCGCCTCTACCGCCGCGTCCGCCGCGCCCAGCGCCGCCGCGACCAAGGGCGCCGACACCAATACCGTCGCCGTGGGCGCGGTCATCATCGCCAGGGACGATGTCCCCACCGATGAGATCTATACCTTTGTAAAAACCATCTTCGACAACAAGGACACCATCGCCCAGCAGCACGGCAAAGGCGCCGAGTTGAATCTGGACTTCGCCTCCTCCATCACCTCCGTGCCCTACCATCCCGGCGCGGCCAAGTATTTTGAGGAGCAGGGAAAGAAAGTCGCCTCCGTCAAGGAAGGCGCCGGAACGGGCGCCGCTTCCGCGCTGATGTTCGGCACCGGCGGCGAATCCGGCACCTACTACGCCTTCGGCGGCGTGCTGGCCTCCTATGTCACCGGCAATTCCGATGTCTCCGTTACCGCCGTCACCTCCGACGGCTCCAAGGCCAATATCGAGGACCTGGCCGCCGGCGACGTGCAGATCGCCTTCGCCCAGTCCGACGTTCTGAGCTACGCCTACAACGGCGAGCGCCTGTTCACATCCCCCGTCAAGGGCTTCTCCGTGGTGGCCGCCCTCTACATGGAGCAGGTGCAGATCGTCACCACCAATCCCGACATCAAGACCGTTGCCGACCTGAAGGGCAAGACCGTCTCCATCGGCGCAGCCGGCAGCGGCGTGTACTTCAACGCCATCGACGTGCTGCAGGCCTACGGTATGACCGAGAAGGACATCACCCCCGTGTACCAGAGCTTCGCCGACAGCGCCGACAGCCTGAAGGACGGCAAGATCGACGCGGCCTTCATCGTGGCCGGCGCGCCCACCACGGCCATCACCGATCTGGCGACCTCCGGCTCGGTGTATCTGGTGAGCCTGGACGACACCCATGTCCAGAGCCTGCTGTCTTCCTCGCCCTACTACAGCGCCTACACCATCCCCGCCGGCACCTATTGATCGCCGCGCGGTAAAACAAAGCGAGACTGCGGCGCCCCTTCCGGACGCCGCAGTCCTTCGCGCCCTGTCTCCGCGCCTGCCGCGCTGAGAGGGCCGGGGAGACCGGCCCTGTCAAGACGGCCTGCGCCGTTATCACGAACGGAGGTCCTTCCATGTCCGCAAGAAAGAAAACCGGGGCCGCGATCCCGGCAACCGACGAAACCGCGTCCGCCGAGGACATCATGCGCAAATACGACAAGGAGTCCGCCACCCGCATCTGGGAGGGGGCACCCAAGCTCGCCGTGGGCGTGATCCTGGCGGCGTTCTCCGTGTACTGCATCTGCTCCACGCTGTTTTCCACCGCCGACCTGCCCATCCGGCTTACCGCCTTTCTGGGGCTGGTCACCGTGATGGGCTATCTCACGTATCCCGCGGGGAAAAAGCATGTGCGGCCCAACTATATGCCCTGGTTCGACTATGTGCTGATGGCGCTGGGCGCGGGGTCGTTCTTCTATTACTGCTTCAGCTATACCCGGCTGGTGAAGATCATCACCAGCGCGTCCGCGCTGGCGTCCTCCCCGGCCGTGGTGTTCTATCTGGCGCTGGGCATTATCGGCATCCTGTGCGTGGCGGAGCTTTGCCGCCGCTGTGTGGGCCTGCCCATCCTGTGCGTGGTGGGTGCGCTGCTGATCTATACCTTCTGGAGCATGACCGCCGGCGGGCAGCCCTTCCTGAAGGTGCTGTGCCGCGTGATCTATACCATGTTCTACGGCACCTCGGGCCTGATGTCCACGCCGGTGAACGTGTGCGCCAAATTCATCGCCGTGTTCATCATCTTCGGCGCGTTTCTGGAGCGCACCGGCATTTCCAACCTGTTCATCGACCTGGCCAACTCCCTGGTGGGCTCCGCCAGCGGCGGCCCGGCCAAGGTGGCCGTCATCTCCTCCGCCCTGTGCGGCATGGTCAGCGGCTCCTCCGTGGGCAACACCGTCACCACCGGCTCCGTCACCATCCCCATGATGAAGCGCACCGGCTATAAACCCGAATTTGCGGGCGCGGTGGAGGCCGCCTCCTCCACCGGCGGCCAGATCATGCCCCCCATCATGGGCGCCGCCGCCTTCCTCATGGCGGAATATCTGGACGTGCCCTACGGCCAGGTGACGCTGTGGGCCATCCTGCCCGCCATCCTGTACTTCACCGGCATTTTCATCGCCGTGCACCTGGAGGCGAAAAAGCTGGGACTGAAGGGCATCCCCCGCAGCGAGCTGCCCAATTTCTGGAAGCTGCAGCGCTCCGTATACCTGCTGCTGCCGCTGGTGATCCTGGTATGGCTGGTGACGGCCAACATCCGCTCCCTGCAGTTCTCGGCTTCCAT
>DAOPXW010000006.1:9727-13811 GCA_035352555.1 Oscillospiraceae bacterium
TCCTGGTATGGCTGGTGACGGCCAACATCCGCTCCCTGCAGTTCTCGGCTTCCATCGCCATCCTCATCGCCATCGTGGTGTCGCTGCCCGGCACCGTCCGGGATACCCGGGCCGAGGGCAAGCCCGGCTCTGTCGCCGTGAACACCCTGAAAAAGACCGGCTCCATGATCTTCAATTCCCTGGAGGCCGGCGGCCGGGGCTGCATCACCGTGGCCGTGGCCTGCGCCATGGCGGGCATGATCGCGGGCTGCATCACCGTCACGGGTCTGGCCTCCAAGCTTATCGGCGCCATCGTCGCCGTGAGCAAGTCCATTCCGAATCCCGATATGGCGCTGTTCATTGCCCTGTTTCTCACCATGCTGTGCTGCATCGTGCTGGGCATGGGCGTGCCCACCACCGCCAACTACTGCATCATGGCCTCCACCTGCGCGCCGATTCTGATTACGCTGGGCATCCCCAAGGTGGCGGCGCACTTCTTCGTGTTCTATTTCGGCATCGTGGCCGACATCACCCCGCCGGTGGCGCTGGCCGCCTACGCCGGCTCCGCCATCGCGAAATCCGACCCTATGAAAACGGGGATCAACGCCACAAAGCTGGCCATCGCGGCTTTCGTGGTGCCTTACATCTTCGCCATGAATCCCTCCATGCTGCTCATGAATGAGGGCGTTTGGGCGGCGATCCAGGTCATTGTCACGTCGCTGCTGGGCATCTTCGGCATCGCCGCGGCGCTGAACGGCCATGTGTTCAGAACCGTCAGCTGGATCGGGCGGCTGGTGTTCGCCGCGGGCGGCCTGACGCTGCTGATCCCCGGCACGGTCACGGATGTGATCGGTCTGGTGCTGGTGTCCGGCATGATGGCGCTGGAATACAGTCTCAGCAAGCGGCAAAAGGCCGAACCGCCGCTGGCCGCGTGAATAGCCTTCGGGCGTCCCAAAAGGGGACGCCCGTTTTTTCGGCCGGCGTGAAAGCTCTTGAAAAACGCGGCGCATTTGGGTATAATCAATCCGTTATCATCTGATTTTGATTGGGAGTGGCACTATGAACAGAACCAGGATCGCGCAGCTTTACGCCGCGCCGGAGACCTTTGAGGGCCAGGGCATGACGGTCTGCGGCTGGGCGCGCACCATCCGCGACATGAAAAACTTCGGATTCATCGAGCTCAACGACGGCTCCTGTTTCAAATCCCTGCAGGTCGTCATGGATCGGAATCTGCTGAGCAATTACGACGAGATCGCCCGCCAGAACGTGGGCGCCGCCCTGCTGTGCCACGGCACGCTGGCGGTGACCCCCGACGCCCCCCAGCCCTTTGAGCTGAAGGCCGACGGTATCGTGGTGGAGGGGACCTCCACCCCCGACTATCCCCTGCAGAAAAAGCGGCACAGTCTGGAGTATCTGCGCACCATCCAGCACCTGCGCCCCCGCACCAACCTGTTTTCCGCCGCTTTCCGGGTCCGCAGCGTGGCCGCCGCGGCCGTGCACGAGTTTTTCCAGAAGCAGGGCTTCGTTTATGTGCAGACCCCCATCATCACCGGCTCCGACTGCGAGGGCGCCGGCGAGATGTTCCGCGTGACCACCCTGGACCCCGAAAATCCGCCCCGCACCCCCGCCGGCAGGGTGGACTATTCCCAGGACTTCTTCGGCAAGGCCACGAACCTTACCGTCTCCGGCCAGCTCAACGCCGAGAACTTTGCCATGGCCTTCGGCGACGTCTATACCTTCGGCCCCACCTTCCGCGCCGAGAATTCCAACACCGCGCGCCACGCCGCCGAGTTTTGGATGATCGAGCCGGAGATGGCCTTCTGCGATCTGGAGGGCGATCTGGAGTGCATGGAGGCCATGGTGAAATACATCATCAATGCCGTGCTGGAAAAATGCCCGCAGGAGCTGGAGTTTTTCAATTCCTTCGTGGACAAGGGGCTCATCGAGCGCCTCCGGCATGTGGCCGCCAGCGAGTTCGGCCGGGTCACCTATACCGAGGCCGTGGATATCCTCATCAAGTCCGGCCACAAGTTCGACTATCCCGTTTCCTGGGGCATCGACCTGCAGACCGAGCACGAGCGTTACCTCACCGAGGAGGTCTATAAGCGCCCGCTGTTCGTCACCGACTACCCCAAGGAGATCAAGGCCTTCTATATGCGCCTCAACGACGACGGAAAGACCGTCGCGGCGGCGGACTGCCTTGTCCCCGGCATCGGGGAGATCATCGGCGGGTCCCAGCGCGAGGAGCGGCTGGACGTGCTGGAGGCGCGGATCGACGAGCTGGGTATGCGCAGGGAGGACTACTGGTGGTACCTGGATCTGCGGCGCTACGGCAGCTGCCGCCACGCGGGCTTCGGGCTGGGCTTCGAGCGCATGGTGATGTATCTCACCGGCGTGAGCAACATCCGCGACGTGGAGCTGCACCCCCGCACGGTGGGCAACGCGGACTTCTGATTGCTTTCAGCGTAGTAAAAACTGTCTCAAGCCGGTCCCGTCCGGGACCGGCTTTTCTATAAACAAGGATGAGGTGATTTTATGTTGGGCGTTCTGGTGAACACGCTGGCTGTGATCGTGGGCGGCGGCACAGGGCTGCTGTGCAAGAAGGGAATCCCGGAGCGATTTTCCGCCGCCGTCATGACCGCGCTCGGCCTCTTCACGCTGTGCGTGGGCGGGATGGGCGTGCTGGGCGGAAAAAACGTGCTGGTACTGCTTGTGTCCATCGTGTTCGGCACCCTCGCAGGCACCGTCATTAATATCGACGGCCGGATCGATAAGCTCGGCAAAAAAGTAGAGGCCCGATTTTCCGGGAACGGCACTTCCGGCGGCCTGGCGCAAAGCTTCGTCACGGCGACGCTGATGATGTGCGTGGGCGCCATGGCCGTTGTGGGTTCCATCAAGGCCGGTACCACAGGAGACTGCACCCTGCTTTATACCAAAAGCGTCATGGATTTAATCGCGTCCCTGATGCTGGCGGTCAGCCTCGGCGCCGGGGTGCCGCTTTCGGCGGTGTGCGTGTTTGTTTTCGAGGGTGCCGTGACCCTTCTGGGCGGCGTCCTCGCCCCGGTACTGACGGAGACCATGATTGCGGAAATGTCCGCCGCCGGGTCGCTGATGATCCTGGCGCTGGGCTTTAACATCCTTGGGGTCACAAAGATCAAGGTCGCCGATATGCTCCCGGCCATCGTCTTTGCGCCTTTCGTGTCGGTATTGTTCGCGGCGCTGGATCGCCTGACCGCCGCGATGCAGGGTTGAATTAAGGAAATCAAGCCGGGAGGCGGTTCTTTTGAACGGCCTCCCGGCTTTCTTTTACGAATCTTTTTTATCTGCAGCGTATTCCAGTATGTCGCCCGGCTGGCATTGCAGCGCCTCGCAGATGGCCTCCAGCGTGGAAAACCGGATGGCGCTGACCTTGCCGGTTTTGAGCTTGGAGAGATTCACGTTTGCAACGCCCACCCGCTCGGAAAGTTCTTTCAGGGACATCTTCCGATCCGCCATCACGCGGTCGAGTCTGAGTATAATCGGCATCGCGTTACCTCAAAGCGTCTCGTCCGAGAGCTGCTGCAATCTCGCGCCGTATTGGAAGATGGACACCAGCGCAAAAAACGTAAGTACATCCATAACACCGCTGGCCGTGGCACTGATGGCTGTAATGCGGCTGTTGCCCATGAGCGTGGGGGACACCGAGGCAGCCATATACCCGCAGACCGCATGAAGCGGAATATTTGCCACCATCAGCCAGACCATTATTTTCAGCTTTCGCACAATGGGCGGGGAAAAAGGTTCGCCTGTGTTCGCAATGCCGCGGAATGCGGAAAAGCCTGCAAACTGCGTCGCCGCGTAGACCGCAAGGCTCAGAAGCTGGATAAAGAACAGCCATTTCCACCAGCCGAGGGGCGGATTCTCAATCCCGGCAATGGGCAACCCCAGGCGCATCAAGGCGTTGGCCGGGTCGGAGAACAGCCAGACCAGGGCATTGATGCTGCTTGATGCGGCATAGACGTAATAGAGCGCGAAAATCAGCAGCGCGACGGAATAGACCCGGCTGGTTGTTTTCAGCTTGTTCTGTAAGAGTTCCATAACAGCGCCTCCTTATGGTCGTTGGCAT
>DAOPXW010000006.1:13911-44916 GCA_035352555.1 Oscillospiraceae bacterium
GTCGTTGGCATAAGAATAGCGCATCAGGCAACGAATGTCAATAATTAATTAACGATAAACATTAATTTTTTTGGGGGTGCGCTGCGGGATCCGGCTTACGCCGACTCCCTCAGCCACGTCAGGATATATTCCGCGAATCGTTTTGTGGCGGGGCTGTCGCGGCCGGCGTCCGGGATGGCCAGACCGATGGTGCGGCTGGCCGGGGGCACCAGCTCCAGCACCTTGATATTGTCGTGCCGCCCCTTCAGCAGCAGCTGGGGCATGATGCTGATGCCCAGCCCCTGCTCCACCATGGCGATGATGGCATAGTCGTCTTTGGTGGAGTATTTGATGTTCGGCTTCACGCCCGCCGCGTCCAGCGCTTTGCGGGCGTCGTGGTTGGAGCTCTCCAGCAGGGTGATGAAGGGCTCCGTTTCACACTCCCGCAGCGGAAATTTCGGGTAGGAGGCAAACTTGTGATCCCGGGGCAGGATGGCCAGCAGGGGGTCCTCCATCAGCGCCTGACAGAAGCAGTCCGCCCTGCAGGGGACGTTGACGAAGCCGATGTCGATGCTGCCGTCGGAGAGCCACTGCTCCACGTCGTAATAGTCGCCGTTGAGAAGCTTGATGTCCACGTTGGGATAGTCCCGCTGGAAAGCCTTGATGATGCCGGGCAGCCAGTGGACGGCCACGGAGGTGAAGCTGCCGATGCGCACCGTGCCGGAATCCAGCCCCCGGATGGCCGAGGCGATCTGGCTGAGCCGCTCCTGACTGTTGAGGACGCCCCGCACCGCCGGCAGCACCCGTTCCCCGTCGCCCGTGAGCTTGACGCCCGCCCGGGAGCGGGTCAGTACCGGAAAACCCAGCTCCGCCTCCAGCGCGCTGATGGTGTGGCTCACCGCCGACTGGGTGCAGCCCAGCGACTCCGCCGCCCTGGTCAGACTGCCCAGCTCCACCACCCGGGCAAAGGCCTCGTATTTTGATACGGACATGATGATTTACCGCCTATTATGAAAAAAATTCATCTTATTATGAGATACACAAGGGATGGTACTACTATACCCCGTTTTTTCGGAATTTCAAGCCGAAATGCGGTCTTTCGTCCTTGCGGGGCGGCCGCGAAATCGGTATAATCCCTTTGTTATCGAAAAAAGTGTGTGTCAGGAGAAAAAAGAATATGTCTGCAACTGTGTACATCCTTATCGCCATCTTGGTGTACCTGGTGGGTATGCTGGTGATCGGCGGCGTCTATTCCAAGGGGAACAATTCCTCCGGCGACTTCTATCTGGGCGGGCGCAGGCTGGGCCCCGTCGTTACCGCCATGAGCACCGAGGCGTCGGATATGTCGGGCTGGCTGCTGATGGGCCTGCCGGGCGTGGCCTATTTCACCGGCCTGGCCGACGCCACCTGGACGGCCATCGGTCTGGCCGTGGGTACTTATCTCAACTGGCTGTTCGTGGCCAAGCGCCTGCGGCTGTACTCCTCCCGCATTGACGCCATCACCATTCCCGACTTCTTTGCCAAGCGCTATCACGACCCCAAGCTCATCGAGGGGATCGCCGCCATCGTGGTCATCGTGTTCTTCATCCCCTACACCGCCTCCGGCTTTGCCGCCTGCGGCAAGCTGTTCACCAATCTGTTTTCCGTCAATTACATGACCGCCATGCTCATCAGCGCCTTCGTCATCGTGGCCTACTGCGCCATGGGCGGTTTCATGGCCGCCTCCGTCACCAGCCTGGTGCAGAGCATCGTCATGACCCTGGCGCTGGTGATCGTGCTGTGGTTCGGCATCGCCACCGCCGGCGGCTGGGACGCCGTGGTGGCCAACGCCAAGGGCGTGGCGGGCTATTTCAGCCTGCACAGCCTGGGCAACGTGGCCACCGGGGAGGCGTCGAACTACGGGTTCATCACCATCTGCTCCACGCTGGCCTGGGGCCTGGGCTACTTCGGTATGCCCCACATCCTGCTGCACTTCATGGCGGCCGAGGATGAAAACAAGCTGAAAATCTCCCGCCGCATCGGCACCACCTGGGTGGTCATCTCCATGGCCGTGGCCGTCACCATCGGCATCGTGGGCTACGCCATGTCCAAGGTCGGCGTCATCGACACCTTCCCTTCCGGCTCCGCCGCCGAGGCCGTCATCGTGAAGATCGCGGGCCTGCTGAGTACCCACGGCGTGGTGCCGGCGCTGCTGGCGGGCGTCATTCTCGCCGGCATCCTCGCCTCCACCATGTCCACGGCGGACGCCCAGCTGCTGGCCGCCGCCTCCGGCATCACCCAGAATATCCTGATCGACGTGTTCGGCGTGAAGATGTCCGACAAGAAGAACATGGCCGTGGCCCGCTGCACCGTGGTGCTGGTGGCCGTGCTGGGCGTGGTCCTGGCAAGGGACCCCAACAGCTCCGTGTTCGCCATCGTGTCCTTCGCCTGGGCCGGCTTCGGCGCGGCCTTCGGCCCCGTGATGCTGGCCAGCCTGTTCTGGAAGCGCTCCAACCGTTACGGCGCGCTGGCCGGCATGATCTCCGGCGGCGCCATGGTGTTCATCTGGAAGTACCTCGTCCGCCCGCTGGGCGGCGGGTGGAACATCTATGAGCTGCTGCCCGCGTTTTTGGTGTCCGGGATCTTCATCGTGGCGGTCAGCCTGCTCACGCCCGCGCCCGAAAAGGAGATCGTGGAGGAATACGAGTCCGTCAAGGCGTAAAAAAGTTTCCCGCCGCGGGCCGCGCCTCTTGCGCTTTTTGCAAAAGTATGGTACGGTACTGAAGTAAACGGGTAATTGATCCGCCGTATGCAGGAACTTTCCTGCATACGGTTTTTTCAATCAGAGGTTGTGCGTATGAAAAAATACAGGGGGCCGCTGCTGCTGCTGTTGGCGGCATTGGTCTGGGGACTGGCCTTCGTGGCCCAGACCAGCGCGGCGGGCAGTATCGGGGCGTTCACCTTCAACGCCGCGCGCTCGCTGCTGGCGGCACTGTTTTTGCTGGCGGTCATCGGCGCGCGGGGTCGGCTGCGCCCGGCGGCGCCCGCGGGGGCGGGTGAGAAGAAAGAGACCCTGCGGGGCGGCATGCTGTGCGGGCTGGCCCTGTTCGCGGCGGTGAATCTGCAGCAGTTCGGCATCGGGACCTATCCGGCGGAGGCCGCGGCCTCGGGGCGGTCGGGCTTTCTCACCGCCACCTATGTGGTCATGGTGGCGCTCTCCGCGCCGCTGTTCGGGAAAAAGCTGCGCGGGCCCGTGCTGCTGGCCGCGGCGGGGTGTCTGGGCGGAATGTATCTGCTGTGTCTGGGCGACGGCTTTTCCGGCGTCTACCTGGGCGACGCGCTGGAGCTGGGCTGTGCCGCGGCCTTCGCGGGGTATATCCTGATCGTGGACCGCTATGCCCGGCTGGACAGCATCAAGGTGTCCTGCCTGCAGTTTCTGGTGTGCGGCGTGCTGTCGCTGGCGGGCGCGCTGCTCTTTGAGACTGTCAGCGCCGCCGCGCTGCTGGCGGCGTGGCTGCCTATCTGCTATGTGGGGATTTTCTCCGGCGGCGTGGGCTACACCCTGCAGATGGTGGGACAGAAGGACACCGAGCCCGCCGTGGCGTCCATCGTGATGAGCTTGGAATCCGTGGTGGCCGCGCTGGCCGGGTGGGCCATTCTGGGCGAGCGGCTGAGCGGCGTGGAGCTGCTGGGCTGCGCGCTGGTGTTCGGCGCGGTGATCCTGGCGCAGATACCGGGCTTTGTGAAGCCAAAGGAGAAGACGGGGGGCTGATTTTTCGGGGTCGCCGGCATTGGCAATCCAAGGGTCTGCTTGTTTGCGGCAAAAGGCGGCGCTTTCAAAAAAGCGCCGCCTTTTCAGCCTGTCAAAGAACTAAAAAAGGAACGGATTTGGGGGATGATGCGGGGGGAGTGTGAGGGGCATTTGGGCGATACGGTGCCCAAATGGGGAGCGGCAGTGAATGGAGCGCCGGGGGCGCTCCAGAGCCGCGACCCGGGCCTGCCCGAAGGCAGGCGGAGCCCCGCCTCAATTTGGATAAATAGCCCCAACCCCTTGCTGTACAAGGGGTTGGGGAGCGGAGCGACGTTTTTTGCGAAGACACGGTTTCGCAAAAAATTCGGCGTTATTGAAAAGCGCCGCCTTTTGCCGTGCCGGCTGACAGGATGCACCGGGCCGCCGCTTTACGAGACGGCATTCAGATCTTTTTTGCCGAAGCGCCGGAATGCTGCGGCAAGCAGCGCGGCGGAGGCCCCCAGGATGAGGAGAAGATAGGCAAAATCCAGCTTGCCGGCCAGCAGATCGGACGGGAGAAAGTACTTTAAGGGAGAGAGAAGGCGCAGCGCGCCGGGCGTATCCAGCATATCGCAGACCACGCCGGCGAGGAAGGCCGCCAGAAAGCAGAGATTGCCGTACAGCGCGCCCTTTTCCGGCCGGCGCGCCGCGGCGCAGAGGCAGGCGGAGAGGGAGAAGAAGAAAAGCCCCACCAGAAAAATGGAAAGGCTGAACAGCGCTACGGCGCGGCCGATATCGGCGTCGAGCTTCAAAACCGCGATGGCCGCGACGGAAAAAAGATAGTTCAATACGGAAAACAACAGCAAGAAGACAACTCCCGCCGCCAGCTTCATGGACAGGATCGCGGCGCGGGAACGCGGCCGGGTAAACAAAAATTCATAGGTTTTGTCCACCGCCTCACGGTTCACGGCGCCCGCGCCCAGTGAAGCGCCATAGAGGGAGGCGCAGATCACCGCGTAAAAGGCGAGAACGGCATAATAGCCGCCGGGTGTCTCCACATCCACGCCGGAAATGCCCAGGACGGCAAGCACAACGCGGGGGAAGCGTGCCAGCAGTTGGTTGAGGGAAGCGCCGTCCATGGCGACGCCGGTGTATTTTGTCATGCCGGCAAATACCAGAAAGAACAGGCCCAGGGTCCAGAAAAGGAACGCCTTGCGGCTCGCTTTCAGCTCTCTGAGAAAAATGTTCATTTCACACCCCTTATACCGCGCGCGCGTCTTTTCGGCAGAACAGAACGGCGGAGAGCAGCAGACAGGCAAGGATGATCGCCGCGCCTGTCGCCGCGTACGGCGCGTCATAGCCGCCGGCGGCAAAGACATCGGCGGGGTCAAAGTATTTGAGCGGCGCGGCGAACCGCACGGCGTCCTCCTTAAGGATGCCGACAAGCGCGGAGAGGATGAAGCCCGCGAAGCCGAAGCCTATCGCCGTGCCCGAGACGGAGCGCACCCTGCGGCTGCATGTCGCGAACAGCACCGCCATCGCGTAGAACACCGCCTGTGTCAGCAGCAGGGACAGGCAGGCCAGCGCCGCCTTGTCTCCCGGGACGCCGCCGTGGCGCAGGATCGGAATGCAGCAGGCGGCGTAAAGCGCGTTTGCCGCCAGCAGAATCACCGCGCCCGCCGCAAGCTTCGCCGCAAAAATCTTCCGGCGGCGGATGGGCTTCGTCAGCAGGAAATCCGTGCATCTGGCCCGTTTCTCGCGGGAAAAAGAGGCCAGCGCGACGGCTGCCGCCATGATCGCGCCGATCAGACCGATATAGCTGAAGGCAAAGCCATAGAACCCTCCGAGCGAGAACAGCGAAGACACGTCCATGCCGAACGCCGCGGCAAACTGCGGCGGAAATCCGCTGAGCATCCGCAAAATGTCCTGCGTGTCTTCCTGGAAGAGCGGGTAGGTTTCAAGCAGAAAGGCCAGCAAAACGCCAACGAGGGAGGCCGCCCACAGGACGGCGCCTTTTCCCTGCGCCTTCAGCTCAAACAGGCACACGTTCATAGGCAGCCCCCTCAATTGTAGTAATGAAGAAAGATCTCTTCCAGCGTCGGCTCCGAAATATCGATATCGCGGAGCTGCCGTTTGGCAAGCTCGGCCAGCAGGCGATTGCAGTCGCCGCGGAACAGAAAGCTCACCGTGCCGCCCTCGGCCGTGATGTCCGTGGCCCCCTCCGCCGCGAATGGGGCGATGGGCTCCGCCGCGGAAAACCGCACCCGCTTGCAGGCGTTTTCCCGGAGCTCGCTGATTTTCTGCGTGCTGATGATGCGGCCCTCCTTGATGATGACGACCCGGCCGCAGAGGTTCTGCACCTCGCTGAGAATATGAGAGGAAAACAGCACCGCCGCGCCGCGCTCGTTTTCCGCTTTCACCAGGTTGAAGAAGGTGCGCTGCATCAGCGGGTCGAGGCCGCTGGTCGGTTCGTCGAGAATGATCAGCTTCGGGCTGTGCATCAGCCCCTGCACGATGCCGACCTTTTTCTTGTTGCCAAGGCTCATGTCCTCGATCTTTTTGGTAAGATCCAGCTCCAGCGCGTCTGAAAGCGCCTTCATGCGCGCGGCGCAGTCCTTTTTATAAAAGCTGGCCGAGTACTTCAGCAGATCGATGGCCCGCATATTATCATAGTAAAAAACCTCCGACGGCAGATAGCCCACGTCCTGCAAGATCTTCACGCGGTCGGCGTGGCAGTCAAGGCCAAAGATCCTCGCTTCGCCGCTGGTTTTATAGATGAGCGACAGCAGCGTACGGATCGTGGTGGATTTTCCGGCGCCATTGGGGCCGATAAAGCCGACAATTTCGCCCTCGTTTACGGTCAGGTCAACGTCGATGATGCCTCTTGCCCCGCCGTAAAATTTCGTCAGCTTCCGGGTTTCGATCACTGCGCTCATGGCTTGTACTCCTCCTATGCCGTATGAATTCTTCGGAATCTGCCTTATGAACGTTCGCAGGAGTTTCTCCGGGCCCGCGCGCTCCCCGGATTTCGCCGGATCAGAGGACGGGCGAAAAAAGCTGCTCGAACTCCATATTTAACAGGTCGAAATAGTACAGCGTCCCCGTCTCAACCGGTCTGCCCGTCAGAAGCCTGATGCACAGGGCGGTCTGCATGGCGGCGCACAGGGCGGGCGTCATGGCGAGAGAGCTTTTGTCCGAAACCGAAGCGCCCGCCGGATACAGCGTTTCCATCAGGCCGTCGCCCGGCATGGAGATACCGGCCTGCGCCACCCATCCGCAGATCGCGCCGTGAATCAGGGGAATTCCCGCCCTGCCGCACGCCTCCGCCAGCAGCTTGCGGGCGGGGATGCTGTCCAGCGCGTCCATCACGGCGTCGCAGCCCCGGATGGCCCCGCCTACGTTGTTTTCATCGAGAAAGACCTTGATCGCGGTGAAGGCAACGTCGCTGTTGACCCTCTCCGCGCGGCGCGCCGCGGCCTCCGCCTTGCTGACGCCCAGCAGCGCGGGCTCGGAGAGAAGCTGGCGGTTCAGGTTGGACGCTTCGAATACGTCGCCGTCCGCGACGACAATCGCCCCGACGCCAAGTCGCAGAAGCATTTCCGTAAGGTGCCCGCCCAGGCCGC
The DNA here is from genome assembly GCA_035352555.1 of Oscillospiraceae bacterium. Classification (GTDB taxonomy): domain Bacteria; phylum Bacillota; class Clostridia; order Oscillospirales; family Oscillospiraceae; genus UBA2922. Next base: position 21,223 of record DAOPXW010000006.1, read on the forward strand.
CGCAGCCGGCGACAAAAACCTTTTTCCCTCTCAGGCGCAGGCATTCTTCTTCGGTCAGGGCACCCAGGTTCCGTATATACCGCTCGTCCATGGCTTAACCGCCTCCCACAGGGGGAAATAACGCAAGGATATCCCCGTCTTTCACCGGGTTCTCCGGCTTGCTGTGGAAGCCGTTGATAAGGAGGATGGAGACCGCCTCCGCCGGGATGCCCAACTGCCGCAAAACATCCGCGGCGGTGGGGAATCCCCCGGCGGGAAGCAGGGTGATCTTTTCCCGCCCCTGCCGGAGCGTTGCGAAAACTCTGACCTCGATCATGGAATCCCCCCGATCATTTATGCGGATGAGGGGCTTGGACAGCCCCTCATCTACCAATTTGTTTTATTATACTCACTTGCCGACGCACTCGTCAAGACCGAGCTTCTTCAGCGTCTCGTCCGTGGGAAAGGCGTTGACCCAGCCGCGGGCCTCATAATACATTGGCAGCGTAATTTCGATCTTCGAGAGCATGCCTTCGGAAGGACCGTCCGCCACGGGTTCCGTCATCAGGCGCTTGGGCAGGCGGTCCTCCTCAGGCTTCATGCCGGCCGCCTTATTGAACATGCGCTCGATGTTGTAAATGCGGTCTCCAATCTGCAGAACTTCCTCGGCGGTGTGATGGGTGCCGGTAGCCGCATTGAGAAGGTCGGTGTATTCCTGAGCGCCCAGAGCGAAGGACGTGAAGAGGCAGTTGCCCATGGAGTCGATAACGGCGGTCAGATCCTGAAAGATCTTTGCCCACGCGGCCTTGCCGTCAATCGCCGTGCGGTCAAGCTGCTGGGGCAGGCCCAGAACCTCCGGGCTTATCATATAGCCGCGGACATGGCAGCCTCCGCGGTTGGAGGTGGCATAGGTGATGCCGATCCCCTGAATGGCGCGGGCATCGTACGCGGGCATTTCCTGCTTCTTGACGCTCATGGAGAATTCAGGGTGGCCGTAATGCTCGCAGAGACGCGCGGAGCCGGAGGACATGAGCCAGGCCAGGTCGGATTCGGGATCGCCCATGCGCCGGGTCCACTCCACCAGAGCCCTGGTGCTGCCCCACACAAGGGGAACGCCGCCGCATTCTTCCTCCCTGATGTAGCCGCGCTGGTAGAGCTCCATGGCTGCCGCGATGGTGCAGGGCGTGGAAATGGCGTCCAGACCGTACTCGTTGCACAGCCTGTTGCACTCGTCGATAATATTCAGATCATCATTGCCGCAGTTGCCGCCGTAAGCCCACAGCGGCTCGTACTCGGGGCCGCCGCAGACATGACCGTTGACGTTGACGATACGGCCGCAGGCGATGGGGCAGCGGTGGCAGGCGTGGGGCTTCACCAGATACTTCTCGGCCAGGGTTTCGCCGGAAATGGCCTCGCCCTGGGTATCGTAGGAGCCCTGCCAGTTGTTGGTGGGAAACGCGCCGATATTGTTCACGATGTTGACCAGAACCGCGGTACCCAGCTGACGCAGACCGGAGCCGGTCACGGGATTTGCGCCGATGGCCCTGAGCGCGCGCAGATTGGCGGCCTTCAGCGCCTCGCTGTCGGCGATGTTGTCCAAATCCCTGCGGGCGGCCCTGACAACGATGGCCTTGAGCTTTTTGGAGCCCATGACGGCGCCGACGCCGGAACGGCCCGCCGCTCTGTCCTTGTCGTTCAAAATGGCCGCAAGCAGGACCTTCTTCTCGCCGGCGGGACCTATATTCAGGACGGAAGCGTCTTCTCCGTGCTTCGCGCGCAGAACCTCGTCCAGCTCCTCGCTCATCATGCCCAGATATTCTTCCGCCTTGTGCAGCTCGATCTTATCGTCCTCAATGGTGAGATAGGTCCATTCGGGAGCCTCGCCTTCAACGATGATCGCATCCCAGCCGGCATATTTGAGCTTTGCGCCCCAGATACCGCCGGAGTTGGAGCAGGCGATCATGCCGGTAAGCGGGGACTTGGTCACGACCATGTAACGGCCGGAGGAAGGGGACTGCGTACCGGTCATGGGGCCGGTGATGTAGATAAGCTTGTTTGCGGGGGACAGGGGATCGACAGCCGCCACACCCTCATCATAAAGTATTTTGGTGCCGAGGCCGCGGCCGCCGATAAATTTGTGGGCAAGCGCGAGGTCGAGCTTTTCAACTTTGATCTCGCCGGTGGAGAGGTTAATCCTCGCCAGCTTTTCGCAATAGGCTCCGCTCATTGAAATACCTCCATGGTCGTCGTGATTTCCTGTCTCACCTATGGATCAATCCTGGTTTGATTATATTTGCAAATCGCCCCAATTCAAGGCGCCAGAAGCATTTCCGCGCGAAATGGAGTGAAACCGTCTCAACTTGGATATAAGCTCCTGTAGAACCGATTCCAACAAAAGGCAGGAAAGGCGCGGCTTGCCTCTACTTGTGAAAATCGGGCAATAATTGTATAATAGAAATGTAAAGTCAAAATTAGCCGCTCGGATGGAGGGAACGGTATATGGTGCAAAACAAGTCGCTTTCGACACAGGAGGTTGCCGATATCCTCCATGTCGGCAAGTCCACGATCTATGATCTCATCAAGCGCGGAGAAATCAATTCCTATAAAATAGGCCGCAAGGTGCGCTTTACCCAGGAGGATGTGGATGTCTATATCGCCCGCTCCCGCCATGAGCACAGCACGCAGCCGGTAAGGCGCGTAGAGGCCCCCAGCTCCCTGCTTGACCCCAAAAGCGATCTGGCCCCCTCCCTCGTTATTTCCGGGCAGGATGTGGTGCTGGACATCCTCGCAAATCATCTGTACTATGAGGGAATCAACACGGGCAGGGCCTATCTTTCAAGCTATGAGGGATTGCTGTCGCTTTATGAGGACAAGGTCCATCTGGCTTCATGCCACCTGTACGCGGCGGATGAAAGGGAGTTCAATTCTCCCTTTGTCAGAATACTCCTGCCGGGGATTCCGGCGGTGCTTCTTAATATTTCATACAGGGCTCAGGGCTTTTATGTAAAAAAGGGAAATCCGAAAGGCATAAAGGGCTGGGAAGATCTGAAGCGCGGAGATATCAGCGTGCTGAACCGGCGCACCGGCTCAAGCTCCCGCATCCTGCTTGACGGGCAGCTGAAACGGCTGGGGATTCCCGCCTCCTCGCTTCAGGGTTACGACAGGATCATGCGCTCCCACCTGACCATGGCGGCCGCCATCGCCGAGGGGGAGGCGGATATCGGTATCGGGACGGAGCGCGTCTCCCGCCAGATAGACGGGCTGGAGTTCGTCCCCCTTTTGGAAGAACGCTATGATCTTGCCCTGAGGAAGGAGCGGCTGGACACGCCCGGGGTGCAGGCCATGCTTGGGATCATGGCGTCCGCATCCTTTCGGAAGGAGATCGCCCATTTTTCAGGCAATAATTACAAAGATCTCGGGAAAATAATCGCGGAGGTTTAATCAATGCTGCAGGTTAAAACGCCGGATGAAGTGTTCGAGCTGATTGAAACAAGGTTTTCCCCGATCGCGGATCATTCGGAATCGGTTGGGCTGGAAGAGGCTGTCGGCAGGGTGCTGGCCGAGGATATCAGCGCAAGTGAATATGTCCCTGACTTTGACCGCTCCACCGTCGACGGATACGCGGTCCGCGCCCGCGACACCTTTGGCTGCAGCGACGCCATCCCCGCGATCCTGCCGCTTTGCGGGGAAGTGCTTATGGGGAAAGGGGCCGCCTTTGCGCTGCCCGAAGGGGCCTGCTGCGCGGTTCCCACCGGCGGGGAGATCCCGAAGGGCGCGGACTGCGCCGTGATGATCGAATATACGGAAAACTACGGCGACGGCACCATCGGCATCGGCAAGGCCGCGGCGCCCGGACAGAATATGATTTTTCGCGGCGACGATGTCTTTCCCGGAAAAACCGTACTGAACCGGGGGCGGCTGCTGTCCTCGCAGGATATCGGCGCGCTGGCGGCCATAGGCCGTACCCGCGTGCCGGTAGTGAAAAAGCTGCGGGTGGGACTTGTCTCCACCGGGGACGAGCTGGTGCCGCCGGACGCGATCCCCGGCCCGGGGCAGGTGAGAGACGTGAACGCCCCCCTGCTGGGCGCCATGCTCCGCGCCTTTGGCACGGAAGTCACAGCCTACGGCATCGTCAGGGACGACGAGGCGGAGCTGTCCGACGCCGTGCGGAGGGCGGCCGCCGAAAACGACGCCGTGCTCCTTTCTGGGGGCAGCAGCGCAGGCGTGAAGGACGCCGCCTGCCGCATCATCGAGTCCATGGGCGAGCTGCTTCTGCACGGGATCGCCATGAAACCCGGAAAACCCGCCATCCTGGGAAAAGCGGGCGAAATACCGCTGGTAGGGTTGCCGGGCCACCCGGTGGCGGCGTATTTCGTGGCAAAGCTCTTTGTGCTTCCGCTGCTCGGCAGACTGGAGGGGCGCGAGATGCCCCGGTATACGGTCGCGGCCAGGCTCACGGAGAGCGTGGGCGCAAACCACGGCAGGGCCCAGTATACCTGCGTTAAGCTTGAGGAAAACAACGGACGGCTTCTCGCCCGCCCTATTCGGAGCAAATCCGGGCTTATCACGACGCTCGCGGGCTCGGACGGCTTCTTCTGCATCGGCCGCGACTGCGAGGGACTGCCGCAGGGCGCTGAAATACAAGTGACTGTCTGCAGGGGGGATTAAAAAGATGGCTTTTGAATATCTGACAAACGTGCCGCTGAAAAAAGCGAGAGAAGATTATCTGGAGTTCCTGAAGGGCAGGGGCTTCCGGGCGAAGACCGAGAGGATTCCCGTGGACAGCGCCTGCGGGCGCGTGACCGCGGGGGCGGTCTATGCCCATATCTGCGCGCCGCATTACGCGGCCAGCGCGATGGACGGCGTCGCGCTGCATGCCGCGGACAGCTTCGGCGCGACGGAGACTACCCCCATCACGCTCTCCCCGGACAGGTTTACGGTGGTGGACACCGGGGACCCCGTGCCGGAGGGCTGCGACGCCGTCATTATGGTGGAGGACATCGTCCGCAAGGACGGCGGCGGCATCACCATCCGCGGCGCGGCGGCGCCGTGGCAGCATATCCGCCAGATCGGCGAGGATATCTGCGCCGGGGAGATGATCCTCGCATCCGGGATGAAGGTCACGCCCGTCTCCATCGGCGCGATGATAGCGGGCGGCGTGCTGGAGATCGAAGTGATCAAAAAGCCGGTCGTCGGCATCATCCCCACGGGAGACGAGATCGTCCCGCCGTGTACCGACCCCAAACCCGGGGATATTCTGGAATTCAATTCCGCCATCTTCTCCGCCATGCTCCGGGAGTGGGGCGCCGCGCCTGTGACCTACCCCATCGTCCCGGACAGGTTTGACGAGATCAGAGCCGCCGTCGGAAGGGCCTGCGGGGAGTGCGACATGGTCCTGCTCAACGCGGGCTCCTCCGCGGGGCGCGAGGATTTTTCCGCCGAGGTCATCCGGCAGCTTGGCGAGGTGCTGTACCACGGCATAGCCATGAAGCCCGGCAAACCCGCGATTCTCGGCTGCTGCGGCTCCAGGCCCGTGCTTGGCGTGCCCGGATATCCGGTATCCGGCATCCTCGTTATCGAGGAGCTGCTGCGGCCGCTTCTTGATTTCTGGCTGGAAAGCGGCGGCGACACAAAGCGTTACGCCCAGGCCGTCCTGACCCACGCTGTGGTATCGGGGCTCAAGTACCAGGAATTCGTCCGGGCCCGCATGGGCTATGTCGGCGACAGGCTGACCGCCTCCCCCCTCAGCCGGGGCAGCGGCGTGGTGACCTCCTTCATGAAAGCCGACGGTATTCTGGAGATCCCGCAGGGCACCGAGGGATATGAGGCCGGAGAGACGGTAGACGTGCGGCTGATGAGCAGTGAGGAGAAGCTGCAAAATACGCTCGTCGTCATCGGCAGCCATGACCCGCTGCTGGATGAGCTGGCCGACATGATGCACCGGGAGAACCACAGGGTCTACATGAGCTCCACCCATGTGGGCTCGATGGGCGGCGTCATGGCGATCCGCCGGGGAGAGGCGCACGCGGCGGGCTGCCATCTGCTGGATGCCGACAGCGGCGAATACAATAAGTCCTATATAAAAAAATACTTTCCAGGAGGCGGCGTGAAGCTCGTCCGCTGCGTCGGCCGCCAGCAGGGCCTTATGCTGCAGAAAGGCAACCCGCTGGGCATCAAGCGCTTTGCCGACATCGCGATGGACGGCGTTCGCTACGTGAACCGGCAGAAAGGCTCGGGTACCCGCATCCTGATGGATTATCTATGCCGGAAGGATCGGCTTGACGCGAGCCGGATCTATGGCTATGAGCGGGAGGAGCTGACGCATACCTCCGTCGCGGCGCAGATAGCCTGCGACTCCGCCGACGCCGGCATGGGTATTTTCTCGGCGGCGCAGATCTACGGGCTGGACTTCCTGCCGATCTGCATTGAGGAATATGACCTGCTTATCCCGGACATCGCGTGGGACACGCCCATGGTGCGCCAGCTGATAGCCACGCTCAAAAGCGGCGCTTTCAGAGAAAAGATGCTCTCCATGGGCGGCTATACCCTCGACCGTCCCGGAGAGATTATAGAAATGGAATGAAATGGAGCTGTTTGATGCTGCCTGCCGTTCCGCCGGCTGCCGGTGAAGTAAACGGACCGCCAAAGCGAAGGCGCGGATGAACGAAAAAAACGCTGTCCGTCTGCCGCTCTGCCGCTGCAAGGCTGCCGCAGGAAAGCAGGCGCAAACGGCATCCCTGCAAATTGATTTCGGCTTTTTATCAAGTCCCGTTTGGAATATTGAAGTAAGGCGGACACGTTGAATATTCCCGCTGATTTTTATCATATTAATGGCAGGAAGTGATTCTGTGTTTACCGATATGAGGCTGCTTTCAGCGTATAGAAATGCGAAAATCGAGTATTTCGACGAGAACTCGAAATATATCTTTTTCAGTGATTCTCACCGGGGCGACGACAGCGCCTCCGACCAGTTCACCAGAAATCAGATCGTGCTGCTGCATGCGCTGAACCATTATTATAACAACGGCTACGAATATGTCGAAGTCGGAGACGGGGACGATCTTTGGGAATATTCGGATTTCAAGGCGATCCGGCTGGCGCATTCCGATATCTTTCTGGCGATCAAGAGATTTTTTGATGAGAATCGGTTTGTGCTTCTCTATGGCAATCACAATATCTATCTGCGGTCCGATTCGTATGTCAAAAAAAACTATTACACCTATTATGACGAATTCAGTCAGGACACGCACGAGCTGTTTAACGGAATCGTTCCCTGCGAATCGCTGCTGCTGAAGGATAAAACCTCGCAGCAGGAGATCCTCGTTGTGCACGGGCATCAGGGGGACCTTATGAACGATCAGCTGTGGAGGGTGTCCATGCTTCTGACAAAATGCCTCTGGAGGTATCTGCATGTCGTCGGGTTCCAGAATCCGACCAGCCCGGCAAAGAATCTGTATAAACGGACAAAAATAGAACTGAAATACAAGGGCTGGATCAAAAAGCACAAAAAAGTAATTATCTGCGGCCACACGCACAGACCGAAATTTTCCGAGCCTCCTCAGCTGCCGTATTTCAACACCGGATGCTGCATTCATACAAAGGGCATCACCGGCATTGAAATCGCGGACGGCAATATTATGCTGGTGAACTGGCGCACCAAAGCCGAACAGGACGGCAATCTCAGAATTGAGAGAAGCGTCACAAGAGGTCCGGTCCCGATCAGGGAATATAAATTTGAATAAGCGCCGCCGCTGTATTTGCAGTTCAGGGCGTTGTCCGTCGTGCCACGAATAACCCTCCGGTACGGATGCAATACAGCAAATTGTTGGATTATTGTGAGCACGTATTAAAAATACCGCAATATTTCAATGACGTATATTCTCGTAGTCACAGGTAGAAATTGTGACCTGCAAGAGTCCGGTAATGCCAAGAGTTATCGCCGATAGGGACAGTAATTGCACTGAGGGGCAACCGGAATGGGACAATAAACAAGACGCAGATGTCGGGTTGGACAGCTGCGTCTTGTTTCTGTTGTTAAGGCAACACCGTGTAATACAGAATTAAACGAGCCGTCTCAGGTTTTTCCGCAAAAAACGTATGCCTATGTTGATATTTTTGTTGTACAGGCACACTGAATCAGGCCGTCAAGCAGCGCTTGTCAGCCAGATACAGATTCGCCAGTGCAAACATCATATAAAGTTTTGCGGTCTGCTTTCGTCTGCCCTTGTATCGTGTCTTGCGATAACCGAAAAGTCCCTTCACAACACCGAAAACGTGCTCGACCTTGGCGCGAACGGAGGATTTTTCTCGCTCCCGCCGTTTGATTTGCCCCTATGAACGCGTGGAATTGTTTTTGCTCTGCGATGGCCTGCGATTTATTTTGTAGCGGATTTTCTTGCCTTCATTGTTATGGGTAACGGCATCCTCACGTTTTTCGGCACCAAGATACCCGGAATCGCCGTAGACATTCTGTTCCTCGCCGGTGAGCAGCTTTGGCGTTACCGTTACATCATGCACATTGGCGGCCGTCACCTCCAGATGATGCACCAGCCCCGTGTCCTGATCTACGCCGATATGAGCCTTGTAACCAAAATGCCAGGTGTTGCCCTTCTTCGTCTGGCAGGCGTCCGGGTCGCGTTTCTTTTCATGGTTCTTTGTCGAGGGCGGCGCGGCTATGATGGTGGAATCTACAATGGTACCTTTTTTGAGGATCAGGCCGCGCGTTTGCAGAAGCTCCAATACCTGTGCAAATAGCCGCTGCTGGAGTCCGTGTTCCACCAGCATGGCGCGAAACCGGCCGATCGTATCGCCATCCGGCACCTGGTTGCTCGATTCCACGCCGCAAAACTCCGAAAAGGCGCGGCTGTCAATCACTTCGTATTTGGCGCCCATGTCCGACAGGTCATATAGATTTTGAAGCATATGGATCCGCAGCATGACCTCAATCGGATAGGGTTTATTGCCGATCTCTCCTTTGTAATAGTACGGCTGTATGATCCCTATCCACTCGTTCCATGGAATGATGGCGTCTATCTGCTCCAGAAATTCTTTCTTCCTTGTTTTGGCCTGTGCCAGTTCATCGGTCAGTGCCGATAATGACAGTTGTTTGTTCATACGCCTATTTTACCGTACGTTTCCGGCTTTTGCCATCGTGCGGTGTTGCCTTAAATGAAAAATGGAAATTCATTGTTTCCTCGACAAGCTTCGCGGAGCATGTTAGAATATTTCCAGGCATCGGTGAAGGGAGACGGAAACATGCTACGTATTGCTATCTGTGACGACCAGCCAATAGAGCTGGAAATCATAAGCGAATATATAACAGAATACCTTGGCACTCATACACTGGAAGCGGAGATGAAAGAATTTTCTCACCCGGGCGCATTGCTGACCGCCATTGAATCGGAGAGCTTTCACCTTTACATACTGGACATTGTCATGCCCATGGTAAGCGGCTTGGAGCTGGGCAAGGAAATTCGCCGTCTTGACCGTGAGGCGCAGATCATCTACGCTACCGCCGAGCCGCAGTTTGCTTTACAGGCCTACGCCGCAAGTCCCATCAATTATCTCATTAAACCAATCGAAAAGCAGATGCTGTTTGATACGCTGAACCTTGCCATCTCCAAAGCAGATATTGCCGAGGAGCAGACAATTGCCGTAAAAACTGCCGACAGTCTGCGGGTAATCAAGCTGACGGACATCGCCTGCTGCGAATATCGAAGCCACGTGGTTATCTTTAGCCTGACAAACGGTGAGGATGTGCTCAGCCGCACCTTCCGGGAGAGTTTTTCGGATTATTGTGCGCCGGTTTTGAAGGACAGGCGTTTTCTGCAATGCCACACCGCTTTTGTGGTCAATATGCGCCGGGTGGAGCGTTTTTCTAAGGACAGCTTCATGGTGTGCGGCGGCAAGACCGTTCCCATTGCGGCTAAGCAATACCCCGCCGTGCGGGACGCGTATATGGATTATCTGATGGATAGGGGGAACTGAGTATGGCAACACTCTTTCCCGATCTTTTGCGGTCAGTTACCACCGATGTGATGCTGGTGCTTTTACTTTCCACCATGGCGACGCCGAAATACAAGAGCAAAGCGGTATATATTATCGCAACCGCCATTATTTTGGTGGCAAATGTCGGCGCCAACTGTTACTTTTATTTGTCGGAAAATTATACTGCCGTATTTTACGTAGACCTTGCGATGCTGATAGTAATCGGCGTTGCTTTGAAGCCCCTTTTTGTCGATAAAATCATGCAGTGGTGCTTCAGCTACATCACAATGATGAATATCTATGTCATAGTGGTGCTTTTGAGCTGCATGCTGGCGGATATCTTTCCAAACCCGATTTATGGCATGGCTTATTTGCGCCTCATTTTATTTTCGGCCATCGTATTCGTATTTCACAGGTGGGTGTCAGCGCTTTACCGAAGTGTGCTGGACTACTGGCACATCTACCTGCTGCCCGTTGCCGCGCTGCTGGCCTGCCTTTTGAGCTTTCTTTTCTGGGGCGATGTCAAGCAAACGCTGACGGGCGACTATGTGCCCCTTTTGTTTGTCATGCTCTTAGGGCTGTCGGTCTATGTGTCCATCATCCACTCGTTTAAAACCATCACTGAGCAGTATGCCATGCGCGAGGAAAACCAGAAAATGCAGTCGGAGCGGGACTATCTGCAGCTGGCCGCTGAAAACATGTCCGGCCGACTCAAGCTGATGGAGGAGGTGGCGGCGCAAAACAGCCGCGCTACCCATGACCGCCGTCACTTCAACAATGTGCTTCTGGAGCTTTTGGAGCAGGGAAAAATAGGAGAGGCGGCCGCCTTGCTGCAAAGTCATGACCAAGCGGTGCCCCAAATCAGCAGGGTCTACTGCGAAAACCCCGCTGTCAATGCCGCTGTCTGCCATTATGCGGGCATTGCGGAGCGGGCGGGCATTCCGACGGAGATCGCGCTGGAGATTCCCGGCAATGTGAATGTTGATGCGCTGGAGCTTTCCATGGTGGTTTCAAACCTGATGGAAAACGCAACTCAGGCCTGCGAATGCCTGTCAGAAAACCAGACCCCCTATCTTCGCTTTACCTGCCGAAGCGTGGGGCGGCTGCTGCTGGAAATTGAAAATTCCTGCGCTCGGGACACCACGCTTGATAAAAATGGCTATCCCGTTGCGCATGGAGACGGTCATGGTGTTGGCAGCAGGAGCGTCATCGCCTTTGCAAAAAAATACGACGGAGAGCTGATTTATAAAATCGAAAACGGCGTTTTTCGGGTGCGCCTTTTGGTATGAAAAAAGGGATTTCTGTTTGTCAAGCGTGAACTTAAGTTCATATAAATTTATTAAGTGTAAAAATGAGCCTTTTAAGTGTAAAGGCTCATTTTTCTTTTTTTCTGTGTTACTCTACCGACAGAAATTTAAAGAGAACTGAATGGACTTTCGCGCAAAGGAGCGTGACTCAATGGAATGCCACAGGCGTGAGGACCGGCCGCTGAATGCCCCTAATGCCGAGGGCAACGTGTGGCCAAAGCAGGTTTGCCCTGCTTTTGAGCCGAGGGCCGGCGCACCGCCCGGGCTGCGGCAGTGCTGGTACTGCCGCTGCGCCGATTTTCGTCTGGACAAACCCCGCGCGCTGGATGTGGGCGTGTGCTGCTGGCCGAAAAAGATTCTGGACTAAAACAAGAGGGACGAAATATGAGAAAAACTGCGAGGCGGCGGGAGGATATGGCGCTGACCGCCCCCAACTCCGGCAGCAACGTCTGGCCGAATCAGAGTTGCCCAGCCTTGAACCCACGGGGCAGCGCGGCGGGAAAAACCTGTTGCTACTGCGTCTACGCCGACTTTCATTTGGATAAGCCCCGCGCTTTGGATGTGGGCATCTGCAACTGGCCGGGAAAGAAGCTGATGGAGAAAGAGAGGAATGATATATGAAAAAGAGAGCATTAAGCATCCTGCTGTGCCTGTGCATGGTGGCGTCACTGTTTTCGGTGGTGACGATCCCGGCGATGGCGGCAAACGACACAATAGTAAACGCAACCATAGGCGGTGACACTACTACAATTTATCAGTATGCCAAAGGGTCTGGCACACTTAGTAGTAATAAAAACTATAGGGTTGTATGGTGCGGTACATCCCCATCCGAAATCAATGGGCAATTGGTGTTTTCCACTTATACAACCATGGCATCCTTTTCTTATGAATATAAATCAATTGCGCCATGGGGGCCAAAGTGGTATTCCACATTTTATCCGGATGACGAAAAAGAGGTTTCCGGGTATGGGAACATGGCTAATATAGAAGGATCTAAGCAGGAGCCTCGCTTTGCGGCAGATGGATATACCATTTTGCTGTCGGATTATGCCGCCGATTCAACTTCTGAGTATAAAGATGACCTCAACTATTGGTACGACGCCGGAAATCAGTATCGGAGCACTAGCGGGTACCACACGACGAGCAACTTATATTTTGTGTCCGAAGGCTCAAAGGTTGAATATACTCTGGATCATATTAGCGAAAACGGGGTTGGAATTGATTCCACAAAGCAAAAGGCCGGTACGACAATATCCAAAAGTGATCTGACAAATTTAACAAATACCCAAGCGATTTATAAGGACAGCAGCTCCAATACACTTACCTATAACGCCAAAACAGACGATATCGGCTTTTACATTCAGAATCCCGCCTATCCGGCTTCCACCTTAAACAAGACCCTTTCGGGCGGGACCAATACGTTGTATCTGACCTTTGGCGGAAAATCCGTTCAGGCGAGCATACTGAGCCTGCCCATGGATACCGCCGTAACGGTGAAAAAGAACGGCGCAGCGTGGACGGATAGCGCACCTGCCGTCACGCTGCAAAGTGGGACGGAGGAAGCAATTTCCGCCACCACCGTGGCAAACGGTGTCTCAACCTTTACAAATCTGGACCCCGCCAAGACCTACAAGGTGCTGTCGGGCGAGACGGACACCGGCAAGACGGTGAAAGTTGACAGCACGACCGCTACCCTGGATTACTACACCCTCTCGGTGACTGACGGCGCGCGCATGTCCGGCGCGTATCTCGGCACCGGCGGCACCACCAGCGGGGTTTACCTCTCGGGTACGCAGGTAACCATCAGCTCCGGAACAGCCGCAACCGGCTACAGCTTTGACAGCTGGGCACTCAGCGGCAAAACGGTCGGCAGCGATTCCACGATTGCCGGCAGCCAGGTGACCGCAAATGGCAACGGCACGTTCACGTCGCAGGCGAAGCTGGCCGCCCCCACGGTGGCGGTGACAGGCAAAAACGGCGCCGGTACACCCGCGCTCAGCACGACATATGAGGACACCGTCACTCTGACCGCCACTCCCAGCCATACATTAACCGGCGGCATAAGCTATACTTATCAGTGGTTCAAGGGCGGTACTGCGGAGCCCAATAAGCTCTCCGGCAAAACAGCCGCTACCCTGACGCTGAGCACCATTTCCGACAGCGGCGACTATTACTGTCAGGTCACGGCAGCAAATCAGGATGCCACGCCCTTGACTGCCTCGGCAATCAGCGCGAAAGCCACGGTGACCATCAGCCAAAAAGCCGTTGTACTCACAGTCACCGGCACGAGCCAAACCTATCAGCCGGGCACGGCGCGGAGTATTACGATTACCGACACGGGAACGAAAAATCTGACCGCAAGCGACTTCACCGTTAAATATTATAAGGTGGACGAGGACAACGGCCTCTTGACCGGCACGACCCCAGTGGCCAACGCCATTTCTATCGGGCGCTACCTCTATGTCATTGGTTTCAAGGCAGATCAGCCCGGCTATAAGATTACAATACCGTTTGCTGTCAACGACACCACGCTGCCCACCATCGCGAACTATGACAATGTGGGTTATCTGGACATTAAGGCCGGGACAGAGCAGCAGCAGCCAATCAGCTTCGCGAGCGGGGCGGTCAGCAAGTATGTTGCCGACGGGACTTTCAAAAATGCGCTTACCAATCCGAACGGCACGGCCGCTACCTTTCAGAGCAGCGACACAAGCGTCGCCGCCGTGGCGCCTGACGGTACGGTGACCATCAAGGCCGCAGGCAGCACCACCATCACCGCCGCCTCCAGCAAGGACGGCACGAGCCCGGTCTATGCCAGCTATACCCTGACGGTGACTAAGGAGACCGTGACCGTGACAGTTCGGGACAAGAAGATTCAATACAGCGACGCCATGCCCTACACCGACATCACTGCGCTATCCTTCTCAAAATCCATATCCATCGACGCGGCGGATTACGCTGCCACGGATCTGACCTTCTCCGGCTATACGAAGGGCAGAGGCACGGGCGAATACACCATTATCGCCAAAGGACTGAGCTCAGACAAGTACAGCTTCACCTATGAAGCCGGTACGCTGACCGTCGATCCCAAACCCCTAACGGCGAGTGATTTCACCGTAAGCGTGGCGAACAAGGAATACGACGGCACCACCAGCGCCAGCTTCACCATCGCCGTCAACGCGGTGACCGGCGATGTGCTGACGGCGGTCTGCACCGGTGCCTTCGACAGCGAAAATGCGGCAGATTCCGTGACTGCCACCTGCACCATCACCGGCGTCGCCGGATCCAAAGCGGACAACTACACGCTGAGCAGCGCTGTTGTCAAAACCGCGGCCGCAAGAATTTCTCCCATGCCCATCACATTCACTTTCGGCACAACCACCTATCTTTATGACGGACAGCAGAAGCCGGTCATCATTAGCGCGGTAGACAGCAACAACCGCGTCTTCTCCGACTTTACCGTGAAGTATGGCGAGGACACCGATCCGCCAAGCACGGTGGGCACTTATGCCGTCACAGCAGAATTGTCCGACGGAGCCAACTACACAACTTCCTCCAACACGACTGCGCTGACCATCACGGAGGGCAGCGCCGTAGTCTGGGCCTCCGCAGGGACCAGCCAGAAATATGACGGCAGCCCCAAGAGCATCACCGCCATGTCCGTGCCGACTGTACCTACCGCAGTAAGCTACTACGCCATTACCGACGAGGGACTGGTGGGCGAAACTGTGGACACGCCCACCGCCGTCGGCAGATATCTGTATGTGATCGCACAGACCGACACCAACTACAGGATCAAAAATGCTGCGGCAGTTAACATTGGCGACACAGTGGCGTCGCTCACCGGCTCCAACTTTGGCATCATGGAAATTCTCGAAAACATTCAGCCGACGCTAAGCTTCAGCGATCCGCTGGTCAACGCAGCCTACGGCGGCGCGGCCTTTACCGAGACGCCTGCCGGCGGCGCGGACGGTGCGACGATCACTTATCAAAGCAGTGATACAGACATCGTGAACGTAAACAGCAGCAGCGGTGAGGTTACCGTAGTCAAGCCCGGCCTTGCCACCATCACCGCCACCGCGAATAAAGACGGCTTCGGAGATGTCACAGCCACCTACGCTGTTCAGGTAGGGAAAAAGGCGGTAACGCTGAGCATAGACGCGGAAACGAGTGTGACTTATAAAGGGGAAAATTGGATTATTCCCTATCAGTTGACTGGCGATCTTGACGGAAATAAGCTGGGCGTTTCAGACATCACCTTTACTTACACCGACCAGTCCGACCCGAACAAGCACACGCCGAAAAACGCAGGCACTTACCTCGCCATCGCGCAGGTTAAAGCAGACAACGAATTTTACACCTCCGGACAGGCCACGGGACTTTTGAAAATCACGCCCGCACAGCTCACCGTCACCGCAGATGATAAGACCATCACCTATGGCGATATAGCACCAACTTATACCGTCAGATACACGCCGTTGGGCGAAGATGTGCTTGGCTGCCTGAATGGTACCACCGTTTTCAACTGCACTTACCAGCAGTTCGGCGATCACGGGACCTACCCTATCACTCCTTCCGGTCTAAGCTCGGAGAACTATACGATTACCTTCCAAGCCGGAACGCTGACGGCCAAACCAAAGACGGTCACCCTGAACTGGAGCGCAGACAGCCTGCCCTATAGCGGCGCTGCGCAAGCCGTCACCGCCACCGTGAGTGGACTGGTCAACGGCGACGCCGCCAAGGTGACCGCCTATACCGGAAACACGCAGACGGATGTATCCACCGCCTATACCGCCACAGCCACGATGCTGGACAACGCAAACTATACGCGCACCGGCAGCACCAATGTCACCCACAACTGGAGCATCACAGCCGTCGCGCCCTCGATGGCGCTGAGCAGTCAGATCTTGCCCAACACCGGCAGCCCCATTGCCATCGGCGCGGCAAAGGTGACCGGCGTGGGCAATGACGGCAACATAACGGAACGGTACACCGTAACCTATACCTATTATACCGATGCCGCCCGCCAGACCCAAACCACTGCGGCCGACGGCGCGGTTACTGACGGCGGTGCGCCGAGCGAAAACGGCACCTATTATGTAACGGCTGAAATTGCGTCCCAGGGAAATTACACTGCGGCAGCGGCGACGGCGACACTCACCCTATACACGCCCCTCCCCGGCGGCGGCACAGGCTCCGGCAGTTCACCCACCTCCGCCGGCGCGCCGGTGATCGTGGACGGAAAGACCCAGAACATTGGCACGGAGAAAATAGCTGGCGACACGACTACCGTTACCGTCGATCAGTCGAAGCTCGGCACGAATATCAGCGGTGCCGCGTTCGGCTCCTCTGTTGTGGTTCCGGTGAGCAAAAACCTCTCTGCCACGGCTTCCCTCGCGGTGAAAAACATTCAAGACATGGCGGCTAGGCGCATGACGCTCACCGTACAGACCGGAAGCGTGGCCTATAACCTGAACACCTCCGCTATCGACACCGCGGCGCTGGCATCCGCTTTCCCCGGCGCGGACATGAGTAAGGTCCCCTTCGATGTGACCATTACGAACAGCTCCGTCCGCATCGAGGGCAAAACGCCGGTGCTCTCCCCAGTGGCGTTTACCGTCACCGCGACGTATAACGGAAAAACCGTCAGCGTGGATACCTTCAGCGCCTACGTTGACCGCGTGATCGAGGTCACGGCGGAGCAGGCGGCCAAAATCACCACGGCGGTGGTGGTAAACGCCGACGGCAGCACTCGCCATGTGCCGACGAACGTGATCGAGAAGAACGGCAAGTATTACGCCGTCATCAATTCCCGCACGAACAGCACCTATGCGCTGATTCAGAATAAAGTCACCTTTGCCGACGCCGAAGGCAAATGGTATGAGGCGACAGTCAATGAAATGGGCAGCCGCAAAATCATCGAGGGGCGCAGCGCATCCGCCTTTGACGGAGCGGCGGGCATCACAAGGGCCGAGTTTGCCGCCATTCTTGTCCGCGCGCTGGGCCTTCCGGCAGACGGGACAAGCACTTTTTCAGATGTCCCCGCCCACGCATGGTATACCGGCGCGGTAGCCACGGCGGTACAGTACGGGCTGACGGAAGGCAAAGGAAATGGCCGCTTTGATCCGTCCGCGGCAATCACCCGGCAGGAGGCCATGCTGATGCTGCAAAGGGCTGCGGCGCTCACGGAATTTACTGGAGCAAGGGGCGATCTGGACAGTTTCACGGACGCAAACAGCGTCGGCTCCTGGGCGCTCGACGCGGCGAAATGGAGCGTCGGCTCCGGCCTCATTCAGGGTACAGACGGAAAGCTGAATGCCGCCGCCAACATCACCCGCGCCGAGAGCGCGACCATCATCCTCCGACTGCTGCAAAAAGCCGGGCTGGTGGATGTGCGGAGTGAGGCGTAGGCTTCACGGGCATATCCACATCCCCTGACTTTTGTCTTCAACCTGAAACGGCGGGCATCTGTCCGGCTGCATGCCGGATGGATGTCCACCGCTTTTCTTCTCTAAAGTGATAGTCACCCGCCTGTTTCCGCCAATAAAAATGCCCGTTTTCCGGTATCAATATCCCGGCTGACGAGGGGAAAAACGAATACTCGAAGAAAACAATAAATCCGAACCCATCTCCTATTGGAAAAAGGTTCGGATTATATTGGTCTGGTGCCGGTAGCCGGGATCGAACCGGCACGGTGTTTCCACCAACGGATTTTAAGTCCGGTGCGTCTGCCAATTCCACCATACCGGCGTGGCAGAAATATGTTATCACCGCAAAATCCGCCTGTCAAGAACTCTGACGTTGTACTTGCGCTTTGTCTTCAAATTTGATAAAATAACCTATTATATTATGAATCGATCTGGAACAAATGTATTCTTCGGATTTTAAAATTCCATTCTCCCGCCCGGATGTGCCTCAGGCGCTGCGGGAGGCCGGCTACACCCCCCTGCTGGCGGCGCTGCTGGGCCTGCGCGGCATCACGCGGCCGGAAGACGCCGAGCGCTTTCTCCGCGGCGGAACGGAGCTTTTGCGGGACCCCCTGGAGATGCTGGACATGGACAAAGCGGCCGGCCGGCTGCGCCGCGCCGTGGAGGGACGGGAGCGGGTGGCCGTATACGGCGACTACGACGTGGACGGCATCACCGCCACCTGTCTGGTCACCGACTGGCTGCGCGCCCGGGGACTGGACGTGACGCCTTATATTCCCGACCGCATCGAGGAAGGCTATGGCCTGAACACCGCCGCCATCGACACGCTGAAGCAGCAGGGCGTGAGCCTGATCGTCACCGTGGACTGCGGCATCACCGCCGTGGCCGAGGCCCGGCGGGCCGCCGATCTGGGGCTGGACATGATTATCACCGACCACCATGAGTGCCGCAATCAGGCGCTGCCAAGGGCCTGCGCCGTGGTGGACCCCAAACGGGAGGACTGCCCCTATCCCAACAAGGAGCTGGCGGGCGTGGGCGTGGCGCTGAAGCTGGTGTGCGCCGCGGGCGGTGATACCATCGGCGCCGTGGACAGGTATGCCGATCTGGTGGCCATCGGCACCGTAGCGGACGTGATGCCGCTCACCGGCGAAAACCGCTATCTGGTGCGCCGGGGCCTGGACAAGATCGCCACCGCGCCCTCCGTGGGCGTGGCGGCGCTGCTGAGCGAATGCGGGATGGGCGACAAAAAGCTCACTGCCACCTCCATCGGTTTTACGCTGGCTCCCCGGCTGAACGCCGCGGGCCGGCTGGGTAAGGCCGCCACGGCGGCGGAGCTGCTGATGGCCTCCGACGAGGGCGAGGCCGCGGCGCTGGCCGCGGAGCTGTGTGAGCTCAATCACCGGCGGCAGTCCATCGAAATGGACATCTGGAAGAAGGCAAACGCCATGCTGGGCGACACCCCGCCGGCGGCGCCCATCGTGCTGGCCAGCGACAACTGGCATCAGGGTGTCATCGGCATCGCCGCCTCCCGCCTGGCGGAGCAATATTCCCTGCCCGCGGTGATGATCTGCCTGGACGGGGACAGGGGCAAGGGCTCCTGCCGCAGCTACGGCGGGTTCAACCTGTTCGAGGCCCTGTCCGCCTGCGCGGATTATCTGGAAGGCTTCGGCGGCCACGCGCTGGCCGCGGGCCTGACCATCCGGCGGGACAGGCTGGACGATTTCCGCGCCGCGCTGGCCGCCTATTATCAAAACAATATTCCGGTGGAAAGCGGCGCGCAGGAATGCCAGGCGCTGATTACCGACCCGACTTATCTCGATATGGCGGGGGTGGAGGCGCTGGCGGCGATGGAGCCCTACGGCAACGGCAATCCCAAGCCCGTGCTGTGCTTTGCCGACGCCCGGGTGGAGTCGCTGACGGCCATCGGCGGGGGAAAGCATGTGCGGATGCTGGTGTCCCTTCGGGATGCGGATTTCGAGTGCATCTGCTTCTCCTGCGAGCGGGAATCGCTGGACTTGAACGTAGGCGACGGCGTGGATCTGGCCTTTACCCCGCAGATCAACGATTTTCGCGGCCGCCGTTCCGTGCAGCTGGTGGTGTGCGGCATCCGCCGCCACGACCCCGCGGCGCTGTGCGCGCTGCTGTGCGAAAACGGCGACTTGCCGGCCTGCGCCGCGCGTTACTGCCCCCAGCGGGCGGATTTCGTGAGGGTCTGGCGCAGTTTGAAAGCCGGAGGATCGGGCGAAGATCAACCCAGCGACTTGATGAGCCTGTGCCCGGAGGGGATGGAACCGGAACGGTTTTGCCTGTGCCTGAGGATCTGGTGCGAGCTGGGCCTGCTCACCCCCGGCCCGGACGGCGGTCTGCGGGGGGCGCGGATCAACGCCGGTTCCGCAAAGGTCGATCTGGACGATTCCCTGCTGCTGCAGAAATTAAGGAAGGGAAACTGAACCATGTCGGAAGATACGCGCACGGAAAAAGTGGATAAACCCGTCAATCCCCCGCTGGACCCCGACGCGATGTATGCGGAGCTGGAGGGCAGAATCGCCGCTTCCGGCGTGAAAATGGATACGGATCGCATCCGCGCGGCCTATGAGATGGCGCGTTCCGCCCATGCGGGCCAGCTGCGCAAGGACGGCTCACCCTATGTGGCCCACTGCGTGGCGGCGGCGGAAATCGCCCAGGAGATGGGTCTGGACGAGGATTCCATCGTGGCGTCCCTGCTGCACGACGTTATCGAGGATACCGCCCTGGGCTACGACGACATCGCCAAAAAATTCGGCACCGCCGTGGCCGATCTGGTGGAGGGCGTGACCAAGCTGACCCGGGTGCAGTATACCAGCAAGGAAGACGAGCAGATGGAGAATATGCGCAAGATGCTGCTCGCCATGTCCAAGGATATCCGCGTCATCCTCATCAAAATCGCCGACCGGATGCACAATATGCGCACCATGGCTTATCAGAGCGAGGAAAAACAGCGGGCAAAGTCGCTGGAGACCATGGAGATCTATGCGCCGCTGGCCCACCGGCTGGGCATGCAGCGGGCCAAGTGGGAACTGGAGGATCTGGCCCTGCTGTACCTCGACCCCGCGGGCTACAAGGAGATCACCACCGAGCTGGAAGCCAAGATGCCCATGCTGGAGGACTTCATGGCCCGGATGCAGAAGCAGATCGAGGATCGTCTGGCCGCGGACAATATCCACGCCTCCATCTTCAGCCGCATCAAGCACATCTACAGCATCTACCGCAAGATGTACGCCCAGAAGCTGGATATCAACGGTATTTTCGACCTGTGCGCCTTCCGCGTGATCGTGGATTCCATTCCCGACTGCTACAACGTGCTGGGCATCATCCACGATATGTTCAAGCCGGTGCCGGGGCGTTTCAAGGACTATATTTCCACGCCCAAGCCCAATATGTATCAGTCCGTCCATACCACGGTCATCGGCTCGGAGGGCATCCCCTTCGAGGTGCAGATCCGCACCTGGGAGATGCACCGCACCGCCGAATACGGCGTGGCCGCCCACTGGAAATACAAGATGGGCAATCCCTCCGTGGGCGACGGGGAGGAGGAGAGCTATGCCTGGGTGCGCCGCCTGCTGGAGAGCCAGCAGGATTCCGACGCCTCCGACTTCTTCCACAACCTGAAGATCGATATGTTCGCCGACGAGGTGTTCGTGTTCTCCCCCAAGGGCGACGTGATCAATCTGCCCGCCGGCGCCACCCCCATCGACTTCGCCTACAGCATCCATTCCGGCGTGGGCAACACCATGGTGGGCGCCTCCGTCAACGGGCGCATCGTGAAGCTGGACCATGTGCTGCAAAACGGCGATATCGTCGAGATCCGCACCTCTAAAAACGCGCCGGGCCCCAGCCGGGACTGGCTCAGCATGGCCAAAAGCGGCTCCGCCCGCACCAAGATCAAGCAGTGGTTCAAAAAGGAACGCCGGGACGAGAATATCTCCACCGGCCGGGATATGTTTGAAGGGGAGCTGCGCTCCCAGGGCCTGTCTTCCGCCATCTTTGCCGACGAGGAGCTGCTGCCCCAGCTTTTGAAGCGCGTGTCCTTCTCCACGGTGGAGGACCTGTACGCCGCCATCGGCTACGGCGGCATCACCGCCACCAAGGCCGTCAACCGGATGCACGACGAACTGCTCCGCAGCCAGAAGACCGCCGAAAAAAAGACCGTGCTGGACAAGGTCAACGAGGCCGCCGAGCGGCGGGAAAAAGCGTCGCTGAAGCAGGGCAAGCCCGTCCACGGCGTGCTGGTGGCCGGACTGGACAACTGCCTGATCAAATTTTCCCGCTGCTGCACCCCTATCCCCGGGGACGATATCGTGGGCTTCATCACCCGGGGCCAGGGCGTGTCCATCCACCGCGCCGACTGCGCCAACTACCTCAACCGCAAAAACAATCCCGACGACGCCGGCCGCTGGATCGACGTCGGCTGGGCCGACGTGACCACCGATAATTACACCACCACTATTCTGGTGGTCTCCAAGGAGCGGCAGGGCCTGGTCATGGACATCGCCACCGCGCTCAACGCGATCAACGCCAAGGTCCGTTCCCTCAACGCCCGGGATACCGACGACGGGCGGGCGCTGGTGTCCGTGACGCTGGAGGTCAAGGGAGTGGACGAGCTGCGGAGCATCATGAAGCGTGTCGCCGCCATCAACGGCGTGGGCGAGGTCACCCGAAACGGCGACTGACGTCGGCGCAAGCGCCGTACCGCTCGCCCCGGCAGGCGGAGGAGCCGGGTCTCACTCGCTCCGCCGGGCTTCGGCTTGGAGTACGCGGAGACGGGAAACGAAAGAAAAGGAGAGAAGCTATGCGGGCTGTCGTGACAAGAGTGAATTCCGCCGCCGTGGCCGTCGGCGGCGTGGAAAAGGCCGCCATCGGCAAGGGCCTGCTGGCGCTGCTGGGCGTCGGCGAGACCGACGGCGAGGCCGAGGCGGACAAGCTCGCGGACAAGCTGTGCGGGCTGCGCATTTTTGAGGACGAAAACGGAAAAATGAACGTAAGCCCCGCCGACGCCGGCGCGGAACTGCTGATTATCAGCCAGTTTACCCTGTTCGCGGACTGCCGTTCCCGCCGCCCGGGCTTTTCCCGCGCCGCCAGGCCAGAGCGGGCCGAGCCGCTGTACGAGCGGGTCGTCGCCGACTGCCGGGCGCGCGGCTTCACCGTGGGCACCGGGGAATTCGGCGCCTATATGCTGGTGCGCAGCGAAAACGACGGGCCCGTGACCATCCTGCTGGATACGCAGGAGCTGTAAGGAGAAAATGCCATGCTTATTAAGACCATCCCCGTGGGACAGCTGGAGGAAAACTGCTATATCGTCACCGACGAGGCGACGCTGGAATGCGCCGTGATCGACCCGGGCGACGAGAGCGGCGTTATCCTGGATTATCTGGAGGAGAACCATCTCACCTGCCGGGCCATTCTGCTGACCCACGGGCACTATGACCACGTGGGCGCGGTGCTGCCGGTGCAGGAGGAGACGGGCGCGCCCGTGTACATCCATCCGCTGGATACCGACCCCAAGCCCGGGGAATCGGGCATGAAATTTCCCCTGCCCAAGGGCGGCAGGACCTATGCCGACGGCGACCGGGTCAGCGTGGGCAAGCTGACCTTTCAGGTGCTGCACACCCCGGGGCACACCCCCGGCGGCGTGACGCTGGTGTGCGAAAACGCCATTTTCTGCGGGGATACCCTGTTTCGCGGCAGCTGCGGCCGGACCGATCTGCCCGGCGGCGATATGGACGCGGAGCTGCGCTCCCTGCGGCGCATCTGCGATCTGCCCGGCGATTACGAGGTCTATCCCGGCCACATGGACGCCACCTCGCTGGAGCGGGAGCGGAATTTCAATTACTATTGCCGCGAGGCCATGGGAAAATAGGAACGACAAAAAGGCCGCCGGGCGCGCAAGCGCCCGGCGGCCTCAGACTGTAGACAAAGCCGACTTGCACACTAAGCGCAGGCCGGTTTTGTGTTGT
>DAOPXW010000007.1:0-17118 GCA_035352555.1 Oscillospiraceae bacterium
TATTCCCACTCCACCGTGGCGGGGGGCTTGGAGGTGATATCGTAGACGATGCGGTTGATGTGCGGCACCTCGTTGACGATGCGCGTGGAGACCCGGTCCAGCACCTCATAGGGGATGCGGGCCCAATCGGCGGTCATGAAATCGCTGGTGGTGACGCCCCGCAGCGCCAGCGTATAGTCGTAGGTCCGCCCGTCGCCCATGACGCCCACGGAGCGGATATTGGTGAGCACGGCGAAATACTGGCTGATCTCGCGGTCAAGGCCGGCCCTGGCGAGCTCGTCGCGGAGAATATAGTCCGCCTCCCGCAGGATGGCCAGCCTCTCGCCGGTGATCTCGCCGATGCAGCGGATGGCCAGGCCAGGCCCGGGGAAGGGCTGGCGCAGCACCAGATATTCCGGCAGCTTCAGCTCCCGGCCCAGCTGGCGGACCTCATCCTTGAACAGCAGCCGAAGCGGCTCGATGATCTCCTTGAAATCCACAAAGTCCGGCAGACCGCCCACGTTGTGGTGGCTCTTGATGACGGCGGCGCTGCCCAGCCCGGATTCGATGACGTCGGGATAAATGGTGCCCTGGGCCAGATAATCCACCTTGCCGATCTTCCTGCCTTCCTCCTCGAACACGCGGATGAATTCCTCGCCGATGATCTTGCGTTTGCGCTCCGGCTCGGTGACGCCGGCCAGCTTCGCAAGGAACCGCTCCGCCGCGTTGACGCGGACGAAATTGATATCCCACTTGGAAAACGCGGCTTCCACCTCGTCTCCCTCGTTTTTGCGCAGGAGCCCATGATCCACAAACACGCAGGTCAGCTGGGGGCCCACGGCCTCGGCGATCAGCGCCGCCGCCACGGAGGAATCCACGCCCCCGGAGAGTGCCAGCAGCACCTTGCCGTCTCCCACCTTGGCGCGGATGGCTTCGATGGAGGTGCGCATATAGTCGCCCATGGTCCAGTCGCCCTGGGCGCGGCAGACCTCGTAGAGAAAGTTATGGATCATGTCGAAGCCGTGCTCGGTGTGGTTAACCTCCGGGTGGTACTGCACGCCGTAAAAGCCGCGGGCCTCGTCGCAGATGCCCACGTTGGGGCAGGCGTCGGAATGAGCCACCAGCGAAAAGCCCTCCGGCACCCTTTCCATGTAATCGCCATGGCTCATCCAGGTGACGCCCTGCGCCGGAAGGCCCTTGTAGAGGCGGCAGGCAGTGTCGAAATAGGTCCGGGTCTTGCCGTACTCCCGGGCGGAATCGTCCTGCGCTTCGGTGACGCGGCCGCCCAGATGATGGGCCAGCAGCTGGCAGCCGTAGCAGATGCCCAGGATGGGCACGCCCAGCTGGAAAACGGCGGGATCCACCTGAGGGGAGCCCTCGGTATAGACGCTGTTGGGGCCGCCGGTGAAGATGATGCCGATGGGGGCGTAGGCCCGGATGGCTTCCAGGGTCATCGTGTAGGGATGGACCTCGCAATAGACGCTGCATTCACGCACCCGGCGGGCGATGAGCTGATTGTACTGGCCGCCGAAGTCCAGTACCAGCACCTTCTGATTTGGCATGGCGTATTTCTCTCCTTATCGTCGGAACAGGCGGGATACCTTCGGCATCCCGCCCGATAATCAGAACATTTCGATGATATCTTCCCGCTGTGCGCCCACGGAGACATATTTCACGGGGCAGCCCACCTGCTTTTCAAGATAGCGGATATATTCCAGTGCCGCGCGGGGCAGCTCCTCCGGTCTGCGGCACTTTGAAATGTCGCAGCGGAAGCCTGGGAGGTATTCGTACACGGGCTTGGCCCGATCCAGCGCGCCGCCCACGGGGAAACAGTCCACCACTTTGCCGTCCACCTCGTAGTGGGCGCATACGGGGATCTGTTCCAGATAAGACAGCACGTCCAGCTTGGTCAGGGCCACATAGGTGCAGCCCTGCATCTTCGCGCCGTAGCGGGAGGCCACCACATCGAAGCCGCCCACGCGGCGGGGCCGGCCCGTGGCCGCGCCGTATTCGCCGCCGGCTTCGCGCAGCGCGTCGCCCTCCGGCCCGAACAGCTCGCAGGTGAAGGGGCCCTCGCCCACGCAGCTGGAATAGGCCTTCATGATGCCGATGCTCTCGTCCAGCCGGTACTGGGGCACGCCCGCGCCGATGGGGGCGTAGGCCGCCAGCGTGGTGGAGGCGGAGGTGTAGGGATAGATGCCGAAGTCAATGTCCCGCAGCGCGCCCAACTGGGCTTCGAACAGGACGGACTTGCCGCCGTCGATGGCGCCGCTCAGATATTCGGTGGTGTCGCACACATAATCCACGAAGGGCAGGCCGAATTTTTTCAGCCAGGCCATCATATCCGCGGTGCGGATGGGCTCGTGGCCGTAGCCGCGCTCCACGGTGAGATTCTTCCACTCCACGATGCCGTCCAGCCGCGGGTACAGCTCGTCCAGATGGCGCAGGTCGCCCATGCGCAGGGTCTTTTTCATATACTTGTCCGCGTACACCGGGGAGATGCCCCGGCGGGTGGAGCCGAACTTCTTGTCGCCGAGACGGTCCTCCTCCAGCCCGTCCAGCAGCTTGTGGTAGGGCATGCAGATGGTGGCCCGGTCGCTGATCTTCAGGTGGTCGGGGGTGATGGCGATGCCGCTGTCGCGCAGGCGCGCGACCTCGTTGAAAAGGTGCTCCAGATCAATGACGATGCCGGGGCCCAGCACGTTGACGGTATCGTCCCGCAAAATGCCGGAGGGCAGCAGGTTCATGATGAACTTGCCCCGCTCGTTGACCACGGTATGGCCCGCGTTGTTGCCGCCCTGATAGCGGACGACCACGGCGTATTTCTCACTGAGGAGATCGACCATGCGGCCCTTGCCCTCGTCGCCCCAGTTGGTGCCGACTATTGCTGTAAGCATTGAATACTCTCTCCCTTAGACGTTTATTCCGATCTTTGCGCCCAGCTCGTCTCTGTGCTGATCCAGCACGGGACGGACATTTTCCGCGAGGAAGCGCTCCGTCTGCCGTCCCGCGAGACCGGTGAAGCCGGCGGGGTCCATGAGCTTTTCAAGCTCCTCCGCCGTCAGGCCGAAAGCGGGATCTCCAAGGATGCGCGCCATCAGATCGTTGGGTCTGCCGTAGAGCTTGACCTGCTCCGCGGCTTTGACGGAGTGCTGCCGGATGGCCTCGTGCAGGGTCTGGCGGTCGCCGCCCTTTTCCCGGACGCAATACATTAGTATATTCTCCGTCGCCATAAAAGGCAACTCCTCGTCCAGATGTTTTTTGATGACGGCGGGATACACCCGCAGTCCGCTGATGATGTTGATATAGAGCCCCAGGATACCGTCCGTCGCCAAGAAGGCCTCCGGCACGGACAGGCGCCGATTGGCGGAATCGTCCAGCGTGCGCTCGAACCACTGGGCGGAGGCGGTGACGGCGGCGTTGTTGAGGTCGCATATCACGTAGCGGGCCAGGGACGCCATGCGCTCGGCGCGCATGGGATTGCGCTTATAGGCCATCGCGGAGGAGCCGATCTGCTTATCCTCAAAGGGCTCGTCCACTTCTTTTTCGTGGGACAGCAGCCGGATGTCGTTGGAAAACTTGGCGGCGGACTGGGC
Organism: Oscillospiraceae bacterium; assembly: GCA_035352555.1. GTDB lineage: Bacteria > Bacillota > Clostridia > Oscillospirales > Oscillospiraceae > UBA2922. The sequence goes on from DAOPXW010000007.1 coordinate 3,576, forward strand.
GATGCCGCACAGCACCTGCAGCACGGCGAAATCTGTTTTGCGGGAATAGGTCTGGCTGCTGACGGGCACGCAATGATCGAAGCCCATTTTGGCCGCGATCTTTTTTTCCAGCGTTAGGCACTTTGCCTCGTCCCCGTCAAAAAGCTCCAGAAAGCTGGCGCAGGTGCCGGTGGTGCCCTTGCAGCCCAGCAGCTTCAGATTCCCCAGCTGGAATTCCAGTTCGTTCAGGTCCATCAGCAGGTCGTTTGCCCACAGGCAGGCCCGCTTGCCCACGGTGGTGGGCTGGGCGGCCTGAAAATGGGTATAGGCCAGCGTGGGCAGATCCTTGTACTTTTCCGCGAAATCGGCCAGCGCCGCCAGCGCGCTGACCAGCAGCCTGCGGACGATCAGCAGCCCGTCCCGCATGCGGATGATATCCGTGTTGTCGCCCACATAGCAGGAGGTGGCGCCCAGATGAATGATGGGCCGGGCGTCCGGGCAGGCCTCGCCGTAGGTGAGGACGTGGGCCATGACGTCGTGGCGGACCTCGCTCTCATGGGCCTTGGCGGAGGCGTAGTCGATGTCGTCGATATGGGCCTTCATCTGGGCGATCTGGGCGTCCGTGATGGCAAGGCCCAGCTCCTGTTCGCTCTCCGCCAGCGCGACCCACAGTCTGCGCCAGGTGGAGAACTTCACATCGTCGGAAAAAAGGCGCTTCATCTCTTCGCCGGCGTACCGGCCGCAGAGCGGATTTTCATAATATTCGTGCATGGCTCTCTCCTGCCGCCTGTCGTTCTCAGTCGTGATAATTGACGATGCCGGCACGCTTGTGCTCACTGCGCTTGTGGTAGCGCTCGATGATCTTTTGATCGTGCTCGCTGGCCTCGCCCTTCAGCAGATAATCGTCGATGGCGGCGTAGGTGATGCCCATCTCGCCCTCGTCGGTCTGGCCCTCGAACAGGCCCGCGGAGGGGGCCTTCTCGATGACGCAGCGGGGGGCGGCCAGCCATTTGAGGAATTCATAGATCTCGGTGACCGTGAGATCGGCGATGGGATTGAAGTCGTGGGCGCCGTCCCCCCACTTGGTAAAGTAGCCCATATAGGCCTCGCTGCGGTTGCCGGTGCCCGCCACCAGGCGGTTCTCGCTCAGGGCGACGGCGTAAAGCGTCAGCATGCGCAGCCGGGGCGCGATGTTGGCGACGGCCATGTCCGTGAGGCCGGTGACGGCCTTGAGCCCCTCGATCTCGGCGGCGCGTACGGGGGTGAGGTCGATGAGCCGGGTCTTGATGCCGAAGTGGTCGGCTACCTCCATGCCGTCGTTTTTGTCCATCTCAAAATTGCGCTTGGAGGCGCAGGGCATGAGGATGCCCACGGTGTTTTCGCAGGCGAATTTGCACAGGATGCCCACCAGCGCGGAATCCTTGCCGCCGGAGTTGCCGTAAACGATGCCGTCGCAGCCGCTCTTTTCCAGAAGGTCGCGGATAAACGCCACGCGCTTGTCGAATTCTGCCTTGTAGTCTCTCATATCAGGTTTCCTTTCTGCCGTCGGCTTTTTCCTTCCGTTCCAGCGAGGCTTTCACCAGCCCCTTGAACAGAGGATGCGCCTTGTTCGGCCTGCTCTTGAATTCAGGATGGAACTGCACGCCTACGAAATAGTCGTTTCCGGGCAGCTCCATAGTCTCGATGATATGCCCGTCCGGCGAGACGCCGGAGAGCGCCATGCCGTTTTCCTCCATGATTTCCCGATAGTCGTTGTTAAATTCATAGCGGTGGCGGTGCCGCTCGCTGATATTCTCCGTACCGTAACAGGCTCGGATGACGGTGCCCTCCTTCAGCCGGCAGGGGTACGCGCCCAGGCGCAGCGTGCCGCCCTTGTTGATATTGTCGTTCTGATCGGGCAAAAAGTCAATGACCTTATCGGGGGAATCGGGGTCGAATTCGCCGGAATCGGCGTATTGCAGCCCGCACACGCTGCGGGCGAACTCGATGACGGCCACCTGCATCCCCAGGCAGATGCCCAGATAGGGCACATTCCGCTCCCGGCAGTATTTCGCCGTGGCGATCTTGCCGTCGATGCCCCGGTTGCCAAAGCCGCCCGGTACGATGACGCCGTCGCAGCGGGCCAGCACCGCGCCCACGTTCTGGTCGTTCACGGTCTCGCTGTCGATCCATTCGATGTCGATGTTCGCGCCGTAGACATAGCCCGCGTGGCGCAGCGCCTCCGCCACGGAGAGGTAGGCGTCGTGCAGCTGGACGTACTTTCCCACAAGGCCGATGGTGACGGTTTTGTTGAGGTTCCGGATGGTCTCCACCATGGTCTTCCACTCGGACAGCTCCGGGGCCTTGGTCCACAGGCCCAGCTCCCGGCACACGATCAGGGAAAAGTCCCGCTTTTCCAGCATCAGCGGCGCTTCGTACAGGATGGGGATGGTGCGGTTTTCGATGACGCAGTCGGGCTTGACGTTGCAGAACATGGCGATCTTCTTGAAAATGGAATCCTCCAGCGGCTCGTCGCAGCGCAGCACGATGATGTCCGGGGAGATGCCCATGCCCTGCAGCTCCTTCACGGAATGCTGGGTGGGCTTGGTCTTGTGCTCGTCGCTGCCGCGCAGGAAGGGCACCAGCGTGACATGGATGTAGATGGCGTTTTCCCGTCCCACCTCCAGTCCCACCTGCCGGGCCGCCTCCAGAAACGGCTGGGATTCGATATCGCCGGTGGTGCCGCCGATCTCGGTGATGACCACGTCCGCCCCAGTCTTGCGGCCCACGGAGTAAATAAAGTCCTTGATCTCGTTGGTAATATGGGGGATGACCTGCACCGTCTCCCCCAGATACTCGCCCCGGCGCTCCTTGTTGAGCACGTTCCAGTAGACCTTGCCGGTGGTGAGATTGGAGTATTTGTTCAGATCCTCGTCGATGAACCGCTCATAGTGGCCCAGGTCGAGATCGGTCTCCGCGCCGTCCTCGGTCACATAGACCTCGCCGTGCTGATAGGGGCTCATGGTGCCGGGGTCCACATTGATATAGGGGTCCAGCTTCTGGGCGGCGACCTTCAGTCCCCGCGCCTTGAGCAATCTTCCCAGCGACGCCGCCGTAATGCCTTTTCCAAGCCCGGATACAACGCCGCCGGTCACGAAAATATATTTTGTCATGGCTTACCTCCCGCCGCGCACAAACGGCCGACACAAAAAATTAAAACGCTTTCCGATGCCTTTATGGGGGCACTTGCCCCCTCGCATCGTTCAGCGTTTTCAAAACCTTGACAAAATATTGTCTCAAATTAATTTACTGTTGTATTTTATACCTTCTTCGCGGCGCTGTCAAGTCCTGTATACAAAAAAATATTGACTTTCCCCGGGGCATGGGGTAGAGTTTTAGGATACTAAACTGGTATGCAAGGGGGCATTCGGAATGAGCAACACCGCCGAAATTTTCGGCTGCATGGCCTTTAACGACGACGTGCAGCGCCAGCGGCTGCCGGCCAAGACCTATCGGCAGCTGCGGGAGACCATCAAGGACTCCAAACGTCTCGACCCGGAGGTGGCCAACATCGTGGCCAACGCCATGAAGGATTGGGCCGTTGAGAACGGCGCCACCCACTTTACCCACTGGTTCCAGCCGCTGAACGGCGTCACCGCCGAAAAGCACGACAGCTTCATCTCCAACGCGGGCGGCGGCAGGGTCATTCTGGAATTTTCCGGCTCCAACCTCGTCCGGGGCGAGCCCGACGCCTCCTCCTTCCCCTCCGGCGGCCTGCGCGCCACCTTCGAGGCCCGGGGCTATACCGCCTGGGATCCCACTTCCTACGCTTTCATCAAGGACAACACCCTGTACATCCCCACGGCGTTCTGCTCCTACACCGGCGAGGCGCTGGACCGCAAGACCCCGCTGCTGCGCTCCATGCAGGCCCTGAACACCCAGTGCATGCGCATCCTCAGGCTGTTCGGCAACACGGACGTGCGCCATGTCAAGCCCACCTGCGGCCCCGAGCAGGAATATTTTCTGGTGGACGAGGCCATGTTTGAGCGGCGGCCCGATCTGATGTTCACCGGGCGTACCCTGTTCGGCGCCATGCCCCCCAAGGGTCAGGAGCTGGACGACCACTATTTCGGCGTGATCAAGCCCAAGGTGGCCGAGTTCATGAAGGATCTGGACGAGGAGCTGTGGAAGCTGGGCGTGCTGGCCAAGACCGAGCACAACGAGGTGGCCCCCTCCCAGCACGAGCTGGCTCCCGTCTTCATCACCTCCAACGTGGCCGTGGATCACAACCAGCTGACCATGGAGATGATGAAAAAGGTCGCCCGCCGCCACGGACTGGTGTGCCTGCTGCACGAGAAGCCCTTCGAGGGCGTCAACGGCAGCGGCAAGCACAACAACTGGTCGCTGAAGACCGACACCGGCGCGAATCTTCTGGAGCCCGGCGACACGCCCTATGAAAACGCGCAGTTCCTGCTGTTTCTGTGCGCGGTCATCAAGGCTGTGGATGATTATCAGGACCTTTTGCGCATCGCCGTGTCCTCCGCCGGAAACGACCACCGGCTGGGCGCCAGCGAGGCGCCTCCGGCCATCGTGTCCATCTTCCTGGGCGACGAGCTGACCGAGATTTTGGAGGCCATCGACAACGGCACCGCCTATTCCGGCAAGGAAAAGACCATCCTCAAAATCGGGGTGAACTCCATCCCCCACTTCGCCCGGGACACCACCGACCGCAACCGCACCTCCCCCTTCGCCTTCACCGGCAACAAGTTCGAGTTCCGTATGCCCGGCTCCTCCGCCTCCATGTCCACGCCCAACGTGGCGCTGAACACCGCCGTGGCGGAAGCGCTGCGCCAGTTTGCCGACGAGCTGGAGGCCGCCGGGGACTTTACCCCCGCGCTGCACGCCCTGATCCGAAGCACCATCCACGAACACAGGCGCATCATCTTCAACGGCAACGGTTATGAAGACGCCTGGGTGGCGGAGGCTCAAAAGCGCGGACTGCGCAACTACCCCTCCACGCCGGAGGCGCTGCCTCACATGCTGGATGAAAAAAATGTGGCGCTGTACACCGGCCACGGCGTGCTCAGCCGGGCGGAGATCCAGGCCCGCTACGAGGTGGGCCTGGAGAATTATTCCAAGCTCGTCAAGATAGAAGCCCGCACCATGCAGGACATGGCCAAGCGGCAGATCCTGCCCGCCGTGTCCGCCTTCGGCGGCGCGCTGGCCCGGACCCTTCAGGCCAAGAAGGCCTGCGGCACGGATGTGCGGTATGAGAGCGAGACGCTGGATAAGGTCTCGGCCCTCACCGGAGAGCTCTATCACCGGGTGGAGGGGATGAACGGCATCCTGGCCCGGGCCGCCGGCATCGGCGACAGCCTGAAGCTGGCCTGCTTCTGCCGGGACAGCATCCTGCCCGCCATGACGGAGCTGCGGGAGATCGCCGACGCGCTGGAGACCGTCACCGGCCCGGAAAACTGGCCCTTCCCCACCTACGGCGAGCTGCTGTTCGGCGTAAAATAAGTATAATATAAGTAAATAAATGAAACATCACCGGCCCGCGAAGGTTTCTTCGCGGGCCGGTGATGCTTCCGGCGTCCGGATTACAGACAGGTATCGGTCAGCAGGGCGATAAGCACGCGGATACCCTGGGCATAGGCGCGGATGGACAGCTTTTCGTCCGTGCCGTGGACGCCCCGGGCCACCTCCTCCCTGCTGCCCACGAAGGGACTGCAGCGCAGGCAGGCGTCACAGATCTGCTCGTAGCGGCGCGCGTCCGTGGCGCCCACGGAGAGGGTGGGGACATAGACCACCGGCCCGAAATAGCGGCCCAGCGCGGCCGTGAGGCGCTCATAGCCCAGCCCGTCGGTCCTGGCCACGGCGGAGGGGTCGTTGGCCTGCAAAAACCGCAGGGCGACGCCCTGATCGCCGACCGCGGCCCGGCAGCGGGCAAACACCTCGCCGGCGGTGTGGCCGCAGGCGATGCGGAAATTGACGGCGGCCTCCATATTTTGGGGCAGGACGTTGCAGGCGTCCGATCCGCCGCGGATCATGGTGGGGGCGACGGTGGTGGTGACCAGCGGGAACAGCGCGGGGACGGTCACGCAGTACCGGGCGATGGCGTCGGCGTTTTTGTCCGGGTCCCGGATCAGCGTGCGCAGCGGCTCCTCCGTGATATAGGGCGCCAGCGCCGCGAAGGTCTGGCGGACCGGGGGGGACAGCTCCGCCGGATAGGGAGCGTCCGTGACGGCGGCGATGGCGGCGGCCAGCCGTCCCAGCGAGGTACCGCCCCAGGGGCGGCTGGAATGGCCCCCCTCGCTTTTGACGGAGAGCTCCAGATCGGCATAGCCCTTTTCCATCAGGTTGATCTCGCCCATAAACGTCCCCGGCGCGCCGTAGGCCGCGGCCGGGCCGATGGCCGTCTCGCCCTCGTCCAGCACGAATTCCAGCGTGACGCCCCGGCTTTTCAGCAGGTCGGACATCGCCTGCGCGCCCCGGTTGTAGGTCTCCTCATCCTCGCCGAAGGCGAGATAGACCGTGCGGGCCGGGCGGCCGCCGCGGGAGAGGAGATATTCCGCGGCCTCCAGCACGCCGAACACCTGCTGTTTGATGTCCAGCGCGCCCCGGCCCCAGATATAGCCGTCGGCGATGTCGCCTGCGTAGGGGGGGTGGGTCCAGTCGCCCTCCGTCCCCGGCACCACGGGCGCCACGTCCTGATGGCTCATGAACAGCGCCGGGCGCAGAGTCCCGTCGGTACCGGGCAGGGTGATGAGCACGCTGCGGCCCACCAGTTCAAAAATGCCCGCCGCCATTACGGCGGGATAGCTCCGGCGCATCAGCTCCCGCAGCGCGGCGAAGGCGGCGTCCGAGACGCCGTCGTTGACGGTCCGGCATCGGATGGCGGCGGACAGGCGCGCCAGCGCGCCGGCCAGATCCAGATCCGGATAATCGGTCTCATGGGTAAAGTATTCGGTGATCTCTTTCATACATCCTCCAGATAGCGGCTGAGAAATTCCCGGGTGCGGGCCTCCCGCGGATGGCCGAACACCTCCTGCGGCGCTCCCTGCTCCAGAATGACGCCGCCGTCCATAAACACCACCCGGTCGCTGACCTCGCGGGCGAAAGCCATTTCGTGGGTGACCACCACCATGGTCATGCCCTCCCCGGCCAGCCGTTTCATCACGTCCAGCACCTCGCCCACGATCTCGGGGTCCAGCGCGCTGGTCGGCTCGTCGAAGAGCAGGATGTCCGGGGCCATGCACAGCGCCCGGGCGATGGCCACCCGCTGCTTTTGCCCGCCGGAGAGCCTGCGGCTGTCGGCGCGGATGAAATCCTTCAGCCCCACGTCCGTGAGCTGCTTTTCGGCCAGCGCCTCGGCTTCGGCGCGGGGCAGACGCTTCACCGTTATGGGCGCCACGGTGCAGTTGTCCAGCACATTCCTGTTGGCAAACAGGTTGAAGCTCTGAAACACCATGCCGATGCGCTGGCGGAGCTGGTTAAGGTCGGTGCCCAGGTCCATCAGGTCCTTGCCCTCGAACCAGATATGGCCGCTCTCGGCCTCCTCCAGCAGGTTGATGCACCGCAGCAGCGTGGATTTGCCGGAGCCGGAAGCCCCGATGATGCACACCACCTCTCCGGCGTTCACCTCCAGATCGATCCCCTTGAGCACCTTGAGGCTGCCGAAGGACTTCTCCAGTTTTTGGATTCTCAATTCCGGTTCCATGGTCTCACCTCAATTCGAGCTGGGCAGGTCCCTGGCCTGCGTATCCAGCTTATGGGACACGCCCTTCATAATCAGCGAGGAAAGATAGGTCAGGATCAGATAGAGGAGGGCCGCCACGCAGTAGATGGGCAGCGTGCTGTAATAGATGCCGCTGACGGAGGAGGTGGCGTACATCAGATCCATCACGCCGATGACGGACAGCACGGAGGAGTCCTTGATGTTGATAATGAATTCGTTGCCGATGGCGGGGACACTGTTTTTCACCGCCTGGGGAAACACCACCCTGCGCATGGCCTGCCAGCCCGTCATCCCCAGCGAGCGGGCCGCCTCGGTCTGGCCGGCATCGATGGATTCGATGCCGCCGCGCAGCACCTCCGCCAGATAGGCGGTGGAGTTGAGGGACACGGTGAACAGGCCCGAGATGAAAAAGCTCCAAACCCGGTTGATCTCCGTCACCGTCATGCCGGAGCCCTTGAACAGCCCGAAGCCCGCGTAGTAAATAATCAGCGCCTGCACCATCATGGGCGTGCCGCGGATGACGGTGATGTAGACATGGGCAAAGCCGCGGCCCAGCTTTTTCAGGAACCGCACCAGATCGCCGTCCTGCCGGGCGGGCTTCTGGATGCGCAGGAAGGCCATCAGCACGGCCAGAAGGAAGGCGATGGCCGTACCCAGCAGGGCGATCTTTACCGTGACGCCGATGCCGTACCAGAAGAAGGAGCGGCTGTTCCAGAACATATAGACCATGGAGGCGATGAATCCGTCCGGGTTTTTCTCCGCCGCCAGCGCGCCCCGCACCGTGTCGATCAGCGACAGCGCCAGCCGGTCGGTCACCGTGAGGGCGAAGGCCAGGACCACCATCCAGTAAAAAATCCGCGCCAGCTTCACCATGCCGGGGCGTTTCAGAAACGTCCCGGCATAGCCGCGCCAATGGGTCGCTTTCACGGCGAGAGCCAGCAGCGCCAGCGCGGCGAACAGGGCGCACACCGCCTGAAGGACCCGCAGCAGAACGCCGTCCGCGCCCAGAAAGCTCAGGGCGCAGGGCGTCCCGGCCCACAGCGGCACGCACAGCGCCGCCAGGATCGTGCCCGTCAGGAATTCGTACCGGCGGTCCTTTTCAAAATAATTTCGCAGCTTGCTCATCGTCGTCCGACCTCCCAGCCGTGATGCGGTATTGTAAAATTGCGGCCGACCCGCATGCTCAGGCGGGCTGATTGTCGATGGCGGTGCTCCACAGGGTACCGCGGGCGGTGTCGTCGAGGGTGGCCAGCGCGTTGTTCACGGCGGCCAGCAGCCGGGTATCCGACTTGCGCAGGCCGATGCGGGCGGAGGAATCCTCCATCACGAAGCCGCTGCCCGCGGCAAAGGAGATGACCACGAAGTTCGGGTTGACCTTCAGGTACGCCTGGGTGCTGATGACGTCCACCACCACGGCGTCGCAGGTGCCTTCCTCCAGCCGGGAGAGCATATCGGGCACGCTGCTCACCGGGGGCAGGTGGTTCACCCCGTCCATCTGGCCGATGACCTCGTCGTACATGGTGTCCTTCTGGCCCAGCACGCTGGCGCCGGAAAAGTCGTGGATGGACCTGGCGTTTTCATAGGGGGAGCCGCTCATGACCATGATGCCGTACTCGCCGTCCTGATAGGGGTCGGAGAAATTGATGGCCTGGCGGCGCTCCGCGGTGGACATCATGCCCGCGATAATGGCGTCGATCCGGCCCTGATTGAGGGCCTCGATCAATCCTTCCCAGGACAGCTTCACAACAATCAGCTCATAGCCAAGATAATCCGCCACGGCCCGGGCGATCTGCACGTCGTAGCCCTGGGCGTAAGCGCCGGGCACGTTTTCGATGGGGACGTTGGTGTCGGTGGCGGCGGCCTCCTGCCAGTTGTTGGGGGCGTAGGCGCATTCCATGCCCACGCGGAACTGGCCGGAGATCTCCGTCTGGACGGCGGCGGCCCCGGGCGTGGCGGCAGCGGGGACCGCGGTGGCGGCGCCGCAGGCGGCGAGGCCCAGCATCACGGCCAGGGCCAGCAGAAGGGAAACGATTCTCCTCATTTTTTCATACCTCTCTTTTTGAAATAAAAAAAGCCATGAACGCGAACATCGCATTCATGGCTCGATTACGGGTATACCGGCTCCCGGGTTTACGGAAACCGTCGGCCAATGATAGCGCTCCACATCGCTGTGACAGTCTGCCGGATATTCTCCGTCAGCCCAGCGCAAAAAACGAAAGTCAGGTCCGTTTTTTCGCTTCGGCGGCCGCCCCTTTCATCCGCACGGGAACCTGCATTCCCCTGCCGGCGGATTACTTTTGACTTGCCGCGCCTCTACCATTGTTCCGGCACTGGTGCGCCGGATCAATTAAATTGGCCTGATATTAGCTTATGTTCACAAACTTGTCAACCTACCTTCGTGCATTTCTACCGAAATTCCAAATTCCTTTTCGATTTAGCGCAGTGTTTTGTTAAAAACATGCAGACTTCTCCCTGCCGACGCGGCCGCTGCGCTTTTCAGGCGTCTCCTTCAGGCCGGGGCGTCGGCATCCCCGTCCAGCGCCTCGATGAGAAAACTCACCGGGCGGAAGCCGTCGTTGCAGGAGATCATGGCCGACTTTTCATTTTGCATCCAGCCGTCATAAAAATTGCCGCCGCCGTGGGCCAGCGTCATCACAAAGGGGCTGAGACTGCCCCACGCGCTCTCGCACATCCCCTCCGGCCGCCGCCAGCCGTCGGTAATGAACACCTGCCCCTCTCTCAGCTCACAGGCGTGGTCGATGGAGTTTTCATACCGCGCCGCAAGCTCGGGATAGAAGGCCTTTTTCATAACGGTGATCCGGCATTTTTTCATATTTTATTCCTCCCGCTGACGGATGCTTCGATTATACGGCGGAAAGAGAGGAAATTCAACTTTTGCCGCCCTCCGCAGACGGACAACAAGCGCCCGGGTGAAAACACCCGGGCGCCGATTCACGTTCGTCACTGGACGGTGGCTTCGATGCGGCGTTTCAGGCGGCGCACCAGATCCTCCTCGTCGTCCCAGATGACCATGGACTTCTGGGAAATATCAAAATGCGGTCTGACCGACTGCCCGTCCCTGTTGTCGAACACCGCCCGCCTGCAGCAGACGATGACCTCCTTCCCCAGTCCCTGCGCATAGCCCGCCTCATAATAGGCGCCGAAATTGGGGTAGGTGATGTCCGCCACCACAAATTTGCTGCGGCGGATCTCATGAAAGATCTCGGGGACGATCTGGTTGTTGTGCTCCTTTTCGTCGATGATGCAGGCCACATAGCCCGCCGCCTGCATTCCCCGGCGAAAAGCCTCGCGGATGCCTTCGGTCTCCGGAAGATAGTACATGGCGATAAAGCCCTGCCGCGATTCGGCGCTCTTCTTTTGCAGCTCCTCCACCTTTTTCCAGCCCGCAGCGGTGATGAAAAACGAGTTGGAACGGCCGCTGCGGTGGACATAGCCGAAGTCGGCGAGCATCAGCAGGATACCTTCGGCCTCCGTGGAATCCTCCGCCGGCAGCGAAGAAAAATACAGCCGCAGCACGGTGGTATCCACCGCAAAGCGCACGCCGTAGGCCGGATAGCGCGCCGCAAGATTCAGGAGCACCCTGTTGACCTTCTCCGTGATCTCCGAAGGATAGCCGGGCATGAGATACGCCAGATTGACCTGGGCCGGGTCCTCCGGCCGGGTCTCCTCCAGCGGGTCGTAATAAAAGGTCCAGTCCGCGCCGGAGCGCTCCGCGGGCTCCCGCAGCAGCTTTTCCGCCATGAGGTTGAGCAGCCTTGGATACAGTGCCTCCCCCGCGTAGCGCTCGGTCATGTCCCGGCGAATCCGAAAGTCCGCCTGATAGGTCTTGCATTTGACGGTCCGGCCCGCGGCGGCGTCATGGAGCTCACATTTCAGCGAGCCGCACAGAGGGCATCTGTCTGCCATAAGAATTACCTCCCGGAAAAAATATTCTGCCAGGCCTCGCTGTCGTCAAAATACAGCAGGACGGGGTCCGGCGGCGTTTCGCCCAGCACGGCGGTCATGGAATCGTTCTCCAGCCGCCGCTTGCGCGGGTCGGGTTTATTTCATCAGCAGCGCCGCGGTAAGGCCGATGAGCGCGCCGAAAAACACCTGCAGCGGCGTGTGGCCGAGAAGCTCCTGCAGCTTGTCCTCCGGGGCCATATCGCTGTTCAGGGCCTCCATCAGCTCGTTGATCGCCTTGGCGTGCTCGCCCGCCTGGCGTCTCACCCCCGTGGCGTCGTGCATCACAATGACGGCAAGTATGGTGGAAATCGCGAACGCCGGCGAATCCAGCCCGCATTCCAGCGCCGCCGTGGCGGCCAGCGCCGTCACCGTGGCGGAATGGCCGCTGGGCATGCCCCCGTCGCCGAACAGGCGTTTCCAGTCCAGCCTGCGGTTGACCAGCGCGTACAGCAGCACCTTGACCAGCTGCGCGATCAGCCAGGACGCCAGGGCGTTAATCAGCAAATGATTTTGCACAAGCGCGGTAAATGTCATCGTTTTTCTTCTTTCCTGCGGGTGGTCGGATTTTCGAACGGCTTTATTATACCAGCCTCCGGGGCGGGAAGCAAGCGGCCCGCGCTTTCCCTTGACAGTCCGGTGCCGCGGGTATACAATCTTAACGCCATATAATGAATAAATATTTATAATTTGGGAGGCGCTGTGAATGATCTATTCAAATCTTGGGATCAACGCGGCGGGGCATCTGACCTTTGGCGGTCAGGACACCGCGGCGCTGGCCGAAAAATACGGCACCCCGCTTTATCTGATGGACGAGGCGCGCATACGGCGCAACTGCCGGATCTATACCCAGGCCTTCCGCGCCCACTTCGGGGATAACGCGCTGCCCCTGTACGCGGGCAAGGCCGCCTCCTTCAAGCATATTTACACCCTCGTGCGGGAGGAGGGCCTGGGCATCGACGTGGTGTCCCCCGGCGAGATCCAGACCGCCTTTCTGGCGGGCTTTCCGCTGGAAAACGCCTATTTTCACGGCAACAACAAGACCGACGCCGACATCGCTTTCGCCATGGAGCGGGGTGTGGGCTATTTCGTGGTGGACGGGCCGGACGAGCTGGCCGCCGTGGACCGCATCGCCGGGCGGCGGGGAGCGCGCCAGAAGATCCTGCTGCGGCTGACTCCGGGCATCGACCCACACACCTATGACGCAGTGAACACCGGCATGGTGGATTCCAAATTCGGCACCGCCATCGAGACCGGGCAGGCCCTGCCGCTGGCGGAGGCGGCGCTGGCCCTGCCCAGCGTCAGTCTGGAGGGCTTCCACTGCCACGTGGGCTCGCAGGTGTTTGAGGAGGATGTTTTCCAGCGCGCCAGCCTCATCATGCTGCGCTTTTTCGCCCGGCTCCGGGACAGGACCGGCTATGTCACCCGCCAGTTCGATATCGGCGGCGGCTACGGCGTGCCCTATGTGGAATCGGACGGCGCCGTGGACGTGGCGGCGCGCATCGGCGAGGTGGCCCGGGCCATGAAAGCCGAAGCGGCCGCCCTGGGCATCCCCCTGCCGAAAATTTTGATGGAGCCCGGGCGCAGCATCGTGGCCGACGCGGGGCTGACACTGTACACCGCCGGGGCGGTAAAGGAAATCCCCGGCTACAAAAACTACGTCTCCGTGGACGGCGGCATGACGGACAATCCCCGCTATGCCCTCTACGGCTCGAAATACACCGTGTACGCGGCGGGACGGATGAACGAGCGGGCCGATTTCCTGTGCGATCTGGTGGGCCGCTGCTGCGAAAGCGGCGACATCCTCCAACCCCGTGTGACGCTGCCGAAGCCCAGGCGCGGCGACCTTATCGCCGTCTGCGGCACAGGCGCCTACAACTATTC